>NZ_CP090959.1:3460000-3760000 GCF_024138675.1 Simiduia sp. 21SJ11W-1 | reverse complement strand
GAACTGCCGGAGCTTGCGCGCGGCAAGGGCAACAAGATCATGAATATCCCCTCGGCCCGCCTGGCAGCGCGCGAGGAGTTTTTGCTGGCGCTGGCGGTACTGGGCGCAGGCGACGAGCTGACCGTCTACTCAGGCAAGCGCCACCTGACCCTGAAGGCGGGTGATCTAGAGCACTACCGTGGCGAGCGTGGGCGGCGTGGTAACAAGCTGCCGCGTGGCTTCCAGAAGGTCGATAGCGTGTCGGTAGTGCGTAAATAGCGCAGCCTCAACGCCCAAAGCTAAAGAGTGTTAACTGGCCAGCGCAGGGCCAGCGTGCGAATAAGGTAGACTGTGCCAATTCATGGGTAGCCGGGCAATCGCCCGGCCCACAAGGATGCGAAGGGGTTCCACATGGGAAAAACACTGTTTAAGTTACTGCTGGTTGTGGTTGCGCTACTGATAGGTGGCCGCTGGTTGCTCCAGTGGGAGTTGCGCAACAGCGTGGATGCCGCCATCAGCGATGCACAGTCGGTGGTGTATGCAGATTACGACCGCCTGGATGTGGGCTTTGATGGCAAGGTAGTGGTAAAACGCATCAGCCTGCGGAGCCCCAACGACGAAGGCTTCAGCGCGTTTATCCAGCAAATTGAAGTGGATATGCAATCACTGCCCGAGCTGATACAGCGCCGCTTGGGCGGCGGCCTGCCCGAGCGTATGAGCGTGCGCATAACCGGTGTGACAGCGAGCCTTGGCAATCTGGTGGAAACCCTGGAGCGCGAAGTAGACTGCATGGACCCGGCCCGTCAACCCTCAGACTGGATGCTGGGCTTAAACCAAGACAGCAACATAACCCTCAGTTACGACTACCAGCCCGCCAGCCGCGAACTCAGCGTAGACATGAATGTAGAGTTGCCCGGCGCCTACACCATGAATGGGCGGGTGCGGCTTGGTAATGTTTCCGCTAACTTCCGCCGTGCAGGCTCTCTCGATATGGTGCGCCTGAGTTACAACGACATCCGCGGTGTGGCCGCCTGGCGCAACTTCTGCGCAGAGCACCACAGCCTTGCACCCGAAGACGTGGTAAGCCGCCACATCAACGCTATGGAAGAGCGGCTCAACTACCAGGGCCTGAGCCTTACCGAGCAGGCGCGCGCGGCCTACCAAACCTACCTGACAGAACCCACCCGCGTGAGCGCGCGCTGGGTGCTGGGTTTGGAGTTTGAAGACATGCCAGACCCGGCCACCCTGGGTGAGATGGTAGTAGACCGCTTAGAGCTTGAACTAGCGGGCACGCCAGTTTCGCCTATATTTAACAAAGTGACGCCCAAACAGCGCCCGGTGCCGCAACTGCAAGTGCAACGCAAACCCGAGAGCGCGGAGCGCGGGCCGGTTGAGTTAAGCTTTGATGAAGCGCGCGAGCACATAGGCGCTACCGTCACAGTGGTTACCGGCAGCAAGGAAGTCCGCGGTGAACTCATCAGCGTGGGTGAATCGGAACTGGTATTGGAGGTAGTGAAAGACGGTACCAACCGCTTCTCCATTACTTACTATCGCAGTAGGCTGGATCGCATACTGCTGGAACCCTGACCGCCCATCCGGCGGCTGGAATGGAGCTTGATTATGAGCACAGACAACCGCCGATACCCCCGCATCCCTGTGCGGTGTCGCGTGCTGATTACGCACGATAGCTGCGGCGATGTGGTGGCCGAAACCCGCGATATTTCCGATGGCGGTATTTTTATTGTTGCCAACCCCGAGGGCTTGCCGCCAGTGGGTACCGAAGTGCGTGGCCAGGTGCAGGGCATGCTGGTGGATGCACCGGTGGTAGACATGGTGATAGTGCGCTTAGAGCCAGGCGGCATCGGGTTGAAGTTCAACAGCTAATGCTATTGGTCACCGGTTTCCGGCCGCGGGAAGCGCTGATGGCGGCGGTAGGGAAAGGTGTCGTTAATTTTACCGGCATTTAATTCATCCTGAATGGCTTGCCAGAAACGGTAGTCGTACAAATCGGCATGGCGCTGCTCAAATGCCTGGCGAGCGCTGGGGTTACCACTGAAAAACAGCCGAAACTCCTCCGGAAAAATATCGAATTCCCCCACTGTGTACCAGGGTCTGTCAGACATCTCGTCTATTTCATTGCGCGGCTCTGGAATTTTGCGAAACACACACTCGGTGATTAAACAAATTTCATCATAATCGTAAAACACCACGCGCCCATGGCGGGTTACGCCAAAGTTTTTCAGCAGCATATCACCTGTAAAAATATTGGCGCACGCCAGCTGTTTAATGGCGTTGCCGTATTCGTCCATAACATCGTCAATTTGCGCCTGGGTTGCGGTATCCAGGTAGATGTTCAGTGGCACCATGCGCCGCTCGGTATAGAGGTGCTTAATGATCACGAGCTTGCCGGTGATGATGAGCTTTGAGGGCGCCACGCGTTGCAGCTCGTCCAGCAGTTGTTGGCTGAATCGGTTGCGGTAGAAAATGAAATTGCGGTACTCCTGGGTGTCGGCCATGCGCCCGGCGCGATCTGAGCGCGATACCAGTTTGTACTTTTCTTTAACGATGGCCTCGGTCACTTTTTTGGGCGGGTCGAAGCGATCTTTAATTATTTTAAAAACCACGTCATAGGATGGCAGCGTGAATACACTCATCACCATGCCTTTAATGCCCGGCGCGATAACAAATTTATCGTCGCTGTGTTTCATGTGGTCAATGACGTGGCGGTAGAACTCTGTTTTACCGTGCTTGTTAAAACCGATGGCGTTATAAAGCTCAGATACATCCTTGCGCGGCATGATCGAGCTTAAAAACTTTACAAAGCGCGAAGGAATAGGTGCATCCACCATGAAATACGAGCGGGTGAAGCTGAACACCCGGCTGGCATCGTCGCGCTCAAGCAGCACGGTATCGGCATAGATGCCGCCGCGCTCGTTGTTTTGAAAGGGAATCAGAATAGGTGTAATGCGATCGCCCAACACGGCCCGCGCCACCAGGTAGGCACCTTTGTTGCGATAAAAAATTGATTCCAGCACATCTACCCTAAGCTCGCTCAAGGGCAAATCGTTCAAGGGTTGCAGGGCGTCGTTAAGTGCCGCCACCAGGCGCTGTATATCGCGCGCGCGATCCTCCCAGGGCACCGAGAATTCAAAATCGTCGAAAATTTTGTGCACCAGATTTTCCAGCCCGAACTCGGCGCTGTAGCTGAAGTAAATGGCGTACTCGCGCAATTGCTTGAAATCGGGTTTTTTGGAGGGCTTTACAAATAAGTAGCGATCGTGAATTTGCTGGTGCTCAAACAAATTACAGTACACAGAATTAAAAAAGGTTTCGGCAATTTCATAGTTGCGATGATCGGTAACCAACAGTGCGTAGGCCGCCCTGGCCTGCGCCCAAAGGGCAAGATCCATCACATTTTTGCTGGTGACGCCCTGCACCAATTGGCACACCTGCAGCACCTTTTGTTTATAGAGTTCAATGCGCGCAATGTGCGTGTTTTGTACCGCTGCCCAATTGGCGGTTTCAAAGCGGGCCTTGGCGCCGAGCGTCATATTCTGGAAGTCGGCAAAGTAGGCATCAAAACCGTTTAGAATGGTTTTGGCCACGCGCTTGGCGCTCGGGGTGAGCGTGGCATTGGATAGGCTGTTAGCGGGGTGCGCAACATTGGACACAAGCAGTACCCTGGCGGCAGAATGTGGCTCAATTATAGGGCTAAAGTGCACAGGCTACCCAGCGTGCAAAGCCCGCAAGTCATTCAAGGAGCACCCATGATTCAGGCCCACCCTGCCAAAGCACGCCTGCAGGCCCTTTGCCGTTCACCCTTGATCGCGCTGTGTTTGGCGTTTTGCCTTGGCTGGGCGGCGCGTGCCCAGGCGCTGGTGGTGTTGCAGTATCACCATGTGAGCGAATCTACCCCGGCCTCTACCAGTATTTCGCCGGCCAACTTTGCCGAACACATGGCCCATTTGAAAGCCAGCGGTTTTAAGGTGATTGGCCTGCCCGAGTTGCTGGCTATCATTGACAGTGGTGAACCCTTCCCCGATCGCACCGCACTGATTACCTTCGACGATGCCTACACTTCGGTGCTTACCGACGCCCACCCGATTTTGCAAAACTACGGCTGGCCCTATGTGGTGTTTGCCAGTACCGAAGCGGTAGATCAAAGCCAGCGCCATGTGATGAGTTGGGATCAGCTGCGCACCTTGAATGAAGCCGGGGTGGCCATCGCCAACCACAGCCATACCCACGGGCATCTGGTGCGCCGCCCAAAGGAGGTTGCGCCCGAACAATGGCATGCCCAGGTGCTGGACGATCTGCGCACAGCCGATGCGCGGTTGAAGGCGGAACTCGGGCGCAGCTGGCCGGTGCTGGCGTTTCCCTATGGCGAGTTTGATGCGGCGTTGGTGGCGGCGATAAACGGGCTCGGCTGGATTGCCTTTGGCCAGCAATCGGGCGCCGCTGCCCGGCGCGATTTACCGGTGCTGCCGCGCTTCCCCTTTGGCGGGCGCTATGTAAAAACACAAGACTTCAGCCAGAAGCTCAAGGCGCTGCCACTGCCGGTTAACCAGCTTGCGCTGCTCGATGAGCAAGGCGAGCCACTGGCAGATGGCGTATTGCCGCAGGCGGTAAGCCGCCCGCAGTTGCTGCTGGGTTTTGATACCGAGGCCCAGGCCCGCCAGGTGAACTGCTATGTGAGTGGCCAGGGGGTGAGCGACAGCCGCACCACCAAGGCCGGCACCCGGGTGTTTCAGGCCAAGACGCCCCTGCCCGCCGGGCGTAGCCGCTACAACTGCACCGCGCCCAGCGGTGAGCGCGGGCGCTACTTCTGGTATTCCCATGCCTTCTTGCGCCCCCTGTCAAACGGCGCCTGGCCCGCGGAGCCCTAGGGGGCACAGCGTGCTTGTACTCCCGTCAAGACCCACCTAGAATGTGTGTGCTTTACCGTTTTGCCGCTCAGCCGAAAGACATTTTGCCTTGCTCTGCGCTGCTGGATGGATAAGTTTGGAAATCGCCAAGGGAACTGGCAAAGTTTATTAGTAAGACGAGGTCTTAAATGTCTGATTTGCACAATGGCGTTGTTAAGTGGTTTAACGACGAAAAAGGTTACGGTTTTCTGCAGCAAGAATCTGGTCCGGACGTGTTTGTACACTTCCGTGCGATCAACGGTACTGGCCGCAAGACACTGGTAGAAGGTCAATCTGTGACTTTCGAAATCACTCAGGGCCAGAAAGGTCCTCAGGCTGAGAATGTAACGCCCGGCTGAGCCTAGCGTGAGTTCTGAAAAAACCCGGCCAAAGCCGGGTTTTTTTTGATGTACAGGAAGTACGAATGCTGCAAAGGGCAGGACGCCCGAGAGCAGCGAGATGTACAGGAAGTACGAATGCTGCAAAGGGCAGGACGCCCGAGAGCAGCGAGATGTACAGGAAGTACGAATGCTGCAAAGGGCAGGACGCCCGAGAGCAGCGAGATGTACAGGAAGTACGAATGCTGCAAAGGGCAGGACGCCCGAGAGCCGCGAGATGTACAAGAAGTACGAATGCTGCAAAGGGCAAGACGCTCGAGAGCAGCGAGATGTACAGGAAGTACGAATGCTGCAAAGGGCAGGACGCCTGAGATCTACCGGCAGTTCGAGGCCCTAACTGCTGGGCGCGTCTTCCAGCTTGTTGTAGCGAATCAAATTGCGCAATTCATCTATGTAGGCCTGGCCGCGGCTGGAATAGGCCTCAAGGCCTGCCACCATATCGTAGCCTTTGAGCGGCTGGTTATTGGCGCGGGCGCGCTCGCGGATTTCGCGAATGCTGCTGTAGCGATGAAAGGCGTTGATGTTCTGAAAGTAGGCGGCAATGGCTTCTTCCACATTGGCAAACTTTGCCACTTCATAGGTTTCGCCCTCGGGCCTGTCGTTGGGCACCACGCCACAACCCTGGCTGAAACACCACTGGCCGAACAGGTTGTTCGCCTCGCGGGCAAAGCGCGAGCGGCCCCAGGCCGACTCGATGGCAGCCTGGGCCAGCACCATGGAGGTGGGGATGGTATCCATGCGGCGCATGAGCGTGGCTACCGCCTCGCTGTCGTCTACGTCTTCCGCTACCCGGTAGCGCTCGCGTACCAAGGCCATGTAGCGCTGCTGGGCAGCGGTGAGGGTTTGGCCCTGGGCCAGGCGAATTTCAATGCCCTTAAGTAGCAGCCGGCGCTCGCGAATCAGCTGGTTCTGGCGCTCGATGGCCGGGCGCAGGTAGTCAAAAAACGCCTTTTTGCGGGTGGGGATATCGCTGATTGCATCGAAGTCTGGCAGGGTCTGGTAGTCGTAGCTGTTGGTGAGTTCGGCAGTGGTTGAGCCGTCTTTGGCCACCAGGCTCAGGCGGCTCAGGTATTGATCGGCGTAATCTTTAAAGCGGGTGGCCTCTGGGTCCAGCTGCATGGCGGCCAACACCGTTTGTGCGGTCAACCGCTCTTCGTCGCCTTCGCCGGTGAGTGAAAGCCCGGGCTCGCGCAGGAACTCGCGCCGCTCTTCCAGCGGGTGACCAATCAACCAGCCGGTAACTGCCACAACGGTGAGGGAGTACGCCAAAAAACACGCGGCAAGCCAATTGCCACTGCCCAGTGGACCCATAGTGAATCTCCGGAAGTAAAAAGGTAATTGTAGGTGTTTAGCTCAATCGAGGCCGATTTGCTTTTTCAGGGCATCAAGGCGCGCCAGATTTTCATCTTTGCTGAGCGGCCGCTCGATGGTTTCAGGTAGCGCCTTGCGTTCGGGCAGGGCCAGTTTCAGGCCTTTGCGCACCTGATCGCAGTAGTTTTTGTAGTGCTCGGTGAATACCGGCAAGGCGGTGCGCTCGGGGTTGTTCGCCAAAAAATACCAGTCGCTGGCCTTGCCCGCCAAATACACCGCCGGGTGGCTCCAGTGTTGGTCTGCTTTGGGCGAGGGGGCGTTGCAGGCCTCAACGTAGGCTGCGTGCACATCGGGCAGCCCGTGGGCGCGATTGTCACCCTCGCAGGCAACCAGCATCTTGTGCACGGTGGGCAGGTAGTCCGATTGCTGTATCACGCGCTTGGCGCCGCGCAAGATCACCTCTGGCTCAAAACCGGCGAGCGATTCCAGCCACAGGCGCTTGGCCAGGTTCAGCGATTCCAGATCGGGAAAGGCGGCAAAGTACTGGTTGTGGTAGTTCAGGCGAAACAGCTCAAACACCTGGTTGATGGCGTCTATGTGAGCGGCACCGGGCTTGCTGGTTTGGTCAGAGCGCCCAGCTTCTGTCTGTGAGCTGTTCGCTGACTGAGCGATCGCGTGTTCGGCCTGATTGAGCAGTGTTTTGCTGTCTTGCATGTGCGTTACCTTGCGCTGGGCGGCTACCGTTGAGGCGCTTGGCCCACTGATATTTTACGTGTTGCAAAAATTTGGTGTTCCACGAGCTGTGCAGCTGGTGGGTGTCGCGCCAATAAATAACAAATTCTTTCAGCTGTTGCTTGGCAAAGTGCAGGTCGATGTTGGCCAGCGCCAAGACTTCATACACGTCTGTTGAGGGCGTCCAGTTGGCGGCCATCGGGCGCGGTTCGGTATCGTACTGCAAGGTGGTTTGGTAGCGTGCCCACTGGCGGCGTACGTGCTGGATAAACTTGCTGTTCCAGGTACGTGAAGACTCACCCCGCTCGCGCCAGTAAAGCACAAATTCGGCGATGGCATCTTCCACAAAGCACTGGTTGATGCCGGCATGGCGCACTAACACATCCATGGCATCGCTCGAGGGGCGCCAGCCGCCGGTCATGGGGATTTCCTGTTCGCGGCGGCTGAACTCGGTTTCCTGTTCGCGCCATTTGCGCAGCACCTGCTGAATGAACTTGGCATTCCAGGAGTGGGCGGCCTGGCCCTGATCGCGCCAGTAGGTCACAAATTCAGGAATCTGGGCGCGGGCGAACTGCTGGGGAATATTGTGTTGCGCCAGTTGCACATACACCTCTTCGCCCGGTTGCCAGTTCGGCGCCATGGGGTGCGCGCCGGGTGTGGGCGCGCTGTTGCGCATCAGCGGGCTTTGGCTCTGGTAGGGCACAGCCTGTGAACGCTCTGTGGGTTGGCTGCGCTCGTTGATGGCAAAGCGCAGGCTCTGGCTTTCGTGAAAGGGTGCCGTAGACATCAGCAACACGCCTTTATCGCGCAGGCTTTTGGCAATGCGGGCGATATCGTGGTCGCGCCAAAAGGGCATCAGCTTGCGTACCTGATCGCCGTCCAGGTGGCACCATTGGTAGCCGTTGCTGGCCTGGGTGGGGTAGAAGTTAAGGGCGTCGTTGAGCAGGCTCAAGAGCGTGGCTTCTTCTAATCCCAAGGTGGCGGCCAGCGAGGGGCTGATGCAGATGGGGCGTTCGGGAATGAGTGAGTGGGTCATGGCGCTACTTTACCATTTAAGCCCTTAAAGATTCACCACTAGCGCACCGGTGTTGGAGTTAAAAACCAGGCTTTTGGTGGGCGCCTGCTGGAAGATGTAGCGGCAGCTATTGCCGCCGAGGTACTGGGCCCGGAAATCGGTACTGGTGCCGTTAGACACGCTCGGTGCACCCGGTGCCAGCACCGCGCGCCACACGTCTATGCAATCGTTGGTGGAGTTCAGGGTCCGGCTCACGCCGCGGGTGTCGGCGGGCCAGCCAAAGGCGTTCACGCTCAAATCGCCACCGGCCTGCGAGGGCGGTAGCTTAATCATGTTGAGTTGCGGGCCGGGGGAGCCCTTGGCCAACCAATAGGCATGCACTTGATCGGCGCCTGCTTTAAAGCTTGCGCCTATATTTTGCAATTTACTGTTGCGCGCGGCCTCGCTGAAATCGGCAAACTTGGGCACGGCCAGCGCCGCTAAAATGCCCACAATCACCAGAACCGCCACCACCTCCAGCAGGGTAAAGCCCGATTGCCGGGCCGCTGTGTGCACGGGCGCCTGGGAGCCGCGCGCCCAGCAGACAAACGCTTTAGGGTACACTGCGCGCACACGGGTGATAGATTTCTGGAGGCGATGTGGCCAAGGCAAAAATGGCGTTTGTGTGTAATGACTGCGGTGCGGATTATCGCAAGTGGCAGGGCCAATGCAGTGAGTGCCAGGCATGGAACACCATTGTTGAAATTCGCTTAGCGCCGGCCACATCTGCACGTGCCGAACAATTCAGTGGCTTTGCCGGTGCCACCACCGGCAAAGTTCAAAAGCTTGCAGATATAAGCCTAGACGATTTGCCCCGCTTTAGCAGCGGCATGGAAGAGTTCGACCGCGTGCTCGGCGGCGGCCTGGTGCCCGGTTCTGTGGTGTTAATTGGTGGCCACCCGGGTGCGGGCAAGTCTACCTTGTTGCTGCAAACCCTGTGCAAGCTCGCCGAAACCATGCCGGCGCTCTACGTCACCGGTGAGGAATCCTTACAACAGGTGGCCATGCGTGCGCGCCGCTTGCAGTTGCCGGCCGATAAGCTGTCTATGTTGTCTGAAACCAGTATCGAACAAATTGCCGCGCAAGCCGAGGCCATGCGCCCGAGGGTGATGGTGGTGGATTCCATTCAGGTTATGCACATGAGTGATGTGCAATCGGCGCCGGGCTCGGTTACCCAGGTGCGGGAAAGCGCGGCATTTCTTACGCGCTTTGCCAAGCAAACGGGCACGGTGCTGCTGCTGGTGGGCCACGTGACCAAAGACGGCTCGTTGGCCGGGCCCAAAGTGCTGGAGCACATGATTGACTGCTCTATTTTATTAGAGGGCAGCCACGACTCACGTTACCGCACCCTGCGCGGCAACAAAAACCGCTTCGGGGCTGTGAACGAGCTGGGGGTGTTCGCCATGACCGAACAGGGCCTGCGCGAGGTGACCAACCCTTCCGCCATTTTTTTACAGCGCGCCGAAGACGTGGCCTCGGGCTCCATTGTGATGGTGGTGTGGGAGGGCACGCGCCCGCTACTGGTTGAAGTGCAGGCGCTGGTGGATGGCTCCTCACTGGGCAATCCGCGCCGGGTGGCCGTGGGCCTGGATCAAAACCGCCTGGCCATGTTGCTCGCGGTATTGCACCGCCACGGGGGCATTATGGTGGGCGATCAGGATGTCTTCGTGAATGTGGTGGGCGGTGTAAAGGTGGGCGAAACCAGTGTGGATTTGGCGCTGCTGTTGGCCATTGTTTCAAGCTTTAGAGACAACCCCTTACCGCAAGATCTGATTGCCTTTGGCGAGGTGGGGCTCTCCGGCGAGATCCGCCCTGTGCCCTCAGGCCAGGAGCGCCTGCGCGAGGCCGCCAAGCACGGTTTCAAGCGCGCCATAGTTCCCAAAGCCAATGCCCCCAAAGGCGGAATTGCCGGCATGGAAATCGTGACAGTGAAGAATCTGGCCGAAGCGCTGGAGGCCATGTAAACCTGCGTAATGCGGCCTGCGGTTTACTCGCGCGCCGATAAACAGCCTCGCTGCCAATTGCCAAATGCCTGCTAAACTCTAGCCATCCATACACGCCCTGTGTGGGCTATAACCGCTAGGTGATCAGGCAGCCCATGGCGTCCAGTCAACCGCTTTCCTCAGTGCTAGACGATTCACTGCAACTGCGCTTGCGGCTGTGGCGCGATGTGGTTAAGCGGGCAAGGCCGGGCATTATGCTTTACCCGATGTTGTGGCTGGTAATCAGCTATAGCACCCAACTCATGGCAACACGTCCGGTATTTTCCTGGGCCATGATGGCGCTGTTGGTGGCCACCAGTGCGCTGCGCTGGGTTAATTCTCGTGCCTTAGGTCGCGCCATTGTTGCCAACTTCCGGTGGTGGCAGCTGGGGCTTTATGCAGGAGTGCTGGCCCACAGTATTATCTGGGGCAGCCTGTTTGCATACTCGCTCACCATGGGGCAGGCGGAATTTTTATTTTTAATGGCCTTTTCCAGTGCCGGCATGGTGGCGGGCGGCTCAAACAGTTTTTCGCCGGTTAAGGCCTTATCTTACAGTTATATTCTCACCTTTATTTTGCCTTCATTTTTTGTGAGTGTGTGGGCGCTCGACTCCTGGGGCGAGGCTGCATTAATTGCAACCTATGTCTTTTACATGCTGAACCTCGCGCGCCAGCAACACCGTGAATACTGGCGCTCACTCAAAAACGAATTAACCCTTGAAAAGCAAAGCCGCACCGATGCACTCACCTCCCTAAGCAATCGCCGTTACTTCGATGAAAAGCTCAATGAGCTGTGCCATTTATCCTCGCGCGATCACGTGCAGCTTGCCGTACTGGTAGTAGACTGCGACCACTTCAAAGAAATAAACGATCAATACGGTCACGACTTCGGTGATGAATGCCTGCGTCAATTAGGTGGCCTGTTGACTGAATCTCTGCCGCGCGCAACCGATGTGTGCGCGCGCTACGGCGGGGAGGAGTTCAGCATTATTTTAGCGGGCACAGATTTAGCCGGCGCACAAAAAGTGGCCGAGCGCATTCGCGCGCGGGTGGCCGAACATGAAGTGCGCTACCGGGGCCAGGCCACACACATTACCGTGAGTATTGGGCTCACCAGCGAGCGGTTGGAAAAGTACCGGCCAGAGTTGCCGGAGCAGTTGTTCAAGCGCGCCGACGTAGCCCTGTATCGTGCCAAGCGAGCCGGCCGCAATTGCGTGCGCAGCGCCGATATCCAGTATGCCGGTGCCGAGCAACTGGATGCCGAAGCCAGTGTCTAGTGCGCTTGCTTGAGCAGCCGGTACCAGGGCCCTATGGCGCCGGTTTGTTCCAGATAAATACTCACGCACACAAGCAGTGGCACGCCCACTAACATACCGAAGCCGCCCCATAGCCAGCCCCATACCACCAGCCACAGAAAAACCACCAGCGGATTTAAATCCAGTGTACGGCCCAGTAGCGTTGGCGTAACAAATTGGCTCTCCAGTAAATTAATGCACAAATACACCGCCGGAATCAGCAGCGCAAACTGCAGCGATTGAAACTGCAGGTAAGCCACCAGGCTAAAGGCCGTAGCCGATAACATGGGCCCTAGATAGGGCGCGAAGTTAAGTGCGCCGGCAAGTGCGCCCCACAGGAATGGATCTTCAACACCGAGCATGTAAAACACACAGCCCACAGTTAGACCCAGCGCGATGTTTATGAGCGTGATGGTTGAAATGTAGGTGGATAAATCTGCCTGCATAGCGTGAATTAATTCAACGGCACGGCGCTTATCTGAAAAACTGTTTTTTATTTGCACCCAATTGAGCAGCAACTGCTGGCCATACACCATAAAAAAATAGGCCAGAAAAAGCGTCACCAATATTTGCGTGAGCACAGTGGGAGTGGCGCTGGCTAAGGATTGCAGCAGCGACAAAATAGTGGTGTGGCGGAATTCACTTTGCTGGGCTTGATCGTTGAGTGCGTTGTTGATGTCTTGCATGGCGCTGCCGGCGCTGGCTTGGGTGGCTTCAATAACGCCATTGGAAAGATTCTCCATCACCTCCGGCAGCTTGTGCCACCACTGCTGCGCGGGGTCGGTAAATAGCAGTGCCGCGCCGGCAATGCCTGAAACAATCGTCACTAGTACGCCCATTGTGCCCAGCATGCGCGGCACGCCTATACGCTCAAGCCTTGCTACCGTCGGGCTGCTAAATAACGCAATAAATGCTGCCAGCACAATGGGCAGCAAGATTACCTTGGCGAAATATAACGTATAAAGTGTGGCGAGCAGCGCCAAATAAAACTGCACAGGCTTCAGCCATTTGCGCGGGCGCCTGGCGGGTTGCACAATCAGTTCTTGGCCGGGTGGCAAGGTGGGTAGCGGTGCGTTCATAACGGATCCCTGTATACGACAAAAGCTCGCGCAGGGTTACCTGCGCATCAACCACCGGCTGGCTGCAACGTTAATGGTGTGAGGCAGGGCGTGGCCCATAGAAAACACGGCCCAAGTGAGCAGGGCGTGGGCTGCGGTTTGCACTTTGCTATTGTGGCGCAAGCGCTCAACGGTAAACCCCGTGGCCAGCGCGCCCAGCATCGCCAGGCACAATGCCCGCGTGTTAACTGCTTTATCGCTTGGCGTGGTCATTGCGTTAATCAGTTGGCAGGCAGCGTGACGCTGCAGCTGCGTTTGTGCAGCGTGTGCTTTAATGCGGTTGTTTAAACGCCGAAACGACATCGGATTTTGCCTCCTGCAATTGTTTGCGCGTTTGGGCAAAGCCCAGTTGTGAACGCAAATAGCGTTGGCGCCAGTAACCACAAAGCAGGGTAAACACCTGGGTGGCAATCAGCGCGAGAAAGCCCAGTGCGCTGGATTGTGTGGCTTCAAAGGTTAACCACCCGGCAGCGACCGACAGGCTAATCAGCATGAGTACAGTAAAGGGTATAAGCATCAGCTGAATAATGAGTGCCTGACGCACCGCCTGCACGTTGCGCTCTAGTTCCAAGCGGGCAATGGCCTGTAAATTGATAGCCCAAGCCGCGCCCAGTGATGCCAGCGCGTCGAGCTTAGCGAGCCACTGTTGGGCCTCGGCCAAACCTTGCGAAAGGGTTTCTTCGAGCGTGGGTTCCTCGCCCGCGCGGCCATTGGCCGCGGGGTTGGGAGTTGTGTGCGGGGAATGATCTTCCGTGTGCGACATTGTAGGCTCCCGGCGAGGATAATTTCAGATTATTTCAGCAGTTTTGAAATAGCCCAGCCAGCAACAAAAGCACAACCTACGCTCAGAAGCGGGCGCTCTTTAATGACAGATTCGGCTTTGTCTGCCACTTCTGTTGCGCGCTCTTTGTTGGCTTCGAGCGTGGCTTTGGCTTGTTCTTTTACGTTACCTACAGCATCGGCGGCAGCTTCGCCGGCCAAATGATAAGCCTGTGCCAATTTTTCCTGACTTGAAATGCTGTTCATATTTTTTGCAGTAGCCATGATTAACTCCTTGTCAAAATTTACCTATTGCTGGCGTGCCAGCGGCTGATGCACGTGAGGTATGTCATTGGCTGCTGGGCAGCGTTGTATCACGTGTTACAGGGTTAGTTGCGAAAGCCGTGCCAGATTTTTGTTCAGGGCTGAAAAACCGCTATCAAAATTTTAGGAAAACATAGCGCAGGACACAGCTGCTCTGGCCTGTGGGCCGAAAGTTTATTTTTGGAAAAGCGCAGGCAGTGTGAAAAATCCATCACGGCCGCTGTGTGAATGGCTGGTTTTAACTCGGTGTGTGGGAAACTTTGCAAAGCTTGTGTAAATTTTACAGGGGCTTGCATTAAACCTGCAATTTACAAAGTAATTAAAACGCAGCTATTAATTACCAACTAAGCATACTTGGCGTTGATAGCTGTTGCAGTGTGAATAAATAAGCGTGCCGGTTTACCTGTGCTCCTGGGGAACCACAGTAATAAGGCTAAGGGTGTGCCTTATTACTGTGGTTCCCTGAGTGCTTTCAACGCCGTTGTTGCGCGGCAGTTAGGTGTTGTTAAGCCGCTTTTTCGTGCGCAGCGGCGGCCTGCAGCGCCTGTGATAAATCCGCCACTATGTCGTCTAGATGCTCAAGGCCTGCGGCCAGGCGAATCAATGTGCGTGGAATGCCCGCCGCTGCCAGTTCTTCCGGCTCGTAGGTTGAGTGGGTCATGGAGGCCGGGTGTTGAATCAATGTTTCGGCATCGCCCAGGCTGACGGCGCGCTTGCACATTTGCAGCTGGTTCATAAATGTAACGGCCTGATCAAAGTTGCCTTTCAGCTCAAACGCCAGCACACCGCCACCCCCGTGCATTTGTTTGCCTAGGAGTGCAAAGCCCGGGTGACCGGGCAGGCCCGGGTAGTCTACCTTGGCCACCATCGGGTGCTGGCTTAAAAACTCTGCCAGTTTTTGGGCGTTTTCATTGTGGCGGGCAACGCGCAGGTGCAAGGTTTTCAGGCCCCGGATAATCAGCCAGGCATCGTGCGGGCTGATGATCGCGCCCATGTCTTTGCGGGTGGTCATCTTGATTTGGTCAATCAAATCCTTCGGGCCGCATAAAATACCGGCTACTACATCGCCGTGGCCGTTTAAAAATTTGGTAGCCGAGTGCAGCACAATATCTATGCCGTGCTTGGCCGGTTGCTGCAGCACAGGCGACATAAAGGTGTTGTCGATAATGCTCACGAGCTTGTGGGCCTTGGCAATGGCGGCAATGTCGTCAAGATTCGCCACAGATAAACAAGGGTTGATGGGCGTTTCGCCGTAAATTACTTTGGTGTTCGGGCGAATGGCGGCTTTTACTGCTTGGGCATCAGCCAGGTCTACAAAGCTCACCTCAATACCAAAGGCGGGCAGTTGGTGGTTGAACAGTGCAAACGTGCAGCCGTATAACCGGTGCGAGGTGACCAGGTGATCGCCTTGTTTCAATAAACCCAGCACCGCTGCCGATACCGCGCCCATGCCCGAGCCAAAGGCGGCTGCGGCTTCGGTGTTTTCCAACAGCGCCATGCGCGCTTCCAGCTCATCCACTGTGGGGTTGCCCAGGCGCGAGTAAATGTGGCCTGCGGCCTCACCGGCAAAACGCTCAGCGCCTTGCTCTACGGAATCGAACACAAAGGTGGAGGTTTGGTAGATGGGCGTGGCCAGCGGGCCGAACTCGCCCTGGCGGGTTTTGCCGCCGTGAATGGTGTTGGTTTCAATGTGTTCAGATTTCCACATGGTGCGCGTCTCTCGTTCAATGCGGAGCGCTGGTAACGCTCTCTGGGTGTGAAGGTCGAGCGCTTGTGGCGCCCGCCTAAGTTATGTCTGGCAGCTGAATCTGGGTGGTGGCCTTCAGCTCTTTCAGCACAATGCTGGTGTGGATGCGCGCAATGCCCGGCAGCGGAATCAGGCGGCTGGAAATAAAACCGTCGAGCGCGCGGGTGTTGGCCACCGATACCTTGAGCATGTAGTCGTACTCGCCGGTAACGTGGTAGCACTCCATGACCTCCGGCATTTGCACTAGCTGCGATAGCACCTCGGCAATGCGTTCGTGCTGGTGCAATTCAAGGGCAATCTCTATGAGTGCCAGGTTGTCGTGGCCCAGCTTTTCGCGGCTTAACAGCGCGCAATAGCCTTCAATGAAGCCCGCCTGCTCCAGCCTGCGCACCCGGGTGAGGGTGGCCGGCGGCGATAGGTGCACCTGATCGGCCAGATCTACATTGCTCAAGCGGCCATTGCTCTGCAGCGCGCGCAGGATTGCGATATCTGTGCGATCCAACTCCAAATTGTTCATATAGTTTACCAGTGGCGATGTTGGTGTTATTAAGATTAGGTTTAAGCCAATAATTACCGAATAAAATTAATTTATAAACCGGTTTCCGTAAGCAGTACCGCAGAAAATGTTGTATTCCCCTGCCGGTATTTGCCGAATGTTCATTGCGTGGGCGAAAGTTGGGCCAAAATGTAAAGGGTGCTTGACATGATGCGGAGTAGATCCTAATGTAAAGCTTCCTTTACATGCACAGGAGTGCACTCATGAACAATGAAGCAATCAGCTGGGCTGCGCGCCGGCGCAACAAAATTTTGAATCTTCTAGGCTGGACGGCCTTGTGGCTGGCCAGCTTCGCGCTCGCAACCTTTGGCCCGGAGGTGTTTTGGGAGCAGCCCGGCTTCACGGTGGCGGTGATTGTGGTGAACCTGCTGTTAGGGGCGGGGGTTGTGGTGGCCAATATGCAGCACCTGGCCACTGTTGATGAGCTGGAGCGCAAAATCGCACTGGAAGCTATGGCTATCACCCTGGGTGTGGGCTTTGTGGCAGGCTTTACTTATTCGCTGCTAAAAGGCGCCCAGTTAGTAAGCTTTGCCGCAGGGCCTCACCACTTGTTGGTATTGATGGCGTTGGTGTTATTGGCGGCGATGGTTACAGCCCAGAGGCGGCACCAGTGAAAAATCGCCTCAAGGAACTGCGCGCCGAACGCGGCTGGACGCAGGCGCAATTGGCCGAGTGTTTGGCGGTTTCGCGCCAAACCGTGAACGCCATTGAAAAGCAAAAGTACGATCCGAGTTTATCGCTGGCGTTTAAAGTGGCGGCGGTTTTTGAATGCACCATTGAGGCGGTGTTCAGCCCGGATCCTTAAATCGCAAATCTTAAACGCGGGGCCGGCGCTCAGCGCAAGAGCCCCATGCGTTTACAAATTAAGGCAAACCAGAAAAACAGTACCGCAAGCGCAACCACAACCAGCGGCATAATCATGGCATCCTGGCCGAGCACGGCGAAGGTGTCGCTCATGAAAAAGCTGTAGCTGTTTTGGGCCAACACGCCCAGCAAAGACAAGCTGAATAAAACCACCGCAAAAATATTTCTAAGCAGCAGCATCACCGAGGCCAACACCCCGCCCACCACGGCAATGCCAAAGGCGACATCCAGCCATTCGGGCGCTTCTGTGTACAGGCGCGCATGTTCCGGTGGCAGCTCTGCCAGCAGGTCGGGTGTGAGCAGCAAGTGGAAAATAAATGCCGCCAGGCCCGCAATATTCCACACCAGTGCCAGAGTGCTAATAAGCCAAAACCACAGGGGCGTTTTTTCAGAAGCGGTAAATGCCATGGAGTGTGCGTTCCCGAAAAGAATGATGAGCTGCTGACCCTAGCAGGCAGGCAGTGTGGCTGTCACGTCTCTTGGTCGTCAGGTTTCATCGATTGAGGCGTGAGGATCAACAGGTGTTGGCTAGCGCATTACCGGTTGTGGACGTGCGCTAACCCAGTGCAAGACATGGGGCCGGGGTGCAGTGGGTGACCGTCACCCGCAGGGGTTTAAGTGCCCGCCGGCAAAGCAAAGCTTTGCGGGCACTTAAACGCCTACACGCTGTGCTTGTAGGCTGGCCCCGAAGGGCGGGTGCCGAGACTACATGGGTATGACAAACGTTTGCGAAGCAATGCTTCGCGTGCAGTCATACGCCTAGAGCTTTGCTCGTAGGCAGGCCCGGTAGGGTATTTACGTCGTGTCACCCACTGCACCCCGGACTCCATGTTTCTGTCCATATAAACTGACTGTGGTTATACAGACAGTGGTGCAGTGAGTCGCTTGGCATATCGCGCTGCACCAGCACCGCTAGCGGGCGGCGCGCGAGCTCATGCTGCTGTTGCGGCTGGTGTCGCGGGTTTGCGCCGGGTCGCGCATGCCCGAGGTGTGGCACCAGCCGGTTTTGTGGCCTTTATTTACCGCGCCAGCAAGCTGGCCTGCCCATTTCTCTGTGGTGCCGTCTTCCGGGTCGTCCAGCAACAAATCGGTGGCCAGGTGGCAGTAGTCGTAGGCCCACCAGCGGTCTTTAAAGGAGGTGGTGTAGTAGTCTACCTCGGCCCTTGCCCAATTGGGGATGGTGGCCAGCCAGTTGGCCGCACCGCTGTAGGTGAGGTCGGTATTTTTGCCGCAACCGGCGCCAAAAATGTCGCCCAGCACCGCCAAATTGCCCGCCAGCGCCGTGCCCTGGTAAGGCGTGCCCACAGATTGAATCAGGCGCCCGCCGCTGGCGTTATCCAGCCCGCTCCAGTAACGCGCGTACATATGTAGTGCGGCTGCGCCTCCTTGGCTGTGGGCCACTACGCCGAAGGAGGGGTAGCTGGCGCCAAAGTCGCGGATGCGCTTGGCAAAGTCGTCGTGGCTGCGGTTGGCTTTGTAGTCTTTAAATTCCACGGCGTTGCTGAAGTGGTTGGTGTCCCAGGCGCTGCTGGAGCAATAGCCGTGCACCAGCATCAACACACCGCCGGCGGCGCTGGGGCTGATTGCCTGCGTGCTTTCGCCTGCGGTGTTGTGGCTTTGCATTCTCTGGGCTTCGATTTCGGTTTGGGTTTGGGTTTGGGTTTGGGTTTGGGTTTGGGTTTCGGGCTCTGTTTGGGTGTCGCTTTGCCCCAGGTGCCTATGGCCCACGCGCTTGGCGTGCATGTCGGGCGCAATACCCCCATTGGCGGCAAGAGGTGCGCGCGCCAGTTGCTGGCCCAGATCGCGCGGCGCGGCCAGCGCCATTTCAGCAACCTGTGCCAGTGGTACATGGTGTTGGCTGTCTTGCAGGCGTACCGCTCTCAGGCTGAAAGGCGCGCCTAAATTGTTGCGGCTGAGCCAGCGGCCATCGGCGTGCAGGCTAAGGGTGGCGTGGTTGCCCTCGCCTGTGGCTACTGGCACTGCCAGCCCACCCACCCAGGTGGCAAGCTCCGGCTTGCCCCGGGCATTGGTGCCCCAGAGTTCGGCTGCGGCAAATACCGCCTGTTCGGCCGTGGCTTGCGGGCGCTGGGTTGCGATGTTGATGGGCAGTTGTAGTTGCACATCAGGCCCGTCTATCAGCAATTGCGCGCCCGTTTGGGCCAGCCGGTATTGTTGGGCCACTACCGGGTAGAGGTCGTTGGCTGCGCGGTTAAAGCGCAGGCCATCGGGGCGTACGCCTTCCACCCTAAGCGCTTGGGTGTATACGCCCAGCTGATCGGTGGGCAGGGTAACGGAGTAGCGGCCATCGCCTGCGGTTGCATCGCCGTTGATACCTTGATCGTTAAGGGTAAGTTCAATTGTGCGGTTATCGGGTGTGGTGAGGCTTACCTGTGCCGACTCAATGGCTGCAGCCAGCGGGGCACGGCGCAGCAATTGGGCCCGGCTGTTGCCTTGGCCCACATTGCGGCTGTTGGCGAGCCGCTCGCTGCGGGCATCCACCAAGTAGGCCACCAGGTTTACTTTCGCGCCTTGCACTGTCATCTGGGTGCTGCGGTAGGCGTAAAGTTTGTAGTCTGGGTCGCCTTTGGCCATCAGGTAGCCCACCACTTCACCTTTGGTGCGCCCGGTATTCTTGCTGTTTGCTGACGGCTGCAAATTAACCTGCCAGCGGCCGGGCTTTTCTGCCGCCAGTTGCCAGCGCTTGCCGGGGAAGGCCTGCTGGCCAAACTGTACGGGCTCCACCTGCAGCGCATGGCCTTTGGTTTCATCCAGCACCGTTTGGCCGTCCGGATCTATTACCTGCAGTTGCCAGTTCTCGGTATCTGGCCCAACAAAGGCAATGGGGCTGGCCTCTGTGCCATCGTGCCACAGGGTTTGGCTCGGGGTGTGGCTGCCAGCGT
The DNA here is from genome assembly GCF_024138675.1 of Simiduia sp. 21SJ11W-1. NCBI lineage: Bacteria > Pseudomonadati > Pseudomonadota > Gammaproteobacteria > Cellvibrionales > Cellvibrionaceae > Simiduia > Simiduia sp. 21SJ11W-1. The sequence continues at coordinate 3,740,077 of NZ_CP090959.1, read as the reverse complement.
GCACGGGCACCATGGCCGCGTGGCTGAAAACGCCGGTGTGCTCGGCGGCTTGCAGCTGTTGGGCGGGTGCATCTTCCGGTGTAACGGCCACGTGCTTAAACCCTTGCGCCAGGGCGGTAACAGAGGTTGCCAGGCCCAGGGCCAAGGCACACGCAAAGCGCCCGGTAGTGGGCCGGGTTAAGTAGTTTGATTTCATTTTCAACGCTCTCTTAATTTTTATGTTTTTACAGAAATAAGCTGAAAATAGTTGTGGAAAGGCCTGCCCCCGAAAATTGCCGCTCTGCCTTGAGTATTGATTGAACCATCCCTGTGAAGCGGGCCTAGGGGAACCGCGGGCCTTGAGACTTCACCAAAATTTATTTTCACATGGATACTGGAAGTGGAAATGGTGACTGTCGAGTCATTGAGGGTTGTTTACACAGGCCTTGGCTGTACCGGCCGGTGCCTTTTAAAAGCATGGAAAAAATCTAATAAAATCATGGGCTTGGTTTTACCTGCTGCGTGGGCTTTAATGGTACGGACTTGCCAGTCACTTTGTGCTTTGCCGCAGTCGGCAAAAGGCCGGGTATATAATCAAGCCGCTGCGCTGTGGCGTGATCGTTTGGTCTTTTTCTGCCCGCGCCAACAACACAAGATGCGTAATGACCTGCAGCCTTTGGTATGCGCCGGATGCTGGCCGTGTATCAGCGCAATCTGAACGCAGATCCGCTAATTCTGGCCCGCAAGGGCCGCCCGTAAAAAAGTATTACAGATGAAAACGGCACAAGCTTTCGAAATTATTCAAAAAGTACCCACCAACATAGTGACGGGATTTCTGGGTGTGGGTAAAACCACCGCCATTTTACATTTGCTGGCCAACAAGCCCGCCCACGAGCGTTGGGCCGTTTTGGTAAATGAGTTTGGTGAGGTGGGTGTGGATGGCAGCCTGCTTCAGGGTTCATCTCAAGACAGTGTGTTTATCAAGGAGGTGCCCGGCGGCTGTATGTGTTGCGCCGCTGGCCTGCCCATGCAAATTGCGCTCAACCAATTGCTGCGCAAGGCGCGACCGCACCGCGTGATCATCGAACCTACGGGGTTGGGCCACCCGCAGGAAGTATTGGAAGTGCTGGGTCATCCCGTGTATCGCGATACTTTGGATGTGCAGCGCTGCATTACGTTAGTGGATGCGCGCAAATTGGCTGACGAGCGCTACCGCAATAACGCCACCTTTAATCAGCAGTTGATGGTGGCGGATTTAATTGTGGGCCACAAAACCGATTTGTACACAGAGGCCGATCAATCGCTACTGGCAGCTTATATCCGCGAACACTGTGGGCCGGAGGTTCCCATAAAGTTTGCCAGTAACGGCGGATTATTGCTGGCCGATTTGGCGGGCCCCTGCAAAGTTACTCGTGCAGTGCAAGCCGGCGTGAGCCTGGCGCCTGAGGCTCCCAAGGCTCGGGAGGTTAAGCCAGTGGACTTGCCCGCAACCGGTTACCGCGTGCGGGAAAATACCGGTGAGGGGTTTCAAAGTACGGGCTGGCAGTTTGGCCCTGAGGTGATTTTTGATCGCACGCGCTTGTTCAGCTGGTTAAGCGATGTTGGCATAGAGCGCGCCAAGGGCGTGTTTATTACTGAAGAGGGTGTGTTTGGCTACAACGTGGCCGACGGTTGTTTAACGGAAGTAGAGCTAGATGACTGCATGGATAGCCGCGTCGAGCTGATTTATGCAAGCCGCACCGGGCCTGATAACGCAAAATTATTGGCCTGTATTGTGGGTGATGCACCTCAACGAGTAACCTGAAATACCCGGTTAAGCATTTGCAGGGCGCAGGTTAAGGGGCAAATTTAATCCGCGCGCTCGCCAGTGGTTAGTAGCCAGCTTAGCGCGGCAGGCAATTGCGCTCGCCAAAAGTGTTCGCGGTGTTCGCCATCTGGCACAAATACAAAACGGCTTGTTGCTGTTTGCGGTTGAACTATCACTTGCATGCGCTGAAACTGCGCCACCATTTCTTCACCCTCGGCCCCACCCATTAAAAAATAGAGCCGCTGATCGGCGGCAAAAGATTGTGCCCGGGTTTCTTCAAACAGCGGTTCGGCAATCCAGTAAGCGGGTGAAAAAATCACCGCTGCGCCGAACACGTTTGAGTGGTGCAGCGCCGCGTAGTGGCTCATTAAACCACCCAGCGAGCTGCCTGCTATCCAAGTGTGCGCGGGCCCGGCAAGGGTGCGATAACGGGCGTTGATGTGGGGCATGACGGTATTGATGATGTCGTGCAAATAGGCCTTGCCGTCACCTTTGCCGTACTTCGGGTGATCGAAGGGTTTAAGTTCATGAATGCGCGCCTCATTGCCATGGTCGATACCCACAGCAATAAACGGGTGGCCTTCTTGCGCCAGTTGATCCAGCGTCTCATCTACGCCCCATTCGTCGGCAAAACTTGTGGCTGCATCAAACAGGTTTTGGCCATCGTGCATGTAGAGCACCGGGTAGCGGCGCGTGCTCTGCCCATAGCCGGGCGGTAGATAAATGCGCAAGGTGCGCTGTGTGCCGAGCGTGGGCAGCGCAAGGGGTTGGCTGACAATCACCTGGCCCGTTGGTACATCGGCCAATGCCTTTGCTTTCGAAACCTCAGTGCTTGAAACAGGAGTTGCTTTAACCTCTGTTTCTGCAGATAGGTTTGTTGCTGTGTTGGCAGGCCGGGCCTGAAGAGGCAGCGCGAAAACCCAAAGCGCTGCGAACCCGGTTAACAGCGCAGGTATTTGCTTGTGCGATAACGTGCAAAACCCGCCTGATACCAAGCCAAAGGACAACGCGGTTTTCCAGTGCTCAAGCAATAACTGTGTGAATCTTACGTTTGGTTGCATCACTTTTTGCCTGTATTAGCCTTGCGTTTTTATCTATGGCGCTGCGCCTTTTTGCTATTTCTGGGCGCCCAGTTCGATGATGGCTGAGCCGTAGGCCGGCAAGTTGAACGCCAGGTGATGGCCTTTGAGTGTGATGTTGTGGCCTTCGAGCAAATCTTTTGCGTAAGTCAACTCGCCCCATTGCTCTGTAAGATCTGCCGGAATCAGCAATTCAACAGCCTGGGGCTTGCTGGAGAAATTGCTTACCACAAGCACGCGCTGGGCCGGTGTCCAGCGGGCAAAACTGAATAGCTGTTCTGGGTAATCTGGCTTGCCAAGGTTTTCGCTGTGCAGCTCCTGGTAGTTACCGGTAAAGGCCGGCTCGCTCACGCTCAAATTCATCAGCCGTTGATAATAAGCACGCAGGGCTTTTTCGGCATCAAGGGATTGGCCGCCGTCAAAGGCGCCGTTGTTCATCCAGCGCTGGTGATGGGGCACACCTATGTAGTCGAAAATGCTGGTGCGTGAGGGCTTGCCGAAACCTGCATCTTGCGCGCCCGGCTCACCCACATCCTGCCCGAAGTAAAGCATGGTGGGGCTGCTGCTCAAGGTGGCAGACACCACCATGGCAGGCAGCGCCTTGATTGGGTTGCCGGCAAACTCAGGGCTGGCAATGCGCTGCTCGTCGTGGTTTTCCAAAAAGTGCAGCATGTGGTGCTCTATGTCTTGCATGCGTTCCTGAATGGGCACAATCGCCGCCGGTGTTTCACGGCCCTGAATGATGGCTTTTAATGTGTCGTAGAGTTCTACTTTGTCGTAGAGGTAATCCATCAGCCCCAATTGAATGTAGTTGCGGTACTCCGCCGGGTTGTACACCTCGGCCAGAATGAACGCCTGTGGGTTGGTTTGTTTAATGGCTGAGTTGAGGTAACTCCAGAACTCCACGGGCACCATTTCTGCCATGTCGTAGCGAAAGCCGTCTACGCCACGGGCAAGCCAGAATTGGGTGATGTGGTGAAACTTTTGCCAGCTGTCGGGCACGTCTTTATCGGCCCAAAAGGCTGCATGCTCGCGCCAATGTGCGCCGCGCAACTGTGGCGGCAGGCGTGGGAAGTCGTAGCTGCCATCGGGGCGTACGCCGTAATTTACCTTTACGGTTTCGTACCAGTCGTTGATGTCAGGTTGAGCCGCACGCGAGCCATTACCCGTCCATTTGGCCGGGTTTTCTGCAAACTTACCGTCCACTAACGGGTGGGCATCACCGCCCAGGGGTTGGTAGCCATCGGTGGCTTCGGGCACCTGAAAGGCTTCGCCCACCACATAATAAAAATTATTGTCGCGCGCGTAGGTTTTGCTGGTGTCGTCTTTTGCGCCAAAATCTTCAACGCCTGCCGGCGCGCCAAGGCTTTCATAATTGCGCGCCACGTGATTGGGCACAATATCAATTAACACCTTCATGCCATGGCTGTGAGTGCGCGCAATAAGTGCATCAAATTCAGCCAAGCGCTGTGCCGGATCTTCGGCCAAATCGGGATTTACGCTGTAGTAATCTTTTACCGCATAAGGTGAGCCCGCGCGGCCTTTAATAACATCCGGGTCATCATTGCTGATGCCGAAGGCCGTGTAGTCGCGTGCCAGGGCATGGTGCGGCACACCCGTGTACCACACGTGGGTGGTGCCAAGGGATTTTATATCGGCCAGTGCGGTATCGGTAAAATCGCTAAATTTACCCACGCCGTTTTGTTCTGCCGTGCCCCAGGGCACGTTAGCTGTTTGGGTGTTGCCGTACAGGCGGGTGAACACCTGGTAAACCACCGCTTTTTGCGGCCCACTTGCATCACTTGCAGTGGAAGCAGCCGCTGCGCTTTTGGGGGCGCTTGTGGTTTTTGCGGGCGTGGTGGCCTCGGGTGCGCGCTCGCAACCGGCAAGCAGCGCACACAGTGCAAGACCTTTGGCTAGGGCTGAATAGTTCATGACAGATTCCATATTATTTTAATAGGCTGCGGGCAGCAGGAGTGTAAGGGGTTGATGATCCCACTCTACTTCCACATGCAATTGTCGGGTTTTGGGTGCGTAGTGAAATTTCACCGGTGCGCCGCCAAGGGTGACCTGCTTGGGCGCGTGCGCCAGGTTGTGCACCACAATTTCCACGCGGCGTTTGTTGGGTTGGCCCGGGTAGTGACCGCTGTGAGTTAACGCGAGCTTGAGTCCAGAGCCTTCGCGGTTCGCTGTAAAGTGCATCAGCTCATGTTGGCCTGCTTCAAGGGCCCGCGGATTTTTGCCGTCGTCTTCGTACATTTTGCCTTGCGCTTGTTCCACGCTGGCATCGTGGTAGTAGTTGAGGGTGAGCTGCTCGCTGCTGTAATCGCGGGTGGTGTTCACCGCATCTACCATGGGAATGAAACTGCCGGCGCGCACCAGTACCGGCAGGGTGGCAAGGCTTGTGGGTTGGCTAATGGTCTGGCTCCCTTGGTAGCTTTGGCCCGTGAAGTAATCAATCCACACGCCTTTTGGCAAATCAACGCTTACCGCTTTTACACCGGGTTCGGTAACGGGCGTGACCAAAAACGCATCGCCCCAAAGGTAGCTTGTGCTATTGGCAATCAGTGCGGGGTTAGCTTCATCTTCAAAAAATAGCGGGCGCATCAACGGCATGCCACGGGTGCTGTTTTCATAGGCCAGGGTGTAGTTGTAGGGCAACATCTGGTAGCGCAGTTTCATGAACGGGCGCACAAGGTCCTGGGTTTTGGCATCGTGAAACACAGGCTCGGGTGCAATATTGTCTTGCGCGTGCGGCCGGTACACAGGTTGGAAGACGCCGTACTGCAGCCAGCGCACATAGAGCTCCTGATCAAATTGTTCTCCGCCGGCAAAACCGCCCAGGTCGGAATGGGTATAGGCCAGGCCCAATAGCGACATTTGCAGGGCGAGCTCTACCTGCGGCTTCAGCCCGCCCCAGGTGCGCGCAACGTCGCCTGTCCAGGGGATGAATCCGTAGCGTTGGCTACCTGCAAAACCTGCGCGCATCATCACCAGCGGCCGGGTGTCCGGGAAACGGCGGCGTTGGTTTTCATACACCATTTTGGCCCATTGGTGACCGTAGGCGTTGTGTACCTCGTTGGCCGCGGCTAGGCGCTCACCCAGCTGGTGCAGGGTGTCGTCTGGGTGCACTTCCGGCTCGCCCAGGTCACCCCACCAGCCGTCTACACCTTGCAGCATAAGTTCCTGATAGATAGACCAGAACCACGCCTGCGCAGGCTGGTGAAATACATCAATAAGCCCGGTGTTGCCAAAATAGAAGTTAAAGGTTTTCGGTTTGCCTGCGGCGTTTTTAGCCAGCACATCGGCGGCTACCGCTTCATTCCAGCGCTTGGAACTTGTGAGAATAAAGGGTTCGGTAATGAGCACGGTGCGCACGCCTTGCGCTTTTAAATCCCGCATCATGGCGCCTGGTGTGGGGAAGGCCTGTTGGTCCCACGTGAGGTTGCCCATGTGGCCTTTGATGTCTTTGCCAAACCAGTATAAATCCAGCACCAGTGCATCTACCGGGAAATCTTGCGCCTTAAATCTTGCGACGGTGTCGCGTACTTCCTGCTCGGTGCGGTAGCCAAAGCGCGAGGCAAAATTGCCGAACGCCCAGCGCGGAGGCAAGGGTTGGCGGCCGGTGGCGTGGGTGTAGTTCTCAATGAGCTTGGGGTAGCTGTTGCCGGCAATTACCAGGTAGCTGGTGCGCCCGCCTACGGCTTCAAATTGCAACACGTCGGCCTCTGTGGCCCCTATGTCCAGATAGCCGCTGGCGCTGTTGTCAAATACCAGGATGTATTTCTCACTGGAAAACACCGCCGGCAGGCTGTAGTACATCTGCTGTGATTCGGTTTCGTAGCCGTAGTGCGCCTTGTTGTACAGGGGCATGCGCTGCCCGCGCCTGTCCATACCCATTACGCGCTGGCCGCCGCCCAAAAGCTTTTCTTTTTCTTTTAAGGCGAAGCGGAATCCGCGCAGGCTGTCTTGTACGAATAAGCCAGCCTCTTCCGCTAGCAGGGGCTTGCCTTCAAACAGGTAGCTGATGGTGAGGTTGCGTTTTTGAATGATGGCCGTGAGCGCGTCGCTGGCCAACTCTAAGCGATCGGGATGTTCTTTGAGTGACAGCTTGCTTTGGGCAAAGCTCTCACCGCCAAGCGCGAAGCTGGGTAGCTGTTTGACGCCCTGTGGTTGGTAATGCACCTCAAAGGCTTGGGGGGCGCGTAGGCTAATTGCCAACTGCCCTTCATCTGTGGATACAACCAAAGATCGCTCCGAGAGTGTATGGCTTTGATAGTCGCCAAAGTCTGCATGGCTGAATGCGCTTAGCAGCAGGGCTGGCAACAAGCTGGCCATCGATAGCAGTCGATACCGCACACTGCGGGCACACTGTCGAGAGAGGGGCGTTGTTTCTTTATGCATAGTGGGGCTCTTGTTGAGTGCGCAATGTTTTCTAATGTTAATTCCATTCATGGTAGTAGCTCGAATATCGTAGCGCTGGTGGCGGCGAGCGGCAGATCTTTATCCAAAGGGTAGACCTTGCCGGCGAGCACGTCCCTTGCTTGGGTGAAGCCAGCCAGATCAGGTTGCATTGGCGTAAGATCGAGAGCGTGGCGCGCTGGGTTTTTATTGAGTGCGATCAGGAAACGAGACCGGTTGTCGTACCTGAAAAAGGCATAGGTGCCGTTTTTGGGTGCGTATTGGCGCAGCTTGCCAGTGTGTATGGCCGTTGCAGTCTTGCGCCACTGAAACAGATCCCGCACATAGTCCTGCGTGGCCTTGGCATCATCGGAGAGCCGGTGCCCGGTAAAGCCGTTGGTGTTGTCGCCGGGCCAGCCACCGGGGAAATCGCTGCGGATCACACCGTGGGAATCGGTTCCGGGGTTGCCCATCAATATTTCTGTGCCGTAAAACATCTGCGGTATGCCGCGCAGGGTGGCGAGCAGGGTGAGCGCCATGCGTGTGAGCGCAGGGTTGTGGCCGAGCTGTGTGTACGCACGGCTCATGTCGTGGTTATCCAGAAAGATGGTAAGCGCTTGGGCATTGGCATAGCGCCCATCGCGGGCCAGCACGCGGTAGAGTTTAACCAGCCCCGTATTCCAGCTCTCGGGCTCAGTCAGCGCCGCCATGAGGTCTAGCTGCAGCGGAAAATCAAACAGGCTGGGCAGCTGTGTCTGGTAGCCATCGCTGTTGTATTTGCCCGCTTGCCAATAAGCGATTATCTCAGGGTCGGTACTCCACTCTTCGCCAACGAGTGTGAGGCCCGGGTATTCGTGAAGAATGTCTGCTACCCAACGTTTAAGAAATGCCTTGTCAGAGTAAGACCAGGTATCAACACGTATGCCACTGAGAGCGGCCGTTTCAATCCACCAGATGGCATTTTGCGTGAGATAGGTGGCCAGTTGCGGGTTGCGTTGATTGAGATCCGGCATGCTGGGCACAAACCAACCCTCTTGGAATGCCCGTTGATCCGCTCTAGCGGCATGGGGGTCTTGTAAGCTTTCGCGCATGTGATTGGTGGCTACAAATTGCCCACCGTTGTTAATCCAATCGTCGCTGGGCAGATCGTGCATCCACCAATGTTGCAGGCCTATGTGGTTGGGTACCAGATCGATAATCAACCCCATGCCCCTTGCGCGCGCTTGCTCGGCGAGCTCGCGGTAGCGCGCCAAATCGCCGTAGCGCGGATCAATTTTATAGAGATCCGTAGCCGCGTAACCGTGGTATGAACTCTTGGGCATGGCATTTTCGGTAACCGGATTCAGCCACAACTGCGTGACACCCAGCGATTGCAGATAGTCGAGCTGATTAATGATGCCCTGCAAATCACCGCCGTGTCGGCCATAGGGGTCGGCGCGATCGGGTTTGTCGGCGTAGGCAGCTAGCGTGTCGTTTGTTGGATCGCCGTTGGCAAATCTGTCTGGGGTGATCAGGTAAATGAAATCTCTGCCATCAAACCCTTTGCGAGACGCCCCGGTGTTGCTGCGGCTTTTTATGGCGTATTTGTAGGTGAGCGCGGGTTGTTGTGCGTGGTTAAAGGTAAGCAGTGCCGTGCCTTGGGTTTGTATGCCCGCCAGATCCAGCGTGATGAACAGGTAATCTTCATTGTTGGTGCGGGTAACGTGGGTGATCGGCAGTGCCTTGCCATCAGCGGCGGACGCCGAGGTAAATGTGGCCTTGGGCTGGTAGCTGGCGATGGCCTTGCCATACACCATTAATTCCAGCTCGGGTTGTGCCATGCCCGACCACCAATAAGGCGGCTCGACGCGCTCTATGGTTGCGTGGATAAACTGCGAAAAGCCTAGCGTCAGCGCCAGTACCAGGCCGCGCCTGAAAAGGCTGGGGAATCGTTGATAGCTACACATGGCTGTAATTGCGCTGCGGGCTTGGCCAAGGGCTCTCGCAGGAAATTTAATTCGCCCTGCGAAAGGGTGGCGCCATTCTAGCGCGTGGTCATCCTTTGTTATGGAATAGGTCGTGACAGAACCCTCATGCTATGAAACCCGCGCCCGGTGTAACACCACTTGCATACGTATTCATCGCATGTAACCTTCGTCTAATTCTTATTGGAAGCTGTTCGGCTCTAGAAGGCAGTAAGTCTTGTTGTGTTAACCATTACCACTCAGTCAAACTCGATCAGAGTGGTAATGGTTAATCTGCCAGCGGCAGGATCCTTACTGAAATTGGCATCAGCTGGAATATTGCCCGAGTGCAGGCTGGATCCACGGTAGCCTATGATCCGGTTGAATTCAGAGTTCACTGTATGCACCTGATCGAATATATCTGTGCCCTTGGTAATGTATCCCTTGGGTGTTGCGTGGGCATTGCCGAGTTGGCTGCGCAAAATCTGCGTTAACTCGGCTACGCGGCTTTGATCCACATATTCATAGCCTGTCTGCTTATGACGGTAGAGGGATGTACCGGTGTTTTCGCCGTTGCAAAGGTAGTGGACGAAAGCGATGCTCTTGGTCGAAAGCGTATCGAAATGCGGAATTCTCTGGTCGACCGTTAATTGATCGGGGCTGAAGGTTACCATTGAGTAAGACGAAAAACAGGATTTAATCCTGTCTCGCGTGCAACCAAAGTCAGCTTCTAATATATCTTTAAGGTTATGCACCAGGGCCTTGGCGTAGTGCCCTGGAATTGGCATGCGCACGCCTGGGTAAAATGTATCGACGACAGAAAACGCATTTTTATCTATGGCAAACTGGCGCAAAATACCTGCGTCGTGCATGAATGCATCTATTTGCAGAAAGGGTTGTTGCTCTTGCCCGACTTTTAGCCGGGTTACCTTTGCGTTATCACTAATGTCTAAAAATGACTTATCCATCTAAATTATTCTTGGGCAATTTCAGTTTCAGGCCAGCGTTATTGTTCCGCCAGTACAGAATTATGATCTCTGAAGTTAAGCGCGCAATGAGTTAAAAATTTTGCAATTGTCTTTTCACTGTATTGGCTTAGGTAATTGTTAAGTTCGATTGGCTTTAGGTTTGGATAAATGCCGTAGCCGCCAAAAAGTGCATACCAGGAAACGGGTCGATAGGAAGATCGAATGGCGCCCTTCTCAAGCTCAGTGGCTAAGTCTTTGCCTGTAAACCATAGGTCGAGAATGTGGTTCAAGGTGCCTGAAAGATTTTTGTTCTTGCCGTTTTCAATCCAATAATCGGAATCTGCCCTGGAGTTAAGAACATAGTGCGCGACAATATAATCGCGAATGGATTCATAGCCGCTGTTGACGCGCTGATTGAACGCGCTTTGTTGGTCGCGCTGAAAGCCGGAGCTTTCGAATGTGTGGATAAAATCTTCTATGGTGTTGCATACAAGATTGAGTGCCGTAGCTTCCAGCGGTTCGATAAAACCCTGGGATAAGCCAACGGCCAGGCAGTTTTTGTTCCAGTGTTGTTCCAGGCGGCCAACTTTCATTTTGAGGTGGCGCGCTTCTATATCGGCATCGAGCAGGCCCAAATGCTTGCGTAGCTCGGTTTCCGCTTGGTCCGCTGAGCTGAAGGGCGACGCATAGACGTAGCCGTTTCCTGTTCTGTTACGCAGTGGAATCTGCCAGGCCCAGCCAGAAGATAGGGCCGTCGATAGGGTTTCACACCCTATGGGATCTTGTGCCGGAGTGGCAAAGACTACCGCAGCATCGTTAAACAAGTTGTCTGCATAGCTAACGAACTTTGTATTTAATGCCTGCTGGATGATTTTGCCGGAAAACCCGGTGCAATCGATAAAAATGTCGCCGCTGTAGCAGGCGCCGGATTTTCCTGTTAGTGACGATATATCGCCATTGGCGGAGAGATTGACCGAGGTGATTTCATCTTGTATGTGGTTTGCTCCAAGATTAACAGCAAAATCCCTAAGGTATGCGCCTAAAAGATGAGAGTCGAAGTGGTAGCCGTACTCTACTTCGAAGGGGAAATTGATATTTGGAAGCGGGGCGAGATTTTTTTGGGTAAGTATACTGGTAAGGTAATAGTTGTCTGGTTGCCCGTTGACGGCCGCGCCCAGGCGGCGGAGCGACGCATTGTAGAAAAATGCCGGTTGGGTTTTGTTGTCTACATAGGATGCAAAGGGGTGAAAATAACTTTCACACCCAGGCTTGGTAGACCACCCCTTAAAGGTTATACCGTTTTTAAACGTGGCATTGCATTTTGGCATCCAGTCAGATTCAGAGATGCCCAGCTGATCAAAGAAATGCTTCAGGCGTGGTGTTGAGCCTTCGCCCACACCTATGATGCCGATGTCCGGAGATTCAATGAGCTGAATCCTAAAGCCCTTTGGCACCCAACGTTTGGCCATTGCTGCGGCAGACATCCAGCCAGCGGTACCGCCGCCCAGAATCGTAATAGTGCGAGACACTGTGATAGCCTTACTTTAAATTTCTTGTGTATTTTCACTAGCATTGTAATGGCACGATCACATTGCCATTACAATGCCGATGCTGGTTAGCCTTTTGCGGCCAATTGAAGTTCCATTAATCTGTCTTTGTGACGAGGAAAGTTCATACTGCACTTATCAATAAACTCTTCTATTTTATTGATGTTGTATTTATTCGCCTCCTCATTGCCTGGCCTTAGCTGGTGTTTGTCCGGGTAGATACCTTTACCTGTTAATAAGCAATTCCAGGAAATGTTAGGGAAATAAGCATCCAGGCTATGTGTTTCCAGAAGTTGGGTTATGTTTTGTCCCTGCATCCAAGACATCAAAATGGCACGTAGTGAGTCAGAAATGTTTTCATTGTTGCCTACTTCTTGCCAGTAATCACTATCTCTGCGTGAAACGATCCTAAAGTGCGCCACTATGTAGTCTTTAATGGCGTCAAAACGCTTGCTTATGTGTTCGTTAAACAAACGCTGGCCTTCATCAGTATAATCCCCAGCATTGTAAGCTTGAATAAAGCGATAAATTGTTTCGTTGACCATATCGAGTGCCGTTGCTTCTAATGGCTCAACGAAGCCTTGTGACAACCCGATGGCTACGCAATTCTTAACCCAGTGTCGTTGAACGCGGCCTACCGTGAATTTCAGGTGACGAGCTTCTACATCGGAATCAAGCATGCCTAGCGCTTCGCGCAGCTCAGTTTCGGCCTTGTCTTTATCGCAGAAGCGGCCGCTGTAAACGTAACCATTGCCTATTCGATTTGTCAGGGGGATGTCCCAGCGCCAGCCATATTTCATTGCTGTAGATGTGGTTTGGCAATTGGGGTCATCACCTTGAGGTGTTGGCATGACAACTGCCGAGTCATTAAAGAGACTTTTTGAGAAATCTATGAAAGGCTCATTGAGCGCTTTCTTGATTATTTTTCCGTTAAATCCGGATGAGTCAACAAAGAGGTCTGCATGTAAATTGCCAGCTTCTTTGGTAGTAAGGTGAGAGACAAAGCCTTTGTCATTAAGAATTACTTCGTCCACTGTGGCTTGTATGTACTTCACACCTTTGGATTGAGCGTACTCGCCTAAAAATTTGCCAAATAGCCCAGAATCAAAGTGGAAACCGTAGGTGGTTTCAAACGGAAAGTTTTCAACTGGCAGAGGGGCTAGTTTCTTTCTGGCTAATACGGGCTGGAGAAAGAAATGATCCGGATGGCCCTCAAGATCTACACCCTTACGGATTAAAAAGCTGTTGTGAAAAAATGCTGGTACTGTGTGATCGTCTGTTTTTGCATAAAACGGATGGAAATAGGTTTCAAAACCCGGCTTAACTGACCAATCGTTAAAGCGAATACCATTTTTGTAGGTGGCGTTGCACTTTACCATCCAGTCTTCGTCTCTGAGGCCAATGGTATCAAGAAAATTTTTAAATGGCGGAGTTGTGCCTTCCCCGACACCGATAATGCCGATGTCAGGTGATTCAACAAGCGTGATCTCGATAGGTTTGTCTTTCCAGTGATGGGCCATAAGATTGGCCGCCATCCAGCCTGCTGTGCCGCCACCTAAAATCAATACTCTCTTGATATTATCGCTCATTCAATTGCTCGTGTTTTTATCATTAAAATTTAAGTCATTTGCATATTAACGCAATAGATATAAAAAAGCCGCTCATAAACGGTCGTTTAAGAGCGGCTTCCATTTTGCCTGTTTAAATCAGCAACAGGCTACAACTACCGGTGTTAGTACCGGTAGTTAACGCCCATGTAGAACTGACGTCCGTAAGTGTTGTATTCACCAAGCAGCCCATCCACGCCAAAGCTTTGCTTGTTGGCTTCGTCGGTGAGGTTATTCACCTGGAATACCAGATCTATGCCTGTATCAAAGGAATAAGAGCCTTGCCAATCAACGGTGGTGTACGGCTGGGCGATTACTGGTGCTGTATTGCCCGGCACGGGACGATTGAGCGTGTATTCATCCCGGTAGCGAACGTTTAGGTGGGTGCTGAAGTTACCGATGTCCCAGAATCCCGTCACGCTCCAAATGTTCTCAGACAATCCTGGAATTGGAATTGAGTCAGAGCCACTTACGAAATCACCGCTACCGCCAGTGCCACCAATGTCGATTTCACTGTCGTTGTAAGAATAGGTTGCAGTAGCACCTAGACCAGAGAAAACTCCTGGCAGTGATGAAAAGGTTTTGGTAATGGCCAGCTCGACACCTTGGATGTAACCTCCATCTGCGGGCAGATAGGATTCAAAAGCCGCCCAAGCGAATTCATACTGTTCGCCATCCGGCACATCGGGCAGGCTGTAGCCGTTGGCCTCTGCCAATGGGCCAGCAGCTGCGCCACCTACAAAGGTCTTGGCCACAATGGATTTGATATCTTTGTAGAATACAGCTGCAGTTACCATGCCTCCATCTTCGAAGTAGTGCTCGTAAGACAGGTCAAACTGGTCGGCACGGAAGGGATCCAGTGCTGGCGTACCTTTAGTCCATACGTTGTATTCTACGGTGTCGCCAGCGCCACAGCCGCCAATGTCAGAGACTTGGCCAGGCCAGTTGTCGTTACAGTCCTGACCCAGCCATGAACCTGCACCACCTTTCATCTGTCCCACGGGCGGACGGCCCATTACTTTGGCCGCTGCAAAGCGAACATAGTCGTTGTCGGTTAGCTGGAAGTTCAAGTTCAGTGACGGCAGTGTGTCAGAGTAAGAGGCTTTGGATACGGTGTTGACGTAGTTGTTGTTTACAACGCCCAGGCCGTCGGTGATAGGCTCACCTGAGCCATCGCGGGCGTTCTGGATACCGCGCGAGGAAACGTCAGTTTCTACTTGACGCACACCGATGTTACCGGTAACCGGAATGGAGCCCACTTGGAAGTCCAGGTTAGCCATGAGGTAAATAGCCGTCGTTTCCTCTGTCAGGTTACTTGACTCGAGGAAAGTCCACTCGTCACCCCAGGTTTTGATACCGTTGTAGTTCCCGGGGCCAAAAACGCTATCAGCTAGGCCATTTATGTCCAGTACCAAATGGTCTGGAGCGCCCTTGATCGAACCGACGCTGGCAAAATCGCTGATATCTTGAGGCGAGCATTCTACGAAGGTCTTGCCGGGTGCGGCATTGCCTGGGTTGCTTGGGTCTTCGGTAAAGTTACCTTCACACCATGAGCCATCGGCATTGTTGAACAGGCCATCGCGTGAACCCCACTGGAATGTGCCACGGTCAGAAACGAAGGTACGCTCAGATTGGCGGGCACCAACCTCTACGGAGGAAATGAACGGCGTGTCCAGTTCGTATCTCAAATCTAGACGATAGCTGTCTACCTCATCGGTGTATTCGTGGGGGTATTCTTCGTAACGGCTCAGGCGCATTTGATCGGTGCTGGCCAGATCAAGGCCACCGTTCAGTACCATGGTGGGAATCTCGTCACCGTTGCCAGCGACGCTGAAGCCTTGATTTGGCAGTTCGCTCCAGGTTGCGTCGCCGTCGTTGTAATTGTCGTAGGCGTGCATGCTAGCGATACGATCTTTACGGGTTTTGTCACCGGTGCTGGACGACCAGTCGAAGCTCAGTGTAGCCTTTTCGTTGATATCCCAAACGAGGTTCAATCCCATAGCGGTAGATTGCGCGTTGGTGCTCTGGTCTTCAGTACGGGCTTCAATCCAGCCATCAGATGCGGTGATAGCATCGGGATCGCCATGTGCGAAATGGGGCTGGTCGATTAAGTAGTCGAAGGATTGGTTCGCCGCAGATACGTTAGAGAACGCATCTTGAGCATCGTAGCCACCTGCCAACGCGGTAATCACTGAGTGACGAATGTCCTCACGGTCGAACTCAGAGGTGAAATAGTCTGCCTTTATAGTTAGGTTGTCGGTTGGTTGAAAGGCTAATACACCCACAAACGTATCACGGGTGTCGGTTCCCTCACCGGTTTGCCAAGTTAACGCTTCAGGCATTAACAATGTACCAGCATCTGTAGGCGTAGGCTTGTAGCCCAGTTGACCATCAGCAGTTGCAGCGGCGCGAATAAAGGTATTGGTCTGCTCCAAGTGTGAGTAACCTACCGCAACACCTATGGTGTCGTCTGCAAACTTGCCACTGTAAGATGCGGTGAAGCGATTGCCGAGCTCATCTGCACCGGTTTCATCGGCCAGATCGTTATAGGCAAGGCGAGCATTAAGGTTAACGCTGTGTTCCTTTTCTTGATCCAGCGGGTTGATTGTCTTCATATCAACCGTTGCCGCAACGCCACCTTCAATCAGTGATGCTTTAGGTGATTTGTATACGGCGGCTTGGGTAATCAGCTCAGCGGGGTACATGTCGAAGGACATCCAGCGGCTGCTTTCGGTCAATGCTGAAGTGGTGGCTTGCTCGCGACCGTTTAGAGTGGTCTGAAGATAGTCGCCGTTCATGCCACGGATGTTCAGCTGAGATGACTGGCCTGAATCGCGTACAGTGGTCACACCGGGTACGCGGCCCAGAGCGTCAGCGATAGACTGGTCGGGCAGTGAAGACAGTGCACCGGCATCTACAATGTCGGCAATGGTGTCGGCGTCGCGCTTGGCGCCTACAGAGTCAAGGATTGAAGTTCGGATGCCATACACCTGGATTTCTTCCAGAGAGTCGATGGCTTGCTGCTCTTCTGTGCTCACCTGTGCCAAGGCAACGGATGACGATCCGGCGATGACGGCGGCAGAGAGCAAATTGCGTGCAAAACGCGCGCGTGGGTTGGGGTTGTAACGGCTGCTCATAGGGTATCCCTCAGATTACCTAGTTATTATGGTCATGAGAAATCCATGCTAATGACGCAAGCTGCGTAGTCACAAGGCTTTACATACGTATTCATAGCGTTGCAGCCCTATGCATACGAATGCGTAACCCCTTTCGGCACGCAGGGTTTGGCACTTTGGTTTCGCGTAGACCCAGTGTTGTCAATCGGGGCGTGGTTATGCGCCCTTGGCAACGCTATAGAGTGTAGTTAACTGAGGGAGTTTTGCTGGTAAAGGGAAGGGTTTAGCTCGCTGGCTGGCGGTGCCACCTGGTGCAGTTTTTTTATAGAAAGCAGGCGTAAAAAAACCCCGCCTTATGCGGGGTTTTGTGGACGCTGTTAACCCTTAGGCGCCATACACCGGGAAGCGCTTGCACACTTCCAGCACCTTGGCCTTCACTTCTTCAATTTTAGAATCTGCGTTGCCGGCTTCCAGCGCTTCAAGTACATCGCACATCCAGTGGGTCAGCTCGATGGTTTCGGCTTCTTTAAAGCCGCGGGTAGTAATGGCTGGCGTGCCAACGCGCAGGCCCGAGGTTACGAAGGGCGAGCGTGGGTCGTTGGGTACGGCGTTTTTGTTCACGGTAATGTTGGCTGCGCCCAGGGCTGCATCGGCGTCTTTGCCGGTGTATTCCTTGCCAATCAGGTCAACCAGCATCAGGTGGTTTTCGGTGCCGCCTGAAACTATCTTGATGCCGCGCTCAATGAAGGTGGCCGCCATTGCCTTGGCGTTTTTCACTACCTGCTGCTGGTAGGCTTTGTAATCATCGCTCATGGCTTCTTTGAAGCTCACCGCTTTTGCCGCAATCACGTGCATCAAGGGGCCGCCCTGGCCGCCGGGGAATACCGCGGAGTTGAGCTTTTTCTCAATGGCTTCGTTTTTGCGCGCCAGAATCAGGCCGCCACGGGGGCCGCGCAGGGTTTTGTGGGTGGTGGTGGTGGTTACATCGGCAATTTGCACGGGGTTGGGGTATACACCCGCTGCCACCAGGCCTGCCACGTGGGCCATGTCTACAAACAGGTAGGCACCCACTTTGTCTGCGATGTCGCGGAAACGCTGCCAGTCCATGATTTGCGAGTAGGCAGAGAAGCCCGCCACAATCATCTTGGGCTTGTGCTCAACGGCCAGGCGCTCAACTTCGTCGTAGTCGATCAGACCGGTTTCAGTGTTGATGCCGTATTGAACCGCGTTGTACACCTTGCCAGAAAAGCTTACCGAGGCGCCGTGGGTCAGGTGGCCGCCGTGGGCCAGGCTCATGCCCAGCACGGCATCGCCCGGCTCACACAGTGCGGCGTATACCGCGCCATTGGCCTGGGAGCCTGAGTGGGGCTGCACGTTGGCGTAGTCTGCACCGAACAGCTCTTTGGCGCGCTCGATGGCCAGGGTTTCAGCGGTATCCACGTATTCACAACCACCGTAGTAGCGCTTGCCCGGGTAGCCTTCGGCATATTTGTTGGTGAGCTTGGTGCCCTGGGCCACCATAACCATGGGGCTTGTGTAGTTTTCAGAGGCAATCAGCTCTATGTGTTCTTCCTGGCGGCGCTCTTCGTGTTGAATGGCGCTCCAGAGTTCCGGGTCGAAGGATGCAATGGTTTGTGATTTATCAAACATGGGGTAGCCCTGCTATAGCCTGACGAGGTGAAATTTTGAAGGCGCGCATTGTACCCCATTCATGACGAATATTTAGGCAAAATGCATGATTCAAGTGTTGTTTCCTAAAGGAAACGGAAATTTACTATGGGAAATCTTGTGAGGCAAGGTGCGCTGCAGGTCGCGGTTGCGCGAAAGCTTTGTCCGCTATGGGCAAGCTGGCATCTAGTTTATTGGGATGCACTTTGCGCGGGAGTGTTTTGCGCAAGGAGCACTTGGCGGCTGATATCGCAACGCCTGGGGTTTGGCTGCTTGTAAAAGCCGGGGGCGAACCACTAAGCGTGAAGGCAGCTGCCGGCCAGGTAAATCCGATGGCTGTTGAAATAAAAAAAGCGGGCCATGGTGTGTGGCCCGCGAGAGGTCTGTATCTGGGAAAGATGCAGATTAGGAGGAAGAGCGCCCTACCTAGTTATAGGGCTGGTTAATGTAGAAGTTGGTGTTGCGCCCATCAATGCCAATGGCTTTCGGGCTGACGTTGCTGGTGCCGTTGTTCAGGTTAAAGGTATCGCCGGCGCGCAGTTTGTAACGCTGGAGGCTTTCGTAAATTACCGCCTGCCCACATTGCGTTTGCGTGCGCTGAGTGCTGCTGTTTTCACGCAGCACATACACATTGCCTGCACCGTCTACTACACCTTGGCCATCTGCGCCGAAGTAAATGGCGGTGGCTTCATCTACACCAATACCGGTGGTGTTGGTGCTGAGGTTTGCCATGAACACCATTAACCGGCCCATGCGATCGCGCTCGGCAAAGTGGGTGTCTGTAATCACATTTTGCATGATTGGGGTGGTTAAAAAGTCGCTGGAAATGTTGATGTACTCGTGGCACAAATCCGTTACCGCTTCATCTGAATAGACGCCCAAAATGCCGTCTGGGTCGTAAATGAATTCAGATTGCACAGCGTTACCGGCAGAGGTGCCGCCAATGATGCCGCCTTTTTGGTACACGTGATCAATGGCTGCGCGCAGGCCTGTGCCCGCCCATTGGTTGAGGTAGTCTGATTGATCGCCACCGGCAATCCAAACAAACTCCGCAGACTCTACCGCCCAAATTACGTAGGGGTCGTCGGCCAGTGAGCGGCGATCAACAATCAGTGTTTCTACCGAGTCTGCGCCAGTTAAACCCTGCAAGTAGGTGTTGTAGGCATCGGTGCCGCTGGTGCGCAGCACCACAATATCGCCGCCACCAATTTTTGGTGTTACCCGATTGCTGAAAGCTGCGTCCACATCGGTGCCACCGCCCATCAGCAGTAAGCCGCCGTCGCCCTGATTGAGCGATACACACTGGTCATCGCCGTTGCCCACAAGGTAGCTGCTTAGCGGGCCGGGTTTGTTGGGCCTGTCGCCGTAGCCGCAATCGCCACTGCCGCCGCCACCGGTGCCACCGCCAGAACCGTCAAAGCCTGTGAGTGAAAGCTGGTAGCTGCCGGTGCCTTTATAGCGCACCACTTTTACATAGTAGCGCCCGCCACTGGGCACGCTAACAGTGCCTGTTTCAGGGTTGTTGCTGGATTCGCCGGCACCCAGGGCACCGCCACTGGCGGGGTACACCAGCCAGTCAAAATCGTCGCCACCACTGTGGCTCAGGCTTACATTCACGTTGGTGGCTGAATCTACGTCGAAGTAGAACCAGTCTACGTCGCGCCTGTTGCCAATTGCTCCCTGCACTGCTTGATCACTGCAAACCGGTCCGTTGGCGTTGCTGTCTGAGTTGTTGTTCTCTGCTTCTGTGGTGATGCACGCCTGTGCGCCGAAAGAGAACAGGGCACTGCCAAGTGCAATACTGGCAATGAGGGAGCGTTGTGTTTTCATAGTGCGAGCCCGTTGTTATGTTTTATTTGGGCAGATTACCGTGCATGCATAGCGGGTGCTGCGCGTGCGCCGGTGAACGCATCTGCCCGTTCATCATTGGCCGAGGTGGGGCCAGTTACAATTGGGCCGACGCAATTTTGAAAATAAAGCGTCATTGCTTACACGTTTGTGCCATCGCGGCGGCTGATAATCGCCTGCAGGTCTTGTTCGGTGACCAGTGCCTGGCGGCGCACCAGCTCAATAAAGTTCACCCCTTCCTGCTCAGCCTGCAGGATAAGCCGGCTGGTGGTTACGTAGCCCAGCACCTGGTTAAAGCGGGTGGCCAATGCGTGCGAACGGTGCAGGTTAGTGGTGCACTGGGTGCCATTGACGTGCAAATTCTCTACACATTTCGTGCGCAGTAGCTCACAGCCGGTACGCAGCCGTTCAAGGCTTGTGAACAGGCATTCAGCCATCACTGGCTCAAAGGCATTCAGTTGCAGCTGGCCATGCTCAGCGGCCTGGCACAGGGTGGCATCGCGCCCACACACATCGAAAGCAATCTGGTTGATCAGCTCGGGGATAACCGGGTTTACCTTGCCGGGCATAATTGAAGAGCCGGGCTGTTGTTTGGGCAGCGAGAGTTCGGCAAGGCCCGCCTGGGGGCCAGAGCTCAGCAGCCGCAGGTCGCTCGCGATTTTCGAAAGGCTAACGGCCAAGCGCTTGAGTGTGCTGGAAAAATCCACCAGATCCCCGGTATCCCAGCTGGCCTGATACAAGTCTGCCGCGCGTCTAAGCGGCAGTTGGGTAATGGCACACAGGTTTTTCAGGCTGAGCTCACGAAATTCAGCGCTGCTGTTGATGCATGAGCCCACGGCTGTGCCGCCCAGGTTCAGGGTAAGCAGGGCTGTACGCGTGCTGTCGATGCGCTGCATGCACTGTTGCAGGCTCTGGGCAAACGCGCGTAATTCATCGGCCGCGGCCATGGGTACGGCATCTTGCAGCTGTGTGCGCGCCACTTTATCAACGTCTTTGTACAGCTCTGCACGGGCAGTAAATGCCTTTGCAAGCTGGCTGCAGGCGGCAAGTAAAGGCTGTGCGGTTTGGTAAAGCGCGATGCGCAGCGCGCTTGGGTAGACATCGTTGGTGGATTGGCCTGCGTTCACCTGATCGTTCGGGTTGAGCAGGTCGTAGCGGCCTTTGGGTTTGCCCAAAATTTCCAATGCGCGATTGGTAATGACTTCGTTGGCATTCATGTTGGTGGAGGTGCCGGCACCGCCTTGTACAAGGCTCACGGGAAAGTGCTGGTGCCAGTGGCCCGCCATGAGTTCGTTGCACGCCTGCACGATGGCAGCTTGGCTAGCCTCGGGCAAAAGCCCCAGTGTGCCGTTGGCTTCAGCGCAGGCGCGTTTGATGGCGGCCAGCGCCACAATCAATTGCGGGTAGTCGCTCAGGGGGCGAGAGATATCAGAAAAGTTTTCCAGCGCACGCAGGGTTTGGATGCCGTAGTAGTGGGTGTCTTCCAGAGTGCGGCTGCCAAGGGAATCTTGCTCCGTGCGCGTTCTGGCGGCCGTATTTGCCGACGGCATCATTGCGGCTGTTGGGTGAGCTGGAAGGTCTGCGCAAATGTCTGGTTGGGTGTGCATGGCTGCCTCTGTGTTGGGGTGGTGCCGGTATGGTGCGCAGTGTGGGTTTGGCGCACGCACTTGTCACCGCAGATGGCGCATGGCTGCACGTATGTGGTGCGTGTACATACGTGGAAGATTGCGCGTACACAATCGCGACAAAGATGTATAAAACGGCACCTGGATCAGTGCGTTATTTACCTGCCAAAAGCTTGCTAGGTGGTTGTTTTTAAAGTTTTTTCTATAGCTTTTCAGCCTGTGTATATGGCGCTCGCACGCGTTTGCAGGGGCGCGGAATATACCGTACAAAGAAGCCATGTTTATCGCAGGTGTCATCCTATGCGTGTCTCTCTTCTGAAACCGCCCGAGCACTCGGCAAGCTCTCGCACACGCTTTGTTGCGCGCTATTGCCTGAGTGAGTGGTTCGACGAGTAAGCATTCCCTCTGCGCCCGTTTCGCGGGCGACTTTTTCCTGCGCCCTCAGCACTGGCAAGGGCTGTCACACCTAAAAATCTAACAATAGCGAGACTACTATGGCTACAAAATCACTTTTGTCCTTATCTATCCGTGCCGCGCTCGGTTTTACCGGTGCTGCTGTACTGGCCGTACCCGCACTGGCGCAAACTGAATCCAATCGCCCCGTTGAGGAAGTGATTGTGACTGGCACCAACATTAAAGGCTTGGACCTTGAAGGCGCGGTGCAGGCTGTACAGATTAATCGCGACGAAATTCTCGCCAGTGGCGCCAACACGGTAAGCGATTTGTTTGATGAGGTGGCGCTCACAGGTGGTGGCACCGGTACCTTTACCACTGAAGGTTCTGGCCCGCAGTCTGGCCAAAGCCCGGTGGGTGCTGCAGGTATATCCCTGCGCGGCCTGGGTACCAGCTCAACGCTTACGTTGATTAATGGTCGCCGCGTAAGCGTCAGCTCCTTTGCCAAGGGCAACGAATCTTTTGTAGATGTAAACAGCATTCCGTTGGCCGCCATTGAGCGGGTAGAAATTTTGCCTAGCGGTGCCTCTGCGCTTTACGGTGCCGATGCAGTGGCCGGTGTTGTGAACTTTATATTGCGCGATGATTTTGACGGCTTTGAAGTGGATGTTAACTACGGTGATTCAACCGCCAACACAGACGACGGCCGCTTTAACCTGAATGCCGTGTGGGGCCACACCACAGATAGCAGCAACACACTGGTGGTGGTGGATTACTACAAGCGCAATGCCACCTATGAGCGTGACCGCGAAGAAACCGCGATGTCTAAGCGCCCAAGCCTTGATGGCATTCACCCGTCGTTTAACGATTTCTACTGGATGGACACCAACTACGGCAGCACGGGCGACGTCATCGAAACTGCCTGCGAAACACCGGCCACAGGTGTTTACGGTGATTACTGCGCACTTAACAGCAATGGCTACTACAGCATGGAAGGCGAGCTGGAAGCGCTGGGCGTAACGGCCAAATTCGATTATGACATCAGCGACACCCTCACCTGGTTTAACGAGGCCATGGTGCAAGACAACCACTCAGCCGGTGTGTCTTCGCCCAAATCTTTCCGCTTGCCCGTGAGTGCATTTCACCCGGGTTGGGATACCCACCCAGAGCTTGCACAAGACATCATTGATTCAGCCGACAGCGGCGGCTTTGGCTCTTTCCCAACCGATACCGTGGCCGATGTGATTTTATCAGCCGGCGATGATTTCATGACGGCGTTTGGTTCCTTCCCCGATGCCCGCGCGGTAGAAGTGGATACCCAAAGCTTCCGTTTGGTAACGGGCCTGCGTGGTGAAATTAACGATTGGAGCTGGGAGACGGCGCTCGCCTACGGCAACAGCCAGTCAACGCAGAATGCCACCGACGGTTTTTACGTACGTGAGCTGGTAACCAATGCATTGCTGGGCAACCTGTGTACCGATGGAAGCCTGGCAGATCAATACGCAGTGGATATCGCCAACCGCGATTACACCTACACCGGCAACAGCAGCTGTGAAGGCATGGGCAAAACCACCTTGTGGTACAACCCCTTTGACGGCCAAACCGAACAAATGGCGGGCATTGATGGCCTGCGCACCACCGCCAAGCGCGAGGGTGAATCTGAACTCTTGAGCTGGGATGCCAAGGCTTCGGGTGTATTGTTCACTCTGCCTGCCGGTGATGTAAGTGCGGCCTTTGGTGTGGAATATCGTGAGGAATCGGCCGAAGATACGCCGTCACTGATTGCCATGGCCACCAACGAAAACGATGACCCGGTGATGGGTTTCTCTGCAACCGATGTAGCCTACGATCGCTCAATGTATGCAGCCTACGGTGAATTTTTTGTGCCGCTTGCTGAAAACTTCGAGCTGCAATTGGCCGCCCGCTACGACGACTACGATGATTTTGGCTCCAGCACCAATCCCAAAGTGGGCTTGCGTTACCAGCCCATGGAGGAAATCATTCTGCGCGCAAACTGGTCTACTTCTTTCCGCGCGCCAAGCCTTGCGCAGGCAGGCCAGGGTACCCAGCTGACAAGCTTCACCGCCTACTGTGATGAAAACCCGGATTTTTCTAACACGCCTCAAGGGGATTTGTGTGATGGTCAAAACAAGACGCCAAGCCTGAACACTGAAACCGTGGCCAATGCCAAGCTTAAGCCTGAAACCGCTGAAAGCTGGTCTGCCGGTGTTTTGTTACGCCCTACGGCCGATACCGAAATCAATATCGATTACTGGAACATCCAGTACGAAGATTTGGTGAAGCTTGATGAAGAAGACTACCTGCGCCAAACCCTGGCGGGTAACACCGACGGCCAGGTGCTGCTGAGCGATAATCTGGCAGATTTGGCAACCGGCACTCCCGGCTTGTTGCTTGACCCTGCCACCGGTGAACTGCTGGATGCACACTTCCAGCTAAGCAATGCCGGTTACCAGAAAACCGACGGTGTAGACGTTGCCATTACCCAGTACTTTGATGGCGATTTCGGCAGCATCACCCTGACCTTGGATGGCACTTACCTGGCCAACTTTGAAGAAGAGCTGTCGCCCTCCAGTGGTGTTGAGCAATGGGCTGGTGAATTCCGCTACCCGCGCTTTAAAGGTACCGCTGCTGTGAGCTGGCGCCAGGATGGCTGGCGTGCCCGTTTGTCGGCTAACTATGTTCATAGCTACAGCGATGACCTGCGTTACCTGCGCACCGAAACGTTGGAAAAGTACGGCCTTGAGAAAACCGATGAGGTGAAAATCCCGTCGCGCACCTTGCTCAACGGCAGTGTGAGCTACGTGTTTGCCAACGATTCCATGTTGCAGCTGAGCGTGCGCAACCTGCTTGATACCGATGCGCCCGATGTATTCGGCTCAAGCTCTAACGTGGATTACAGCAACCACTCGGTAATGGGACGTTTTGCAACCTTGCGTTACAACTACGTCTTTTAATCCGGCCCACCCCGAGCCGCCATGGCTCGGGGTGGCTCCCCTATACTGACGATGATCAACAATAATTTTTCATGAGAATGCCCAGCTAATGACGCACCCAAGCACCCAGCCAACCCGCATGCCCGATACCTGGATCATTCTAGGGTTGGTGGCACTGCTGGCCTACGGCCTTACCTGGTGGGTGCCGGCCGGCCAGTTCACCCTCGGTGATGCAGGCCTGGACCCGGATACCTTTGTGCAAGCAGCCCACGCCCAAGGTTTGCCAGTGTTTGCCGAAGGCGGCGCCATGGGCCTGCTCAACCTGCCCTTTGAAGGCTTGGTGGCGGGCGATAAATGGGGCTCGGCCATCGGTGTGTTTGCGTTCATTCTCATCACCGGCGGCGCCTTTGGTGTGATCTTTGCCACCGGCGCAGTTGAACAGGGCCTACGCCGTGTAATTGCCAGCCAAACCGCCGGCAGCGATTGGTTGCTGCCTGTGTTGTTTTTGCTGTTCTCTGCCGGTGGCGCCGTGTTTGGCATGGGCGAAGAGGCTATTCCCTTTACCCTGATGCTGGCACCGCTCATGGTGCGAATGGGTTATGACAGCATTTGCGCGCTGCTGGTCACTTATGTGGCCACCCAGGTGGGCTTTGCCACCAGTTGGATGAACCCTTTCGGGGTGGCCATTGCCCAGGGCATTGCCGGCGTGCCGTTGATGTCTGGCATGGGCCTGCGTATTGGCACCTGGTGTGTGTTTACCTTGCTCGGTTGTATTTGGGTGGCCTGGTATGGCCGGCGTATCCGGTTGCAACCGGCGCGCTCGCTGGCTCACCGCTCAGACGATGCCTTCCGCAATCAATCGGCTCAGCTGGTTTCCGAACGCTTCGAGCGGGGCCATGGGCTGGTGTTGCTCGCGCTGCTTGCGGGCGTGGCATGGGTGATTTATGGCGTAACCCAGCGCGATTACTACCTGCCGGAAATTGCCACCCAGTTCTTTACCCTGGGGCTTGTGGCGGCGGTAATAGGCTGTGTGTTGAAGCTTTCAAACATGACGCCCAACAGCGCCGTGGCCGCCTTCCGTGAAGGTGCCGCGCAGCTGTTGCCGGCGGCCATGATTGTGGCCTTGG
The DNA here is from genome assembly GCF_024138675.1 of Simiduia sp. 21SJ11W-1. NCBI lineage: Bacteria > Pseudomonadati > Pseudomonadota > Gammaproteobacteria > Cellvibrionales > Cellvibrionaceae > Simiduia > Simiduia sp. 21SJ11W-1. The sequence goes on along the minus strand of NZ_CP090959.1, from coordinate 3,714,015 downwards.
CCAAGGGCATTGTGCTGGTGTTGGGTGGCGACGCGCCAGATCAACCCAGTGTACTGAACACCGTGCTTTTTAACGCAAGCCAAGTGGTGGGGCACCTGCCCGATTGGCTGGCGGCTTGGGGCATGTATGTGTTTCAAAGTGTATTTAATTTTTTTGTAACTTCGGGCTCGGGCCAGGCTGCACTCACTATGCCGCTGATGGCGCCCCTGTCTGATTTGGTGGGTGTGTCGCGCCAAACCGCCGTGCTGGCGTTTCAGCTGGGCGACGGCCTCACCAATATATTGATTCCCACCTCCGCGGCACTCATGGGGTGCCTGGGTGCTGCCCGCCTGGATTGGCTGGTGTGGGTAAAATTTGTGTGGCGCTATTTTGTTGTCATGTTCTGTCTTTCAAGTACGCTGGTCATTGCGGCCAGCATGACAGGCTATTAGCGCAAGCGCGGCCTAAAGGAAAACTGATGTTAACGCTGATTAAAAATGCTCGGGTATTTGCCCCACAAGATTGCGGCCAGCTGGATCTGCTGGTGGCCGGTTCGCAGATTCTCGCCATGGAGCCGAACCTGGCGCCCGCGGGCCTGCCCGTGGAAACCGTAGATGCCGGTGGCCAATGGCTAATTCCGGGCCTGGTAGACTCGCTCGTACACATTACCGGTGGTGGCGGTGAAGGAGGCTATGCCACCCGCACACCGGAGCTGAACGCCGAAGATGCCGTGCGCGCCGGGGTAACCACACTGGTGGGGGTACTGGGTACCGATGCCACCTGCCGCAGCCTCGGCGAATTGTTCGGCAAAACCCAGGCGCTGCGTGCCCAAGGGCTGAACTGCTATATGCACAGCGGCAGCTACCAGCTGCCGGTGAAAACCCTTACCGGTGATCTCCGTCAAGACATCATGCTGATAGATCCGGTGCTGGGCGTGGGTGAAGTGGCCATTGCCGATCACCGCGGCTCGCAACCCAGCTGGCAAGAATTGGCGCGGCTGGCCTCGGATGCCCGCGTGGCCGGCATGTTGTCGGGCAAGTCGGGTGTTGTGAGTATTCACGTGGGTGAAGACGAAACCGCGCTGCAATTACTGCACGATGTTGTGGATAACACCGCCATCCCCATCAACCAGTTTTACCCCACCCACATAGGCCGCAGTGATGCGCTCATTGAAAAGGGTGTGGCCTACGCCAAGCGCGGCGGCTACCTGGATTTCACCACCAGCACCACCGAGGCAATTCTGGCCATGGGCGAGCGCCGCGCAGCCGATGCCCTAATGTACGCCCTTGAGCTGGGTGCACCCCTTGCGCAGATGACTCTTTCCTCTGACGCCCAGGGCTCGCTGCCGCACTTTAATGCGGCAGGCCGGCTGGATGGGCTGGAAGTGGCGGCCATTGGCAGCTTGTGGGATGAAGTGCGTTCACTGTTTGCACGCCTGCCCGCTGAAAAAGCACTGGCGGTGGCCACCCTTAACCCCGCGCGGGTGTTAGGCCTTGGCCAGGCGGGGCGGGTGAAGGCGGGCATGGCCGCCACCTTTAATCTTGTGGATGCCGAAACCCACGCAGTGCGCTCGGTAATGAGCAATGGCAAGTGGTTAATGCGGGAGCAGGAGCTCACCTTTCGCAGGCTGTTTGCCGAATGACACAGCGGCCCATCCACGTACTTGTTTACCAGCTGCCGCGGGCCTCACGGCTTAGCAGCACGCTGGTGGCACAAGTGATGGAAGAGGCCAACCGCAGTGCCGAACAGCCTTTGTTTCAATACCAACTGAGCGATCAGCCGGCGGCACTCGATGCTTTTCAGGGTGCGCATATTATTTTATGTGGCGATAACCAATGGCCGCATCAATCGCTATTGGCCGGGGATTTATCCGCCGCGCTCGTTGAGAAATCCGCCCATTGCCGCCTGTTGGCACTGGGCAGTGGTGTGGCGCTTCTGGCTGACAGCGGTTTGCTCGACGGCCAGCGCGCGGCGACCCCATGGCAAATGCTCGATGGCCTGCGCGCCCGCTACCCGCGGGTGCAATTCAGCAGCCATCTGTTTGAGTGGAGCGAGCGCTGCGTTACCTGCGCTGGTGAATTGGCCAGCGTGCATCTGATGTTGCATTGGTTGCGCAAGGTGCAGGGCGTTGGCCTGGCAAGCGAAGTGGCCGATCGATTGCAATGTGAGCGCATACGCAGTGGCGATGATCGCCAAAAGGTGCCATTGCAAACCCACCTTGGCGCGCAAGATCCAAAACTCTTGGAAGGCGTGGCGTTGATGGAAGCCAACATTGAAGAGCCCTTGGCCACCAGCGAAATTGCCGATTACCTATCCATTTCGCGCCGCCAGCTTGAGCGCTTATTCAAAAAATATCTGCAGGAAGTTCCCTCGCGCTACTACCTGAACCTGCGCCTGGATGCTGCCAAGCGCCTGTTGTTGGAAAGCAATTTGTCCATTGTGGAAATCAGCGGGCGCTGTGGTTTTTCTTCCGGCCCGCATTTCAGTACGGCCTACCGCCAGCGATTCAATCTTACCCCGCGCGAAGAGCGCAGCCAGTTTATGAACCGGAGTGATACACATGAATAAATGGCTTGTGGCCCTGTTGGGTTTTGGGCTTTCAGTGCAAGCAGCCGCAGGCGGCAAACTGTTGGTTGTGGGTGGTGCCTTAACCAGCAGCAACGAAGCCGTATATCGCGCACTTATCGACGATGCCAAAGGCGCGCCCATTGCCATTGTGCCCGTGGCCTCGGGCCGGCCAATGCACTATGCCAACCAATTTAAACGCGATTTATTGCATTACGGCGTAGATGAAAGCGCCATTCACCTGGTGCCTTTGGCCGTGGTTGATGACTCCTCAACCGCGGTTGATGAATCTGCCTGGGCCGGCAATGCGCACAATCAAAAGCTTGTGGCCTCGTTAAAAAACGTGCGCCACTACTGGTTTGTAGGTGGTGACCAAACGCGCATTACCCAAACCCTGTTAACTGAACAAGGCAAAGATACGCCGCTGCTGGCACACATCAGGGCGCAGTTGGCCGCCGGTGGTGTGGTGGGCGGTACCAGTGCCGGTGCCGCCATGATGAGTGCACAAATGATTGCCGCCGGCGACAGCGTTTCGGCGTTAATTGCACCTGCCAGCCAAGACTACCCGGGCATGGAGGCGCAAGAGCAAGGTGCCCTGCACATTCGAAAGGGCCTGGGCTTTTGGCCTGGGGTGTTGGTAGATCAGCATTTCGATCGCAAGGCGCGCCTGGGCCGCCTGGCTGCGGCAATGTGTGAAGTACCCAAGGTGTTGGGCGTGGGTATCGATGAAGACACGGGCGCCTGGGTGGATCTTTCAACAAATACCTTTACTGCAATCGGGCGCGGCAACGTGACTGTGCTTAATGCCGCCGATGCCCGCTGCAATTGGGTGCAAGGCCAGCGCGACATTCGCGATTTGGAGCTGAGCCTGCTTAGCCGTGGCGACAGCTATACACTTACTTCTAATAAGCTCACGCCTGCACCGGGCAAGCACGCCACGCGCGGCAATGAGGCCTTTGGCGGTGCAGTCGTTGTGGGTGGTGGTATGGCGGTAGGTAATCAGCGTTTGGATGAACTGCTGGGGTTTGAATTGTTAGATAACGCAGATAGCGATAGGGTAGAGCGCTGGACACACGTTAAAACCGCAAGCGGTGTAAAAACCTTGCGCTATGTGTTTGGCGAGCAAAAAAGCAGCCAGGGTTACTGGGCCTATCTAGACGGTACCAAAGATATGTACACCATTGGCAGTGCGACATTTTCCATATTGCCCGGTGCCGTGCACTTGGCCAAAGAGGTGCGGCCATAATGTTCGTGCGGCCATGTGTACAGAGCGATTTGGCAGCGGTTGAGCGCCTGGCGTTCGACAGCCCCGTGGGCCTGACCTCGCTTCCGGAAGATAGCGGGCGCTTGGCCGAGCGATTGGCGCGTAGCGAGCAATCTTTTGCCAAAAATGTAAGTACACCTGGCGACGAAGAGTACCTGTTTGCGCTAATCGACGAGGCCAGCGGCGAGCTTGTGGGGATCAGCGGTTTGGTGGCCAAATCCGGCGTACGCGACCCCTATTTTAATTTTCGGCGCGAGCGCTATTTGGCCTACTCACAAACCACGGGCGAGTCGAACAGGCTAGCGCGGTTGCTACTGGTTACCGATAATCAAGACAAAACCGTGCTGAGTGCATTCTTTATTCACGCCCAATACCGCAACCGTGCCAATATCGAATTGCTATCGCGCGCGCGCATTCTATTCATGGCCAGTTTTCCCGAGCGTTTTTGCGAAGAGGTAATTGTTGAGTTTGTGGGCGTGACAAACCATAAAGCCGAATCGCCTTTTTGGAACGCCGTTGGGCGCGCGTTTTTCAATATGGAATACGACCAGGCCGAGCACTACTGTGGCACCTTAAGCAAAGCCTTTATCGGCGAGCTGGCGCCGCCTTACCCCATTTATGAGGCACTGCTTAACGACGATGCCCGCAGTGTGATTGGCAAGGCCGCACCGGAAGACGCCGATGTGATTGCCGTTGCCAAAACAGAAGGCTTTGTACAGAGCCCCCACGTAGACATCTTTGATGCCGGCCCCTGCTTTACCTGCCGGCGCGACTACCTCTACAGTTTGCGCAACAGCCAGGTGCTGGCGGCTGCGAACAATGAAAACTTGCCCGCAGGTTGGTTTGCGCCGCTGGCTGTACAAAATTTTATGTGCGTGGCCAGTGCCGAACGCCACCTGCTCGGTACAGAGCATCAAGCATTGCGATATGTCGGTGAGGTGCCTGCGCCATGAAACACGAAAATAACCAGCCTTTGGCCGTGCGCCCGGTTGCCGCAGAAGACCTGGCGGCTATTAAACAGTTAATGGTAAGTGGCACACCGGTAATAGGCCGCTATGTGCTGCGCGAATGGGCGGCTGAGCAGCAGGTTGCCGAGGCGATACTTTCACATCAATACGCTGAAGGTGAGTCTGCGGGCAACATCATTTTAGTGGCCGAGCATGCAGGCAAGCTCGCGGGCTTTGTTGAATTGCAAAGCCTGGCAGGCTACCAGTTCTGCGCCTTGAGCTTTAGCATTGGCCACATTTTGCATCGCTCCGATAGCCTCTCTGTGTGCCATGCGCAAAAGCTACTGACCCTGGATCAATCGCTGCTGGGGCAGGGCTGCATCTCACTTTGCGTGATTGATACAGCAGTTGAAACCGAGCAGGCAGCCGTTCAGGCCAGCCTGCTTGATGCTGCCTTGCGCTTTGTAGAGCAGTCGTGCGCACTGTTTCCGGAAGGCATCTATGTTGCAGTGCCCGGTAAGCCCGAATTTTGGGCGGGTATTGGTGAGCGCTTAACGGGCATTGGCGAGCTGTCAGTCAGCCATAGCCATGCAGAGCTGCTGCCGCAGTCGCCTTTGTATGAAAGTTTTATCAAGGCGCCATTGTGCGCTGTTCTGCCCGAGACGCCAGTGCCCGCGGAAAAAGCATCGGCACACACTGCGCTGGCAAGCTGGCTTACAGCCCAGGGCTTCAGCTGGCAAAAAAAGCTCTACCCCATTGATGGCGGATTAATCTACCAGTGGGCCAAGCACTGATCTAGCGAGGGGTTGTGCGCCGCCCAAGGCGCTGCCTGCACGCTATATATCGTCGCCTTTGGTGAGCCAATACTCCACAGCCTTTGGATCTAACGGGCGGGAAAATAAATAGCCTTGGCCTGAGCGGCAGCCCTTTTCACGCAGGAATGCCTGTTGCTCGCGGGTTTCAATGCCCTCTGCAAGTATCTCAAGGCCCAAGCTTTCGCCAAGCGCAATGATCGATTGGGCGATGGCCATGTCGTTGGCGTTATTGGGGATGTCGCGCACAAAAGCGCGATCAATTTTCAGGCGATGAATTGGCAGTTTTTGCAGGTAGGCCAGCGATGAATAGCCGGTGCCGAAATCATCTACCGCAATGGTAATGGCCAGTTCACGCAAGCTGTGCATCACCTCCACGGCTTTATCGACATCCTGCATCATAAAGTTTTCGGTAATTTCGGCTTCCAGGCAGTCACCGCACAATCCATAGCTTTGCAATGCGTGGGTGAAGTTCTGGAGCAATCCGCCACTGGCAAGTTCTGCACCAGACACATTCACCGCAACACGGGGCACGGTAAAGCCATTGTTGCGCCATTGCTTGATTTGTCTGCACGCCTCAAGCGTTACCCATTCGCCAAGCTTTGAAATCAAGCTGGATTCCTCTGCCAGGGGCACAAACAGGTCCGGTGCAATCATCCCTTTTACCGGGTGCGACCAACGCACCAGCGCTTCCAGCCCGATCAAGGTTTCATGCTGTAAATCAAACTGCGGCTGATACTGCAGGGTCAGCTCGTTGTGTTGAATAGCGCGGTGTAACTCAGATTCCATTTCCGCTTTGCGCTGTGCCTGCTGGGTAAGCTGCTGCGTGTAGAAGCTGTAGCTGTCTCGGCCCCTGTTTTTAACCTGGTACATGGCGGTATCTGCATTGCGTAAAAGCTCTGCAGGTGTGCGTCCATCTTCAGGGAATGCACTGATGCCTATACTGGTGGTGGTAAAGAATTCCTTGCCCTGTAAGTTGAAGGGCAGCCTGATGGCGTGCAGTATTTTATCGGCCACATGGGCGGCTGCTTGTGCAGTAGTTAGCTGCTCCAACATGACGACAAATTCATCACCGCCAAGCCTTGCCACTGTATCTTCTGCGCGCACGGCGCTTTTTAACCGCTTGGCGACCTGTTTTAGTAAATCATCACCCACTACGTGGCCAAGGCTGTCGTTAATATTTTTAAACCTGTCTACATCGAGAAATAGCAGCGCCAGATGACTTTTATTGCGGCCAGCATGAATGATTGCGCGGCTTAAGCGTGCTTGCAGCATAAGCCGGTTTGGTAGCCCCGTGAGCGCATCGTGATGGGCCATGTGGTCCAGCTTTTCTTCTGAGCGCTTAAGTACCGAGATATCTGAAAATACTGCAACAAAATGGCTGATTTGCCGGTTGTCGTCATAAACTGCATTAATGTTGAGCCATTCGGGAATAATCTGGCCGTCTTTGCGACGGTTCCATACTTCACCTCTCCAGCTCCCTTCACTGAGTAGGGCGCGCCAAATGGTCCGGTAAAAGGCTGGTGCCTGCCGGCCTGAATTTAACAGCCTTACATGGCGGCCGATTACCTCTTCGCGGCTAAAGCCGGTTACATCAATAAAGCCCTGGTTCACTTCAATAATATGGCCGCGCGGCGTAGCAATGATCACGCCTTCTGCGGTATTTTCGAATACGGTGGCGGCAAGCTTTAAGCGCTCATCAAGAATCTTGCGCTCGGTAATGTCTTCGTGGGTGCCAACCGCGCGCAATGCGCGGCCTGTGGCATCGCGCTCCACTACCTGCCCGCGCGCGCGGATCCATTGCCAATCGCCCGCGGCATTTCGCGCACGAAAATCCACATCCAGCCGATCAGTTTCACCTTTCAGCAGCGCTTGATACGCGAGTGCACGGCGTTGTCTATCGTCTGGGTGAACTTTTTGGTTCCACACCTCAGGTGACTGTGGCGGTACTTCCGCATCGTAGCCCAGCATGTCAAACAACCGGCTATTGGCGGACCATAAGTGCTCGGTAATGCTCCAGTCCCACACGCCTTCCTTGGCGGCATCGAGCGCAAGCTTTAGTTGCTGCTCTGCGCGCTTGCGCGCCTGCTGTTGCTCATGCTGCTCGGTGATATTGCGCACAATCACGATCATTTGATCGGTGCCGGGCAAATCCCGCAGGCGGCCTTCAAAACGTGCAATACCATTGGGTAACGGCAGGTCGTATTCATAACACACAAGCTTGCCGGTAGCGCGCTGCTCAGCCATACGTTTAATAAAAAAGTCGCCTACCTCTTCGGGCAACACATCTTGCATACGCTTGCCTAAAAAGTATGACGGCGGCGCGTACAGCTCGGTTTCGTTTTGTGAGCGGTAGTCCAGTATGGTGCCGTCGCTTGCCAGGCGAAAAAATAGATCGGGCAGCGATTGAAATATGGTTTCCAATTCATTCTCAGCCAGCCGATCTTGTTCGCTGGTTTGGAACTCCTCGGGAACTTCATGTATGACGCCCAGCAAATGGCCGTGGCCTTGAAGGCCCACCGGCAGCAAGCTGAGTATTACCCTGTGGGTGCCAGATTGAGTTGCAAGCTCAACACTGTGTAGGTTGGGTGTGTTGTCTGTCAGGGTTTGAGCATGCCATTGCTGTAACTGTGCTATTTGTGTGGCGGGCAATATCGCTGAAAAATGTTGGCCAATCAGCTGCTGGGGTGTTTTGCCAAATAGTGCAGCAAAGTGATTGCTTGCTGTCACCAGTGTGCCTGTAGCGTCGCAGCTGTAAAACACCTTGCTGGTGGATGCCTGTGCAAGCAATTGGGCTGCAGATTGTGTTAGCAGATTTTCTGCATATAGCTGGCCTAAGGTGCACTCTGCGAGGTTTGGGTGCGATACCAGAATGCTTAATAGATGCAAAGGCTCAAGGTGCAAGCTATCGCCAGATTTGAAATCCAGCTCAATGCGCCCCGTGCGCTGCTCAACAATGTACCGGCACGCGGCAGCAAGCTTTGTGCTCGGTGTAATTTCAGGTGGCAGCGGGCAATCCATGAACGCAGTCCCTTTTTTACTCTGGCGGCTGTCACTCAATGTAATTGCAGCCAATTAAAACCGGTGGGCTACTGCTTTAGCAGCGCGGAGCGCACCATGCGATCGGCATCTTGATGCGATAGAGGTTTGGAAAACAAATAACCTTGGCCCAGATCACAGCCCAGGGCGACTACAGTTTCGAGTTGGGCGTGGGTCTCTATGCCTTCGGCAACAGAGGTCATGCCCAGGGTGTTGGCCAGTGTGACAATGGTGCCGACAATGGCGCGGTTTTCTTTCTTGATCTCAATCTCATCAACAAAGCAGCGGTCAACTTTCAGTACGTCTAACGGAAAACGATGCAGGTAGCTCAATGACGAGTAGCCTGTGCCGAAGTCATCCATAGCCAGGGTAACACCTAAGTCTTTTAGTGCCCGTAACAGCTTTTGCGCGGTGATTACGTTTTCCATCAGCGCGCTTTCTGTGATTTCAAGTTTCAACAGGCTTGGGTCTAGGGCAGATATTTCCAGAATGTTGGCGATGCGTTCCACCAGGTCGTTGCGGGAGAAATGTTTACTTGAAAGGTTTACACTAATGGTGAAGCGCTTGCCATTTTGTTGCCAAAGCGCCGCCTGCAGGCAGGCCTTCTTGCACATGGCCATGTCTAGCTCTGTAATCAGCCCGCTTTCTTCTGCCAGCGGTATAAAGTCGCCGGGGTGTATCATGCCCTGGTTTGGGTGTTGCCAGCGTGCGAGCGCTTCAAAGCCATCAATGCTGCGGTCAGAGAGGCGAATAATAGGCTGGTAGTGCACGTCTATTTCGCCAGCGCGTATGGCATTGCGCAGCTCGGTTTCGAGCTTGAGTGTATTCATGGCCTTGGCGTGCATACTTTTATCAAATACGGAATACTGACGCTTGCCAAGCATCTTGGCCTGGTACATGGCGGCATCGGCATCACGTAGCATGTCGTCGGCGGCGTGATACTTCAGCCCGCTGTAGGCAATGCCGATGCTGGTGGAGGTAAATACCTCGTTATCCATGATGATAAAAGGCCGGGTTAAATCATCACAAATGCGTTTGGCAACCTGTTCGGCCATGGTAAGGCCTTGTATGTCGTCGAGCAGTACACAAAACTCATCGCCTCCTAGGCGCGCCACCGTATCTTGTGGGCGCACCAATTTGCACAGACGCTGCGATACCTTTTGTAATAATTTGTCCCCCGCCAGGTGACCCAGGCTGTCGTTAATCACTTTAAATCTGTCTAAATCCAAAAACAGCACCGCATAGCGAAAGCTTGTCTCGCGCCCGCCCTTGGCGATCAACTGGTTAAGCCTGTCCATAAACAGCATACGATTGGGTAGCTGGGTGAGGGCATCGTGAAAGGCATCGTGCTCCAGTTGCTTTTCGATTTGGCGGCGCTTATCAATTTGCCGCTCCAGTGACAGGTTGGCTTCGCGCAACTCCAGGGTGCGCTGCTCTACGCGGTGCTCAAGTTGGGCGCGGGCGCGCTTGCGATCTAGTGCGGTGGCTACGTGGTGCGACACATAGGTTAGAATTTCTTCTTCGTTAATGCTGAGTACGAAGGCTGTGTCGTAGGTTTGCACAACCAAGGCGCCCAGAGTTTCCTGCTCTAGAATCAAGGGTACGCCCAGCCAGGATACCGGTACTTTACCTTGTATCTTAATGGCGGTTTGAATGTCTTTGCTGTTTTCAGGGGTCAGTAAGAGGGATTTACCCGTTCTAATGACGTGCTCGGTTAAGTGATTGCCCATGGGCCTGGGTGCGGGCTGTTGGGTTTCGATATCAATGTAGTAAGGGAAGGTCAGTGTTTCGTCCTGATCGGGATCGAGCAGGGCAATAAAAAAATATTTTGCATACATCAGTTTGCCAATGGCCTGATGGATTTGCCCGTAAAATGTGGGCATGTCTTGGGCTGTGTTGGTAAGGTCTGCAATGCGAAAAAGGGCTGTTTGCAAATTTTCTGCGCGCTCGCGTACAGAGATTTCCTGGTAGAGCTTTTGATTGGTTTTCTCAAGCTCCAGGGTGCGCTGCTCTACACGGTTTTCAAGTTCTTCGCGGTAGGCCTTACGATGTAATGCCGTGCTGATGTGAGACGCCACAAACTGCAACAGCTCAAATTCCATCCACCCAAAGCGATGGGCCTCATCGTAAGTTTGTACCACAATTACGCCAGCTACCTGGTTGTCTTTGCGCAGCGGCACACCCATCCAATCAACCGGGTCTATGCCTACCCGGCCAATTTCCCCTGCATCTTCCAAGCGTCTGCGTGTGGCGTCGTCTGCCAGCAGCGGCATGCCTGTGCGTATCACATAGGCGGTCATGGTTTGGCGTATCAACTCAAAGGGCATGTGGGGTACCGGGTCTGATTCGCTAGACTCGGTAAAATCCTTAAGCTCTTGGGTTTCGTCTACGTAATAAGGGAAGTAGAGCTTGCCATTGGCGTTGTCGTATTCGGCAATGAAAAAGTGATCTGCATGGATGAAGTTGCCCACCAAGCGGTGTACCTCGGCATAGAAGTCGCTGAGGTCATCAATGCGGTGGGTTAGCTCATCAATGGTGAACAGGGTTTTTTGCAGCTCTTCTGCACGTTTTCGTTCTTCTATTTCGCTTTCGAGCCTGGTGTTTGTTTGTGAAAGCTCCCAGGTACGCTGCTCTACCCGGGCTTCAAGGGTGATGTTGGCCAGCAGCAGGGCGTCTGAATCTTGCTGCCGTTTAAGCATTTCCGCCAGTTGATCGGCCACGAAGCTCAACAACTCAAGATCGCGTTCGTTAAATACAATGTCGGCCTCATAACTTTGCGCTGCAATCACGCCGAAGGCCTGGCCACCTACCAATATGGGGGCCCCTATCCAGCTTTCTGCCTGGGTGCCTTCCGGGTCTAGTTCACCTAAGGCAATCAGTTGTTGCAGTTCACCCTTTTGAATCAACCGCGGAGTTTCTGCGTGCAGAATAAATTCCGTAACCCCATGGCCCAGTTTGCGGGGCCCGGTGCTGATATCGATGGTGTCTGAGAAGTAGGGGAACTCCAGGCCATCGCCCTGTTCATTCAAGAGTGCGACGTAGAAGTTTTTGGCGTAAAAGAGCTTGCGCAGTATGGCGTGCAGCTTGGGGAAAATACTTTTTACATCGTCTTCGCCGTGTGCCAGTTGGGCTACCTTGTAGAGCGCCGATTGCAGGCGTTTATCTGCCTCGCGCTCGCGCAGGGTTTGTTCAAGCTCCAGGTTTTTTTGTTGCAGGCTGCGCGTGCGTTCGCTGACTTCAAATTCCAGTAGCTCGCGCTGTTCAAAACGATCAAAGGCGGTGGCGATGTGCTCTGCAAGAAATGACAGCATGTCGCGGTCGGCCAGGGAAAACAGTGCGTCTTCTTTATAGCTTTGCACGACTATTGCGCCCTGCTGGCCGCCGGTGCGCCGGATGGGCACGCCAATCAGGCACTTGGGCTTGGTGCCCACCAAGGCCAAGCCCTCTTTTGTTAGCAGCTGTTCGAATTCGGCCTCGGTTTGCAGAAATACCGTGGCATCTTTGCGCATGAGATAGGCCGTGAGGCTGCTATTCATTTCTTCTATGGGGATTTCGCCAATGTCATCGCTGGTGGATGGGTCTTGGGTGTCTACATAGTAGGGAAAGCTGATGGTGTTGCGGTCTTTGTGCTCCAGGGCAATGTAGAAATTGCGGGCATACATGAACTGATGGATGATGGCGTGGCTACTGGCAAACAGGTGTTGCAGGCTGCCTGCCTTGAAGGCGAGGTCTGCAATGTCCAGCAGCGCCTGCTGCGTGCGGCTGGCAGATTCCAACTCGCACAGGCGAGCCTCCAGCTGTTCGATCCGCTGGGCGTCCGTCAAGCTGTGTGATGATGCTGGCGTTGCCGTCATGAGTCAGTCATTTGTGATTTCCCTTGAGTATAGGCCATGGGCGCGCAGCTGCCCGTTGTGAGTTTTTATAGCCTATTGCGCAAAATATGCGTATAAATTTAGCTTTTGGTTATATTGGAGGGGCAGGTGCGCGCGTTGGATATTCGAGTAAATGAATCTGCAGACTTTCCCGCCTTTGCGGCATTGAATCGCGCCTGGATTGAAGCCTATTTTGAGGTGGAGCCCTCAGATGCCAAGGTGCTAGATCGCCCGGCAGTAATAGTAGAGCAGGGGGGCTTTATTTTAACGCTGGCTGTTGAAGGAAACGTGCAAGGCTGTTGTGCACTGCTGAAAAACGGTGCCCAGAGTTTTGAACTGGCCAAAATGGCGGTGGCGCCAAAGGCACAGGGCCAAGGCCTGAGCCACCGGCTAATGGAGGCTGCCATTGGCCTTGCCACACGCCAGGGCGCAGCCCACATTGACCTGCTAACCAGCTCGAAGTTAACCACCGCACTGGCACTGTATGAAAAATACAATTTTGTGCGCCAGCAAGGGTGTCGCCACGCCGACTATGCCCGTTGCGATGTGATCATGAAGCGGCTGCTGGCTTAGCGCTGATACAGCTGCTGGATTGAAGAAAAATCCAGCCCGCCGTTATTTTGCTCGCCACCGCCCTTGTGCAGGCTGAACAAATTGCGCGCAGCCGCCCCCATGGGCACGGAAGACTGGCTGGCCTGGGCCGATTGCATGGCAAGCCCCAAGTCTTTCAGCATTAAGTCCACCATAAAGCCGCCCGTGTAGCCGCGGCTGGCGGCTGAATTTTCCTGCACGCCCGGGTAGGGGTTGTACTTCTCAAGGCTCCAGTTGCAGCCAGAACTTTTGAGCATGATCTCGCTCAGCACTTTCGGGTCTAGCCCGTTGTTTACACCCAGTTGCAGCGCCTCGGCAGTGCCGGCCATGTGAATCGCCAGCAGCATGTTGTTGCACACTTTGGCTACCTGGCCTGCGCCGTGATCACCTGCGCGAAAGATGTTGGCACCCATGGCCGCCAGTACCGGGCGCGCGGCTTCAACATCTGCCTCTGTGCCGCCGCACATGAATGCCAGTGTGCCCGCGGCCGCCGCCGCCACGCCACCGGAGACAGGCGCGTCAATTACGCGCATGCCCTTTTCAGTGCCCACTTTCGCCATGCGGCGCGAGTTTTCCGGTGCAACGGTTGAGCAATCAATCACCAGCGTGCCTTTGGGCATAACATCAAACAGGGCGTCTTGATCGATGTACACGCTTTCAACAATGGCGCCATTGGGCAGCATAGAGACCACCGCATCGCATTCGCGCACGGCCTCAGTGGCGCTGGTAAATACCCGGCAGCCATCGGCTTGGGCTTTATCCAGATGGGCTTGCATTAAATCGAAGGCGCGCACGCGAAAGCCTTTTTGGGCGAGGTTGGCAGCCATGCCGCCGCCCATGTTACCCAGGCCAATGAATGCGACATCCGTTATTTTTGTGCTCATAGTTTGCTCCGTAAAACTGCTAGAGGTCGGCCAGTGGGTGGGGTTGATCGGGCGCAAAGGGCGCCTCAAAAAAGGCCTTGATGTGATCTGCCTCTACCTCGGCGAAGGTGGCTGGCACCCACTGGGGCTTGCGGTCTTTATCAATCAGCAATGCGCGCACGCCCTCTTTAAAATGGCCTAAGCGCGCACTGTTTACCGCCATGATTAATTCCATGCGAAACACCTCGGCCAAACTCAAGCCGGCTGCGCGTTGCAATTGTTGCTGCACCAGAAAGGGCGTTACCGGGCAGCCGCGGGCGAGTGTTTTTGCGGCCCGCGTAAGCCATTCATCCTCGCCCTGGTAGCCGGTAATGGCTTCGATGATGGAGAGCAGCTTGTCCCCTTTGCACACGGTATCTATGTGGGCTTGATGCGGTTCCACCTGAGCTTTGGGCTTTTGTTCGCTGAATTGGTTGCAAAAGCTCAGCAGGTGTTGGAACACATCGTCTTTGGCCCAGCTTTTTGCTGCGCTTAAATGGTTTAACAGTGCGAATTTTTCGCCCTGTGGTACAAAGCCGTCGGCAAAGCCCAGGTAGAGGGCATCGGTTGCGTTAAACTGGGCGCCGGTGAGCCCCAAAAAGAGCCCGGCCTGGCCCGGCGTGCGGCTTAGGAAATAGCTGCCGCCCACATCGGGAAATAAGCCGATGGTAATTTCCGGCATGGCCATGCGCGTGGTTTCAGTGACCAGCCGCACAGGTGCGCCGCACAGCAGGCCCATGCCACCACCCATCACAATGCCGCTGCCCCACACAATCAAGGGCTTGGTATAAACGTGCAGGTAGTGATCCAGCCGATACTCGCGCTCGAAAAATGTTTGCGCGCTGTTATCGGGCAGGGCCTCTCCGTAAGCGGCAGAGCCCGCGTGCAGGGCCACCACATCGCCACCGGCGCAAAAGGCTTTCTCGCCCGCGCCCTCAAGCCACACGGCAACCACGGTGCCGTCGTGTTCCCACGCCTTCAATTGCGCATGCAGCGCATCAATCATGGCAAGGTTAAGGGCGTTTAGGGATTTTTCAGCATTCAGCCGCGCCACGCCAATGCGCTTGCCGCAGGCGGTAGGCAGGTATTCAAAAATTACGGGTTGATCGCTCACAGCTGCTCCTCGCCCTAGGCGTTTTTCCACTCGGGTTTACGCTTTTCCAAAAAGGCGGCCACGCCTTCTTTTTGATCTTGGGTGTCCCACAGCTTTACAAACTGTTCACGCTCTAATGCCATCATGTGATTCATTGGCGTGGTGCGCGCGCCCATGATCAACTGCTTGCAGCGCGCAACGGAGGTGGGCGACTGGCCGGCAACTTTGTCTGCCAGGGCCAGGGCCGTTTCCAGCGCC
The DNA here is from genome assembly GCF_024138675.1 of Simiduia sp. 21SJ11W-1. Taxonomy (NCBI): domain Bacteria; kingdom Pseudomonadati; phylum Pseudomonadota; class Gammaproteobacteria; order Cellvibrionales; family Cellvibrionaceae; genus Simiduia; species Simiduia sp. 21SJ11W-1. The sequence continues at coordinate 3,698,693 of NZ_CP090959.1, read as the reverse complement.
TTGCCGGTTTCTACCACTTCCTGCACCAGGCCAATCTGTTCGGCCTTGGGCGCTTTAATGCGTTCGCCTAGCAAGATCATGCGCTTGGCCCAGCCTTCGCCCACAAGCCACGGCAGGTGTTGGGTGCCAATGCCACAGGGCAGCAGGCCCACGGTGGCCTCTGGCAGTGCCATTTGCGATTGGGTTTCACAGATGCGGATATCGCAGCACAGCGCTGCCTCTAAACCGCCGCCCATGGCAAAGCCTGTGATGGCAGCAATAGATACGCCCCGGTAATGGGTGAGCGCTTCAAAGGCTTCGCCGAAGGCTGCGCAAAAACTGAAGGCCTTATCTTTATCATCGTGATTAAAGCGGTTTAAATCGGCCCCGGCGGAAAAAAACTTCTCGCTTTCGCTTGCCAGAATCAAAGCATAATTATTTTTGTCGGCATTTAATTGGCCAATAATGTCTTTCAGGTAGTTCAGGCTTTCCGGCGTCCAGGTGTTGGCCGGTGGGTTGTTCATGGTGATGATGGCGGTGTGGCCGCGGGTTTCGAATTTTAACAGCTCGCTTGTGCTCATCGAATTGTCTCCGTTGCGTGTTCGGCTAGCATTTTGCGCGCAACAATAACGCGCATGATTTCGTTGGTGCCTTCCAGAATCTGGTGAACGCGGCAGTCGCGCAGAAAGCGCTCCAGCGGGTATTCGCGTATGTAACCATAGCCGCCGTGCATTTGCAGCGCATCGTTTACCACATCAAAGCAGTGGTCGGTGGCAAATTGCTTGGCCATGGCGCAGTAGGTGGATTTATCCGGGTGGTTTTGATCGAGCTTAAACGCCGCCAGTGCCACCATGTTGCGCGCAGCTACCAGCCGTGTTGCCATGTCTGCCAGTTTAAACTGCAGTGCCTGAAAGGCCGCCAGCGGTTTGCCGAATTGCTTGCGCTCGTGCAAATAATTTTGCGCCACGGTAATGGCCTCTTGGGCTGCACCCAGCGAGCAGGTGGCAATGTTAATGCGCCCGCCATCCAGGCCTTTCATGGCGATGGCAAAACCCTCACCTTCGGCGCCCAGGCGATTGGCCACCGGCACGCGTACGTCTTCAAAGGTGATGGTGCGCGTGGGCTGGCTGTTCCAACCCATTTTTACTTCTTTCTTGCCGTAGCTGATGCCCGGTAAATGTGCGGGAATGGCCAGGCAGCTCACACCCTTGGCGCCGTCTTCCTGGGTTCCGGTGCGCACCATGGCGATTAAAATATCGGTACTGCCCGCGCCTGAAATAAACGCTTTGCTACCGTTAATCACATAGTGATCGCCATCGCGCTCGGCACGGGTTCTGAGGCTTGCGGCATCGCTGCCGGCGCCGGCTTCGGTAAGGCAGTAAGAGGCGAGTTTTTCGCCGGCGGTTAAACGCTCTGCCCACTCGGCTTTGAGTGCATCATTGCCCCAGTTGCACAGCATCCAGGTGGCCATGTTGTGAATAGTTATAAATGCCGCGGTGCTGGGGCAGGCGCGCGCGAGATCTTCCACAATGACCATGGTGTCTGCACGGGATAAATTCATGCCGCCGCAATCTTCCGGTGAATAAATTCCCATGAATCCCATAGGCCCGGCTTTTTGAAACAGCTCAACGGGAAAGATTTGTTGCTCATCCCACTCCGCGGCATGGGGTTTCATTTCGCCATTGGCGAAATCCCGCGCGGCCTGTTGAAAGGCGAGTTGTTCTTCGGTTAGATCAAAGTTCATTGCGCTCTCGTCTTTTTTTGGTTGGTTGTTACCAATCTGTTTATCTTTAGCGTGTTGTTAAAGTCTGGTTACGCCAATTCTTTTTCAAAGCACAGTGCCATCGTCAGTTTCGGCAAAGCTGTGAAGCCTTCTGGGCCGCGTAAATACGTCCTTGTAGCTACACGCCGCGGTCGCTAGCGAGTGCCCAGAAGGCCTTACAGCTTTGCCTTCACGTTGGGCACGTTGCAATTAAGTTGTGAAACAAGAAAGCATTCATGGCCCGTTCTTCTGCGATATCTGCAAGAGTGCCAGCCAAGCAGCTCAGGGGCTTCGACGGAGGGAAGGCGCTGCGCTACAGGGACGTATTTACGCGTCCCCTGGGATGCTTGGGTGGCGCTCGCTGGCCCAGACTCGTCTTACTTCAAATTAATGGTCATGTTCGGGCCGCCGGGAATGTCTTCATCAAACCAGCGGGCGGTGACCGTTTTTGTTTCGGTGTAAAAGCGCACTGCCTGCTTGCCGTAGGCGTGCTGATCGCCGAAGAAGGAACCGCGCCAGCCGGTAAAGCTGAAGAAAGGCAGTGGCACGGGTACCGGTACGTTAATGCCCACCTGGCCCACTAAAATTTCGTGCTGGTATTTGCGTGCGCAGGCGCCGCTGGCAGTAAAAATAGACGTGCCGTTGCCAAAGGGGCAGTTGTTGATCAGCGCGATGGCTTCTTCCAGTGTGTCTACGGTCATGATGCACAACACCGGGCCGAAAATTTCGCTTTTGTAAATTTCCATATCGGGCGTGACATCGGTAAAGATGGTGGGGCCTACCCAGTTGCCATCGGGGAAACCGTCAACCACACAATTGCTGCCATCCAAAATGCAATTGGCGCCTTCTTGCTTGCCCTTTTCAATAAAGGCCAACACACGGTCGCGCGCTTGCGGGGAAATTTGCGGGCCGTAGGCGGCGTTTTTGTCGTCCCAGGCGCCCGGGCGAATGCCGCTGGCGGCGGCTTTTAGATCGTCAACCCACTCTTTGGATTCGCCCACCATCACCGCCACAGAAATGGCCATACAGCGCTGGCCGGCAGCGCCAAAACCTGCGCCAACCAGGTTGTTAATCACCTGCTGCTTGTTGGCATCGGGCATTACTACCATGTGGTTTTTGGCACCGGCAAAGCACTGGGCGCGTTTTAGATTTTGGGTGGCGGTGCGGTACACATGCTCGCCTACGGGTACCGAGCCCACAAAACTTACCGCTTTAACCTCTGGGTGGTTCAGCAGTTGGTTCACCTGCTCTTTGCCACCGTGAATGACCTGCAGCACACCTTTTGGTGCACCGGCTTGCTCAAACAATTCCACCAAACGCGTGGGTGTGAGCGGGTCTTGCTCTGAGGGTTTCAAAATGAACGTGTTGCCCGCGGCAATGGCGAGCGGGAACATCCACAGGGGAATCATGGCCGGGAAGTTAAAGGGCGTAATGCCCATGCACACGCCGAGCGGCTGGGTGTAGGAGTAGCAGTCGATGGTGCGCGCCACGTTTTCAACGGTTTCGCCCATCATCAGGGTGGCAATGTTGCAGGCGTGTTCTACCACTTCAATGCCGCGCCATACGTCGCCCTTGGCATCGTCGAAGGTTTTGCCCGTTTCCTGCGCGAGGATGGTGGCAATTTCATCGTGGTGCTCTTTCAGCAGGTGCTGGTATTGCAGCATGATGCGCGCACGCACGGGTACGGCAACATCTTTCCAGCTTTCAAAGGCTTGCTTGGCGCTGGCAACGGCGCGCTCTACTTCGGCTTCGGTGGCGCAGGGGGCCTCGGTAATCACTTCCTGGGTTGCGGGGTTGGTGACCGGAATCCACTGGCTGGTTTCGCTATTGGTCCACTCACCTTCGAGGAACAGAGGAATGCGCTTGGGCAGTCCGTTGGAAAAATGCTTGCTCATAGTCGCGGCCTTTCATTGGGCGGGTGTGGGTAATGGCAGGGTTTGCCACTGCACTGGGTAATGCACCATCAAAACATAGCCCACGCAGCGCAGGGATTGACGATATTGGCAGCTTGATGGACTATCTTGGGATTGAATGCTTGGTCATACTTGGGTGTGATGCCAAGTAAAACCATTTAAAAACAAGGGGTTATGTTTGTCTCAACCTTCCGATTGGCCCTTACCCCCTGACGGAAAGCGGTTTTTATTACCAAAAGCACTATTGGAGAGGCTGGCCGCAGAGCCCTTAACCTGCCAGCTCTACCCGCGCGCGCTGGGGTTTTATCCGGTGGCGCGGGGCCACCAAATGCAGCGTGAGCTGCACGATGATCACCTGCTGCTGTATTGCACGGCGGGTGCCGGCACCCTCACCTTGGGCGAGGCCCGCTACGCCATTGCGGCAGGCGATGTAGTGATCATCCCGGCAGGCCGGGCGCACCATTATTGCTCGGATCATCAGCGGCCGTGGACTGTGTACTGGGTGCACTTTGCCGGCGCTTTGGCCCAGGCCATGAGTGAGTGGCTGGCCGCCAGCGCGGCACCGGTTAAACGCCTGGGGCTCAACGCCCGGTTGTTGGCGTTGTTTGATGCGCAGTTCAGTTTGCGCGAGCAGGGCTCCAATTGGGACGCCGCGGTGCATGCCTGCCACCAGCTGCAATTTTTATTAAGCCATATTGCGCAGATGTTGGGGCGGGCGGCAGAGTCGGCCGGGCGGTTGGATATTGCCCGCATCAAAGGCGTGATGATGGCTCACATTCACGACCATATAGATCTGGATGCCTTGGCCGCGGATGCCGCGCTTTCGAAATACCACTTTGCCAAGGTGTTCAAGGCGCAAACAGGGCAATCGCCCATTCATTATTTTATTGAATTAAAAATGCAGCAGGCCTGCTACCTGTTAGATACCAGCCGCCAATCCATCAAGCAGGTGGCGCTGAATTTGGGCTATGAAGATGCCTACTATTTTTCGCGCCTGTTTAAAAAGGTAATGGGTGTAAGCCCTGCGCGCTACCGCGCCGGGCTACACAATGTGTAAACGGGCTAGGGGCGTAGCTTTCTGGCAATGAAGTAATCCACACTCACGTAGCGGCCACCGCCCAAAGCCATGAGTGCCAGACACATCACAAAGTAGGTGGCCGCAAATTCAATGCCGTTATTTAAAATTACAAAATTGCCGCTGCTGGTGAGCCACTCGTAATGGCCGTGTTCCTGCAAAATGGCGCGAGCGCGCTCAAGCTTTTCCGGCGCGGCAAGCACTGCCTCATTGGCAAAGGGCGCAGCTGCATCGGCAATGGCTTGCCAGCCGTTTTGCCAGTGCACGGTGAGTGCCGCTACCGCCATAGTAATGGCCAGCGGCAGGCTGATGAGCCGCGTACCCAACCCCAGCAGTAACAGTATTGCGCCCAGCACTTCTGCACCAGTGGCCAGGGCTGCCATGAGCCAGGGTAACGGTAGCCCCAGGCCCCAGTCGGGGTTGCCCATCCAGGCCACGGTGGCTTCGAAGTTGTTCAGTTTGTTGGTGCCCGCCATCCAGAATACGGGCACCAGGTACAGCCGCAGCAGCAATGCCGGCAGGCCATCAATGGGGGTGAGAAGTTTGCCCAGGCGGGCGTAAGTATTGGCTAGGGTGCTGATCAAAGGGTGCTCCGCAATATTAAGTTTATAAAAAGTGAACTTTTTGCGTTCAATAACCGTGTAACTTGGTCTTTAGAGGCAGGTGCGCGCCCGGTGTTACAGGGCGAGAGGCCTGTGTTTTAATGGGCCAGGCAACGCCTGGGTAACGGGACATTCTATGACCATCAAGCACACCGAAGAGCCAGATCTTGCAGTATTGCGGGCGCAGGATCACCGGGCATTCACGCAGTTAGTGCAACAGTATCACGAGCAATTGCTGGTGGTGGCGCGCGCCATTGTGCGGCCAGCGCAGGCAGAGGAAGTTGTGCAAGAGGCCTGGGTGTCTATATTCCGAGCACTGCCCAAGTTTGAGGGCCGCTCGACGCTGAAAACCTGGATGTACACAATCGTAAGTAATGCAGCCAAAGGCAAGTTGCGCAAGGAAAACCGCGAGATCACTTTGAACGACGCCGAGCGGGTGCTGGGCAATTATTTGTCTGAAGAGCGATTTAAAAGCGATGGCCACTGGGCGGCGGGCCCGGCCAACTGGCACATGGAGTCGCCCGATCGCATTTTAGAGGAGGCGCAGCTCAAGCAATGCCTTGAGAAAAACCTGGCACAACTGCCCGATGCCCAGCGGGCGGTTTTTTTGCTGCGCGATGTGGAGCAACAATCGCTCGATCACATCTGTAACATGCTGGAAATCAGCAACTCTAATGCGCGGGTGTTGTTGCACCGGGCGCGGGTGAGCTTGCTCTCGGTGGTGGATCATTATCAGGAAACCGGCCAATGCTAAAGTGCAAAGACATTGTTGCGCGCTCAAGCGATTACATAGAAGGGGAGCTCTCCGGCTGGGCCCGTGCCAATTATAAAGTTCACCTGTTTATGTGTACCCATTGCCGGCGTTATTTGCGGCATGTACAAGTGGCAGCGCAGGCGGCGGCCAAGGTGGCCAAGCGTAGTGTGAGTGATGAGCAGGCCAGCCACCTTGCCAGCAATATTCAAAAGGCTGCCAGTGAAAAGCCTGATGGCGATGTAAACCCTTAAGCTCGGCGGGCGCTTTAGTTTTTAATGCGCTTGCGCTTTAAGGCGCTTGATTTCCTCCGCCAGTGGCAGCACCAGCTGGTGGTGGCGAAAATGCAGATGCACGAAACCTGACAGCTCAAAAACCGCAGGCCTTAGTAGTACAAAATTTTCTCGCCAGCCAATTTCTGGTATGGCTTCTACCAAGGGAAGATAGAGCTCGGGTATTAGCAGGGCGTCGCCTCTGTGTGCGCTTAGCATTTTTAAGGCCGTGCGGTAGTTGGGGGCATTAAGCAGTGGCAACTGCCTGAATTTTGAGGGCATCAACTCACTCACATATACATCTTGCACCGTGATTAGTTGCTGGGCATCCAGTTGCCTCCAGCGCCGGTTTGCGGGTGCTGACTGTTTTCGGGTTACCAGGAAAACCTTGCTGGTTACAATTGCCTCGTTCACCAGACGCAATTGCGGGTATTCGAAGGTCATGTCGCGAATGCGCAGCAGCTCACCATCCACCTGCCCGGCGCTCGCCAAGCGCAGGCTGCGCTCGGAGGGCGCCGATACAATGCGCAAGCTGTAGCCCAGATTGGCCAGCGCCTGGCGCAATAGCCCGATGCCGGCGTGTTGATTTAAATCCTGATTTTCGTGCACCTGCACGGTGCTTAAGGTGAGCGTTTTAAGCTGGGTCGCCTGTTCATTAGCATGGCTTGAGGCGGCGGTTGCAAGCAACCACCACAGGCCCCAGTGCAAAATTTTCCTAAAGTGCTTATTGGTGCGGCTCATGTCATCTCCTTGACTCAGCGCGCGTGGGAGCGTGCAATGCTACTCGTGTTTTGTTGCATAGATTGTTCCTGTAGCAAGCGCGTCAGGGGTTGAATCAGCCCCTCATGGCGCTTGTGCAGGTGTAGAAACCCTTCCGCCGGGGGTAGTGGTGGTTGCAACAGCACCAGTTCTGCGGCCTCGCTCTTATCAAGTAACCTGTCTACATAACTTGTGGGCAGCAGGGTTAAATCGGCGCGCCCGGCAATCACCTGGTGTACCGCTTGCTGGTACCCCTGGGCATAGATCACCGGCGTGTGGGCAAATTGGGGTGGCAACTTTTCCAGCAGCATCATGCCCTTGACTGCAGCAAAACGCTCTGCGTTGAAATTGTGCCAGCTGCGCTTTGATACCTGCGGGTGCCGTTTGTGGGTATACAGGCCCACACCGGCCACCACCAGAGGCACGGGTACCACTAATAGGTTGGGGTACTCAGTACCCACTGCGCGGATGCGAATCAGCTCGCCATCCACCACGCCACTATTTGCCATGGCCAAGCTTCTAAGGCCGGGGTTGTGCATTATTTGAATATCGTAGCCAAGTGTATCAAGCGCGTTTGCCACGCGTTGGGTAATGGGGTGATTGGTGTAGGTTTGTTTACCCAAATAATTCGTTGCACTTAAGGTGATCACCGGACGCGCTTTTGCTGCAAACACTCCCTCTGCCTGCAAAGCATTGGCTGAGGCGCTTGCTGCGGGCTGGGGATCAGGCGCGCTTGGTGCCAGCAAGTAGGTGGCCGTGGCCGCAATGGCCGCAATGGCCGCAAGGCACGCGAGGGTGAACAGCAAATTGCGGTGCAGCCGTGTCATGGGTGGGGGTGCCTAATCGGGGAAGTGGGTTTGATATTTTAACTTTTCCAACTCAGAGGCTAAAGGCGCAACCAGATGTTGGTGGCGCTTATGCAAGTGCATGTAGGCCGCCTCTTCTTCCAACTGCGGTTGCAGCGCAACCAGTTGTGCCTGGCTGCCGCCGTGATGGCTGGGGAGAAAGTCAAAGTTGGCGGGAATAATCACCATGTCGGCCCGGCCCGATGCCACAAGCTTTAGCGCTTGCTCGTAATTATCTGCGGTTATTGTGGGCAGTGCCGCAAACTGTTCGGGCACAGTGCGCCCAACGCGCGAGCCTGGAATAACCACCCGGTTGCGCGGCATGAGATCTCGCCAGGCGCGGCTGGCATCGGTGAGTTCGGCGCGGGTTACCACCAGGGTGTGCACCGCATTTACAGGCGCCGGCACAAAAACCAGATTGGGAAACTCATCGGTATAGTCGCGGTTGCGGGCAAACTCGCCATCGGCCTCGCCATTGTTGGCCACGGTGAGTGTGCGTGGGCCCTTGATGTAGCGCAGGCTGTAGGTGTAGCCAAGGTTGGCCAGCGCCACGCGCATCCGGTCGCGTGCGGGGTGCTGCTCATAAATAGGTTGGGCGTAAAAACTGTCGATGGTAAACAACAAATTTTTTCTAACGTCTTCTGCACTCGCAGCCATTGCCCACAGCAATATCAGGCAGCCCATGGTAAACACCAGCGCCTGCGGCCATCGTAGGTTGTTGGTTGGCAGGATTGTTGGCCAGCTAGTGTTCATGGGGTGGCCTCAAGTTTAAATCGGCAGCGCTTGCGGGCTCGCGCAGTAAATAGCCCTGCACACACTGGCAGTCGATACGCTGCGCAACCTCCAGCTGCACCGGTGTTTCAACCCCCGTCAGTACCACTTCAAAACCCAGCGTGTGCAAATAGGTGGCAAGCCCTTGCAGTTGCTTGCGTGGCTTTTCCGCTGGCAGCCCCTGGGTAAAGGCGCGGTTTAGTTTGATCTGGCTGAAGGGCAAGGTGTGCAGGCTTAGCAGGCTTGAGGGGCCTGCGCCGAAATCGTCGAGCGCGAGTTTCAAGCCGAGTGCTCGCAGCTGGGTGAGTTGCTGCTGAAAGTTGTCGGTGGTGAGTGCCGCTTCGGTAATTTCCAAAACGACATTGGCAGGGTCTATGCCGGTTTCGGTGAGAATTTCTTTGGCCTGTGCCACCAGTAAAGGCGACTGGAATTGGCTGACCGAAATATTGATGTTGATAGTGCTTAACTTAACGCCCTGATTGCGCCAGCGTAAAAATTGCTTGGCGGATTCACGAAACACCCAGCCACCCAATACCTTCAGGCAGCCGGTGGCCTCGGCCGCTTCCAAAAAGTCTTCCGGCAGTAACAGGCCGCGCTCGGCGTGCGCCCAGCGCAGCAAGGCTTCCACGCCCACTATGGTGCCGTCATTGGCATCGAGCACCGGTTGGTAATGCAATAAGAAATCATTGTGTTCAATGGCGCGCTGCATCTCTTTGGCCATTTGCTGGCGCGCACTGGCTTGCTGCTGCAGTGCGGGAGTAAACAACAGGCTCTGGCCCCGGCCGCGGCGCTTGGCTTGTAACAGTGCAGTTTCCGCTTGCTTGAGGTGCGTTTGCGGGGTGACGGCATCCAGTGGAAACAGGGCGGCGCCCACTGCCGCCGACAACCCCTGTTGAAGGTTAGGCAGTTTTTGGCGCAGGGCTACTTGCAGTTTATCGGCGATTTGTGTGAAAGCGTTGAGGGCGGCGCGTTTGTCGGGCAGATCCGGCATGAGCAAGGCAAAGCGCCCGTGGCCAAGGGCTGCCAGAGTGTCTTGCGCGCGCAGAATGTCACCCACACGCTGGCTCATGGCCACCACGGTTTCATCGAAGGCCGTGCTGCCGAGATCGGCGCGCAAGTTATCGGCGTGATCTGGCTCGAACAGCACCACCGCAACCAGCTGGTTGCTGCGCTTGGCGCGCATCTGGGCCTGGTTCAGGCGATCGAGCAGCAGGCTTAGGTTGGGCAGTTGGGTCAGGCCATCGAAGTAGGCCAGGCGCTGGAGTTTAACCTCGGCCAACTTGCGCTCGCTGATGTCGCTAAAGCTCACCAGCAGGTTGTTGCCTGTGGGTGTTTGCAGGCGCTTGATGCTCACCCAGCTCTGGAAGCTGCGTGCGCGGTGCTGAAACGGCAGCTCGCCCTCCCACCAACCCTTGCGGGCGATGGCATCTTTGATGGACTTTACCATCGCCGGGCCCTGGAGATTGGGGTTCAGGAAGGGGCAAAGGCTATCTTTGGGGGTGGCTTGCTCGCCGATGAGCGCCAGGTAGGCGTGGTTAACGGTTAGCAGCTGGTCTGCCCCATCGAGTAAGCACTGTGGCTGGTGCGATTGGTGAAAGGCGGCTTCCAGCAGTTGCTGCACGTTCGGTCTCCCGTTTAACTAAACTAGCAGTATAGGTGCAAAGCGGGCGCGTAGAGGCTTTCAGCATTGAAATGGCGCTGAGCTTTGGGGTAACGTGCGCGCCAATATTCCCGATTACTGTGAGGTTGCAGCGTCATGGCGCAATACGTGTATACGATGAACCGCCTGGGCAAGATAGTGCCCCCAAAGCGCGAGATTCTGAAAGACATCTCCCTGTCTTTCTTCCCCGGTGCCAAAATTGGTGTGCTGGGCCTGAATGGCTCGGGTAAATCCACGCTGCTGCGCATTATGGCGGGTGTTGATCAGGATTTTAACGGCGAAGCCCGGCCCATGCCCGGCATCAAGGTGGGCTACCTGCCCCAGGAGCCGCAGCTGGATGAAGCCAAAGACGTGCGCGGCAACGTTGAAGACGGTATGCGCGAAGCGGTAGACGCCCTGAAAGAGCTGGATGCCATCTACGCCGCCTACGCCGAGCCCGAGGCAGATTTCGACGAGCTGGCCAAAAAGCAGGCCCGTTGTGAAGACATCATTCAGGCCTGGGATGCCCACAACCTGGATCACACCTTGGAAGTGGCCGCCGATGCCCTGCGCCTGCCGGCCTGGGATGCCGATGTGAGCAAGCTCTCCGGCGGTGAAAAGCGCCGTGTGGCCCTGTGCCGCTTGCTGCTCTCGCGCCCGGACATGCTGTTACTGGATGAGCCCACCAACCACCTGGATGCCGAATCCGTGCACTGGCTTGAACGCTTTTTGTGCGAGTTTGAAGGCACCGTGGTTGCCATCACCCACGACCGCTACTTCCTGGACAACGCCGCCGGCTGGATTTTGGAGCTGGACCGTGGCCACGGCATTCCCTATGAGGGCAACTACTCCTCTTGGCTTGAGCAAAAAGAAGCCCGCATTGCCCAAGAGCAACGTCAGGAAGCCGCCCACACCAAGGCCATGAAAGCCGAACTCGAGTGGGTGCGCCAGAACCCCAAGGGCCGTCAGGCCAAGAGCAAGGCTCGCGTGGCGCGTTTTGAAGAAATGCAAAGCCAGGAATTCCAAAAGCGCAACGAAACCAACGAGATTTACATTCCGCCGGGCGAGCGCCTGGGCGATAAGGTGATTGAATTCGCAGGCGTTACCAAGGCCTACGGCGATCGGGTATTGATCGATAACCTGAGCTTCAACGTACCCAAGGGCGCCGTTGTGGGTATTATCGGTGGTAACGGCGCCGGTAAATCCACCCTGTTTCGCATGATCGCCGGCGACGAGCAGCCAGATAGCGGCAGCATCACCATCGGTGATACCGTAAAGCTTGCCTTCGTAGAGCAGAGCCGCCAAAACCTGAAAGATGAAGACACCGTATGGCAGGCCATTTCAGGCGGTGCGGACGTGTTAAAAATTGGCAGCTATGAAGTGAGTTCGCGCTCATACGTAGGCCGGTTTAACTTCAAAGGCACAGACCAGCAAAAGCGCGTGGGCGATTTATCCGGCGGTGAGCGTGGCCGCTTGCATCTGGCCAACACCTTAAAGCAGGGCGCTAACGTGTTGCTGCTTGATGAACCTTCAAATGACCTGGATGTAGAAACCCTGCGTGCCCTTGAAGAAGCCGTGCTGGCGTTCCCGGGTTGCGTGCTCGTTATCTCGCACGATCGCTGGTTTTTGGATCGCATTGCCACGCATATTCTGGCCTACGAAGGTGAATCCGACGTGGTGTTCTTTGAGGGCAACTACACTGAGTACCACGAAGATTTTGTAAAGCGCAAAGGTGCCAACGCTACGCCCCAGCGCATGAAATACAAACGCCTGAAGTAGGTTGTAGGTTTCTGATTCCTAGTCATTAGTCTCTAGAAGCTAGAAGCTAGAAGCTAGAAGCTAGAAACCGAATTTTTTCTGAGGAAAGCTCATTGGAAATTACAGAAGTCGTCACGCACGAGCCCCTCGTTAACCCGATTCTCAGCGAATTATCCGTTGAAGATGGCGAGTTAACCGAAGCCACGCGCGCGGCGATTCTGGAATTACCCAGTGAGGCCGTAGCCGCACTGCTGGAATCTTTGCCGGTAGATTCGCGCCTGAATGTGTGGGCGCTCATCAGTGCTGAAGAGCGCGGTGATGTGCTGTTTGAAATGCACGACGACGCCCGCCGCCATTTGATCAATGAAATGGACGAGGCCGAGTTGCGCACCATGGCTGCGCGGCTAACACCGCAAGAGCTTGTGGAGCTCAACGAGCTGATTCCGGCCAAGTTGTACTCGCGTCGCTTGAAACTGATGAGCATCAAAGAGCAAACGGCGGTTAATACCGCCATGCGTTTTGATGAAGATCAGGTGGGTCGCAACATTGATTCCGATTTTATCAGCATCAGTGAAAACCTTACCGCCCAGCAAGTAATGCGCCTGCTGCGCCAGTGGCAAATCCCATCAAACACCGATCTTCTGTGTTTGGTAAGCGAAGACGGCCTCTACGCCGGCAGTGTACAGCTCACGGATTTATTCAACGCCCACCCGCAACAGCTTATCAATGAACTGAAGTTGGAAGAAGATCCCGCCGTGGGCGCCGACATGCACATGAGCGATTTGGCCGATCACAGCTATCAAAATCACTACGCCATGACGCCCGTAGTTGATGACGCAGGCCATTTACTGGGGCGCATTACCTCGCAAGATATTCTGGGCTGGGTGCAAGACGATGCCGAAGCGCAAATGTTGAACCAGGCCGGTCTTTCGGAAGACGAAGACTTGTTCGCCCCGGTCAAGCGCTCTGCCAAGCGCCGCGCTGTGTGGCTGGGTATTAATCTGTGCACTGCGCTCTTGGCCTCCTGGACCATCGGACTATTTGAGGCAACCCTTGAACAGGTGGTGGCGCTGGCGATTTTAATGCCCATTGTTGCCAGCATGGGTGGCATTGCCGGCAGCCAAACCCTAACGCTCGCCATTCGCGGTTTGGCGTTGGGGCATTTGTCATCTTCGAACGCAAAAATTATTTTCAGAAAAGAGATTATGGTGGGCCTGCTTAACGGGCTTATCTGGGCGATTGTGATTGGTGTAATGGCCGGGCTCTGGTTCGCCAAGCCAGCCATCGGTTTTGTGATTGGCGCGGCGATACTGGTGAACCTGATATTTGCTGCAGTCAGTGGTGTGCTGATACCGCTGGTACTTGATAAATTAAAAATCGACCCGGCCCTTTCCGGGGCGGTGATTCTCACCACCGTAACGGACGTTGTGGGCTTCTTCGCATTTTTGGGGCTGGGCTCGTTATTTTTGGTGTAGGGCCGCCCATGTATCGCATTTCCGGTTGTAGTTAATCAAGAGTCGTGAAAGTAAATACATGTCTTGGGTTGCCATATTGTCATGTGCGCTTGGCGCAATGTTGTTTACGCTGGGTGCGGGGAACCTGCTTCGGGTACTTACGCGCCGGCATTGGCCACACACCGTTGGCATAGTGCAGTGGGCTGTGCCCACCGAGCCGCAAAATTTAAGGGAATGGTTTGATCAGGTGGTGCTCGGTCGGGCCGCGCTCGGTAGGGCCGCGCCAGGCCGGGCCGCGCCAGATCTCACAGATCAAAGTCAAGCAGGGCAAGCAGCAGAAATATCATCAGCGGAACCTGCGCAGCAGCTGTGCTACGTCTATGCCCTTGAGGGCTTTAAATACATTGGCGCGCAAATGCAATCCGCTCCCGTGTGGCCGGTGGGTGGTAATCGGCTAGCTGATGTGCAGCCAGGTGATAAAGTGCATGTATTTTATCACCCAAAATTTCCACATCGCGCATTTCTGGTGCAGTCATTTGCCTGGCCTATGCTAGTGCAGCTACTGACAGGCATAGGAATATGTGCAGTGGCAGTGGCAGTGGCAGTGGTGTTTTCATAGGCCATTGTGTGCGAGCGTTGCTGGTAGGGTGTTTTCGACAGGCTGAAACTTGCAGCGTCTGCCGAATTCCAAGTTAGAGCCAAAGGCTGCGCAAAAAAACAGGCTACCCGGGTAGCCTGTAATCGTGGGTTGTAACCAATTTAACCTTTTAAAATTCTTCCCATTGATCTGCAGCGGCTTGTTGGGCCGCTTGCCTGTGCCGGGGTGGCACCCGCCCATTGGTTTTGGCTGCACCATTGAGCTTGGGCCTTGTTGCGCCATTGTCTTTAACGGAGGTTGGGGCCTCTTCTTCATCACCTGTATTGAAGAAGCTGACTTGCTGTAGCAGCTGCTGGGCTTGATCTTCCATGGCGCGGCTGGACGCGGAAGCCTCTTCTACCAAGGCCGCGTTTTGCTGCGTCATTTCATCCATTTGTGCCACTGCCTGGCTGATTTCACTAATGCCCGCCGCCTGCTCCTTACTGGCAGAGTCGATATCGGAAATCATGGCCACCACTTCGTTTACGGCGTCTACCAGTTCGCTAAAAGTTTGCCCGGTTTCGTCTACCAGTTTTGTGCCGTTGCCAACGGCCTCTACGCTGTCGTTAATCAGGCCTTTGATTTCCTTGGCGGCGGCGGCCGAGCGTTGCGCGAGGTTGCGCACTTCTGCGGCAACTACTGCGAACCCCCGGCCCTGCTCACCCGCGCGGGCGGCCTCAACGGCTGCGTTCAATGCCAGCAGGTTGGTTTGGAAGGCAATTTCATCAATCACGCCAATAATATCTGCAATTTTCTTGCTTGAGCGGTTAATGTTTTCCATGGCTTGAACGGCGCTGCTTACTACACTGCCGCCGTTGCTGGCACGCTGTTTTACGCCGTTGGCAAGCCGTGTGGCTTCGGTGGCGTTTTCGGCATTTTGCTGCACGGTGGTGGTGAGCTCTTCCATAGCCGAGGCGGTTTCTTCAAGATTTGACGCCTGCGATTCAGTGCGTTGGCTAAGGTCACTATTGCCTTGGGCGATCTCGCGAGCAGCGCTGAATACGTTATTTGAGGCATCCCGGATTTTGCGCACCATGTCGGTAAGATTACTCATAGAGCTATTCATGGCAGAGGCCAGCGCCTGGAATTGCGCTTGGTACTCGTTATCCATAGTGACGGTTAAATCACCCGCCGAAAGTGATTCAGCCACCTTGCCTGCATCAGCAAGTACAAGTTCAATCATGGCTTGCAGCTCTTTTTGCTCGGTGATGTCGGTTGCGTATTTTACCACCTTGGACGGGCGGCCCTCGGCATCAAGAATGGGGTTGTAGGAAGCCTGAATCCAAATGGTTTTATTGTTCTTGCCTACGCGTTGGTATTCGCCAGCGTCAAATTTCCCTTGGTTAAGCTTTTCCCAAAAAAGTTTGTAGGCTTGGCTGTCACGCTGTTTTGGCAGCACAAACATGCTGTGGTGCCTGCCTTGTATTTCATTTAAAGAGTAGCCTACGGCATTTAAAAAGTTGTCGTTGGCTTTGATGATGGTGCCGTCCATATTGAACTCAATCACGGCTTGAGATTTATTGATGGCACGAATCTGGCCGGAGAAATCCGCATTCAAATTCTTCTGCTCGGTAATGTCGGTTGCGTATTTTACCACCTTATAGGGCTTGCCTTCCGGATCAAGGATGGGGTTGTAAGAGGCTTGAATCCAGATTTCAGCGCCGTTGTTACCAATGCGCTTATACTCCCCTGCATCGTAATTTCCTTCATTAAGGTTTGCCCAGAACTGTTTATACTCCTGGCTGTTCTTGTAGCCTGGCTCCACAAACATGCTGTGGTGCTTGCCTTTAATCTGGTCTAAAGAATAACCCAGGGTTTTCAGAAAGTTTTCATTTGCAGTTCTGATGGTGCCATCCATATTGAACTCGATTACCGCCTGGGCCTTGCTAATGGCCTGCATTTGCCCGGAAAAATTGGCAAACTGCTGCTTCTGCTCGGTGATATTTGTGGCGTACTTCACCACTTTCATGGGATTGCCATCCATATCCATAATGGGGTTGTAGGAGGCCTGTATCCAGATTTCTTTTCCGTTCTTGCCAATGCGTTTGTACTCGCCCGCCTCATAGTTTCCTTTGCCGAGTTCCTGCCAGAATTTCTTATAGGCTTGGCTTTGACGGTAGCTTTCTTCTACAAACATGCCGTGGTGTTGGCCTTTGATTTCATCTAGCGTATAGCCCACGGTATCCAGGAAGTTTTTATTGGCTGTGATGATGGTGCCGTCCATATTAAATTCAATGACTGCTTGCGCTTTATTGATGGCGGCCAATTGGCCCGAATAATTGGCGTAGCTCAGTTTCTGTTCGGTGATGTCGGTTGCAAATTTAATCACCTTAAAGGGTTTTCCGTCTTTACCTAGTATGGGGTTATAGGTGGCTTGTATCCAGATCTCTTTGCCACCCTTGCCTATACGCTTATACTCGCCTGCATCAAATTTACCTTGGTTTAATTTCTCCCAAAACTGTTTGTAGGCAGCACTCGCTTTGTCTTTCGCTGTGACAAACATGCTGTGGTGTTTGCCTTGTATTTCACCCAGTTCGTAACCCACGGCGTTGGTGAAATTTTCATTGGCGGTAATAATGGTGCCGTCCATGTTGAACTCAATTACCGCCTGGGATCTGCTGATGGCTTCAACCTGCGCATTCAATATATCAATCTGCACAGCCTCGTCTTGCGGCTCGGTTGTATCTTGAGCTTTGCTGGATTTACTCATCTTGTGTTCCTCGTAAGTGGTGCAGAATATCTAGTAAAATTTATGGGTAATAGGATTGTGTTTTTCTAGCCAGACCTATCCAGCTGTATAATTTGGCTGAGTTCGAGCAATGTGATGGTTTCATTTTCTGAATTAACGCAGCCGCGAATATAGCTTTTGGAAACAGTGCCCGTAAGGTGAATGCCCGGTTTGATTTTCGCGGCATCAACATCCAGCACATCACTCACCGCATCTACCACAAAGCCCATGGTGCGATCGATTTGGGCTGTGTGAATGGCCAATACCACCACCACCGTGGTGGCGTTGTAGGTGGGCTCGCCAACGCCAAATAAAATGCGTAAATCGATAATGGGGATCACAAGGCCCCTAATATTCACCACGCCTTTCATGTAGCCTGCGGCGTTCGGAATACGGGTGGGGGCATCCCAGCCGCGGATTTCGGTAACGTTTAGAATGTCTACCCCGTAGAGCTCGCGGCCCAGGTAAAAGGTGAGGTACTGATCACCGGTGCTGATAAAATCGATGCCGGTGTAGGCATCTTGGGCTGCGGTGTGCACTTCGGGTACGGCGATGAGTTCGGGGGTTGTCTGGCTGTTCATGTTACGCGGCCCTCGGGTTGCTGCCGCGCTGGCTGAGCGCCAGGTTCATAATGCCGGTGACATCCAATATCAGCGCCACTGAGCCATCGCCTAAAATGGTGGCGCCGGATACACCTTCAATGCGCTTGTAGTTGCTTTCCAGGCTCTTGATCACCACCTGCTGTTGGGCCAGTAAGTCGTCGATGCGCAGGCCCAGTTTTTGACCGTCGGCTTCTACCACCACAAGCAATTGGTTATCTACCGCGGTGGGGTCTGTCTCTACATCGAACAGCTGGTTCATGGCCACCAGCGGTACGTTGTCTTCGCGCAGGCGATACATAGGGATATTGCCCGACACATAGTTGATGGAGTCGGGCTGCATTTGCAGCGATTCCACAATGGTCACCAGGGGGATGACGTAGGTTTCGCCACCCACGCGCACCAGCTGGCCATCGAGAATGGCAAGGGTTAAGGGCAGGTGCACGCGGAAGGTGGAGCCCTTGCCTTGGGCCGAGATCACCTCAATGCGCCCGCCTAAGGATTTGATGTTGCGTTTAACCACATCCATGCCCACGCCGCGCCCGGAGATGTCGCTCACGGTGGCTGCGGTGGAAAAGCCGGGCTCGAATATCAAATCAAAAATCTGTTGCTGGCTAAGCTCTGTGCCCTCGGGCACCAGGCCTTTTTCGATGGCTTTTTGCAGCACCCGCTCGCCGTTGATGCCGCGCCCGTCATCGGAAATTTCAATGACAATGTTGCCACCCTGATGAAAGGCGTTCAGGTGCAGGTTGCCGGTGGCGGCTTTGCCCGCCTGTTCGCGCTCAGCCGGCGGTTCCAGCCCGTGATCCACGGCGTTGCGCACCAGGTGCACCAACGGATCGCTGATTTGTTCCATCACGGTTTTATCCAGTTCCGTTTGCTCGCCGCTGAGTTTCAGCTCTACCTGCTTGCCGGTTTTCTGGCTTAAATCGCGAATCATGCGCGGGAAGCGGTTAAAGGCAAAGCTGATGGGCAGCATGCGAATGCGCATTACGCTCTCTTGCAGCTCGCGGGTGTTTTGCATCAACTGCTCAAGCCCGTTGTTGAGCCTGTCTACGCGATCCATGGTGAAATCGTTACCCAATTCCGAGAGCATGGATTGGGTAATCACAAGCTCCCCCACAAGGTTAATAAGGCTGTCTACCTTATCGATGCCCACCCGAATAGACGACGACTGGGGGCTGGCTACCGCCTGGGCGGGTTCTGCGGCTGGCGCGGCTTTCTTAGGGCCTTGAGGCGGGCTCGCGGCAGGGCTTGTGGCTTTAGCTTGCGCGTCTGTCGCCTGAGCGGTTGCAGCTTGCGCGGGCGCAGTGACTTCGCTCACTGCCGATTGCTCTGAATTATTTTGGGCTCTAACGGGCGTGTCGGCCTGTGCGTCTTCGCCCGGCCACTCGGCATCGGCTGCCTGGCGGACAGTGAGTGTGCAATCGTCTATTACCCACTCAAACACTTCGCGAATATCGGCCTCGGCCGCGGCTGTACGCAGCCACAGTTGCCATTGTAAAAAACATTCATCGGGGGTGAGCAGGTTCAGCTCGGGCAGTTGTGATTCATCGGCCAGCGCCAGGCATTCGCCCAGTTCGGCCAGCTCGCGAAAAATCCGTGCCGGCTCGTTGCCGCTCAATAATATGTCGCGGTTGGGAATGAAACTGATATTCCAAACCCGGGTGCTGCTGGATTCCGATGGTGTGCTCGATGGCGTGGGGGCCGCTTGCGGCGCGCCTGCAGCGCCGGGTGCTTGTGCCAGAAGCTTTTTAAAACCTGCCGCAAGTTCATCGGTGATGTTGGCCGCAGCGGGCGCATCGGCCATGTGGCCCGCCACCATGGCGCGCAGGCAATCGGTGGATTTCAGCAACAGGTCGATGGCCTCGGTATCGAGGGTGCGCTTGCCATCGCGGGCTTCATCGAGCAGGGTTTCCAGCAGGTGGGTGAATTCTGCGATGTCGGCAAAACCAAAGGTGCCGCTGCCACCTTTAATGGAGTGGGCTGCGCGGAAGATGGTATTAATGAGCTCTGGGTTGTCGCCGTCTTCGTTTTGTACCTGGAGCAGCGACTGCTCCATCACATCTAACCCTTCAAGGCTTTCCTCAAAGAAGGTTTGGTGAAATTGTTTTAAATCGATAGACACACAAAAGCTCCTGTTTCCCTGCCCGACCTTGGCAAACCCGCGAGTCAACTGGCGCTAGTGCAAAATACCGGTGCGGCCCGATAATCTGGTTATGGAATGGATAGTTCCCGCACTGCTAGGTGATATGACAGCAACTTCTACAATAATTTTATGCAAGCGGTGATGCACAATTGCGCTTCAGGTTTTCGGCAAAACTAAGCGTAGCTTTAGAAACTTATTTCGCAATAGGCTGCAGTTTGGGCAAGATGGCGTAATTTTGATGCAGGTACGCCGTAGATTGGCGTGTCAATCATTTTAGGCAGGCTTAACATCGTTAAACTGCGATAAATTAAAGGCTGATTGCGGGCAGTTACCGTGGGCGCGGTAATAACTAGGGAGTTCTTACAGTAAATTAATATAAGAAAATTTTAGGCTTCCCCAGAATCAGGCCTATTCAAGCAGCTTGTATCGCCTGCAGGGTATAGGCAGCCGGGTTAAGTGCTTTGGTTGGCGTTGCCATGTAATTCAAGCATCATTTTGTGGGCACTTTCGCCAGACATTTCGTAGGGATTAAAGGCATTTAAGCCCGAGTACTTCAAAATGATGGGGGCCGTTAAGCTGGATTCCGGCAGATAGCCCATAGACCAAGCGCTGAATTCACGAAAATCCACCTCCTTGTAATCCAGTATGATGATGTTCGTGTGGCGGGCATCTTTGGCGAGCTTATGGTAGGTGGCGTTCACCTCCTGGCGTGATCCTTCCAGGCACTGCAAAAAATATTTCTGGTTAAAAAACAGCATGCCGGTAATGCCTTTTTTTGGATTATTTTTGCGTGATATTTCAAGGATTTTTTCCAGATCATCACTGGTAAAGGCACTGGATATAGTGCTGGTATACACAAGGCGAGTCAGTAACATGGTGAACTCCATAGGCGAGATAAAAACTATAGCGGGCAAAGCCGCTATTTCAAGCCCGGGCATTTTGCCTGCAGCGCCAATATTTTTTATGCAATTAATGCATAATAGGAATTTTTCATATTCTGGCAGCTTGTATTGGTGCCGGTTCAGCCAAGTGACCACTATCGAGACGCCTTATGCCGCCACTCTTTGAAGAAATCGACAGTCAGCCTTCCCCCTTGGGTGAAATATCGCTACGCAAGCGGGTTATTCCCGTGCTGGGCCCAGAGCCCATTTGGGAGGTGAAGCTTGGCGAAGAATTTTTGATGTCCAGCATGTTTGTAGAGGCCGAAGAGCAGCTGGCACATTTGGGGCTGGCGGCGCTTGCGCGCGATGATGCCCGTGTGGTGGTGGGCGGGCTCGGCCTGGGTTATACGGCTGTGGCGGCGCTGGCCCATACCCGTGTGAGCGAGCTGTTGGTGGTTGATGCACTGGCCACGGTAATTCATTGGCACGAGCAGGAGCTGGTGCCGCTAGGCAAAGTGTTGAATGCCGATGCCCGTGCACGCTTTGTATTGGGTAATTTTTTTGACTTGGCGATGAATCCGGCCAAGGGCTTCGACCCGGCCACGCCGGGGCGTCAGTTCGATGCAATATTATTGGACATTGATCACTCGCCAAGCGAATTTTTAAACGCACAAAATGCCGAGTTCTATAGCGTGGAAAATCTTTCACGCATGGCAGGCCAGCTGGCACCGGGCGGTGTGTTTGCCATGTGGTCGCAAAATGCGCCCGATGAAAAGTTTAGCGCACTATTGGGCGAGGTATTCAGTGAGGTAAGCGCGCACCTGGTGAGCTTTTATAATCCGTTTCAGCAGGTAGATGCCATTAACAGCGTGTATGTTTGCAGGCGCTCTGGCTAGGCGGGCACAGCAAGATGTGCCCACATTTTAGCGCTCGCCGGCCTTATTCCCCGGTTTCCAATGTGCCGCTTTTATCTTGGGTGCGAAAATCCGAGCGCAGGTGCAAATCACGCTGCGGAAAGGGAATTTCAAAGCCATTGCGTTTGAGTGCGCTTTCGAGCGTCCAGAGGTAATCTGATTTTGTGGTGGTAGGGCGTTTGGCGGCGTCGTCTGAAACCCACACCGCCAGTACGAAATCCAGGCTTGAATCGCCAAAGCCCGTCATAAAAACACGGGTTTCATACCTGGGTACTTCGTTCACTGTGGTGGGTAGGGCGTTGGCGGCGTTCAATACGATATCGCGCATTTTGTCTTTATCGGTACCGTAGGCCACACCGAAGGGAATGCGAAAACGCACCACACCTTCGCGCAGCGTCCAGTTGGTGACCTGGCCTGATAAAAATTCAGAGTTCGGCACCAGCACGTCCATGTTGTCTGGCGTGTTGATGAGCGTAGAGCGCACGTTGATCTCTTTTATGGTGCCAAAGGTGCCTGATTGCAGTTCCACTACATCGCCGGCGTTAATGTTGCGCTCAAACAACATGATGATGCCGGAAATAAAATTATTGGCGATGCCTTGCAAACCAAAGCCAATGCCCACAGAGAGTGCGCCGGCAATAATGGCGAGCTTGGTAAAGTCGAAACCGGCCACCGAGAGTGAAAAAATAATGGCCAGCGTCATGATTGCGTAGTGCACAATGCGCGAGAACGAATAGGCCGCGCGCGCATCGAAGGTGCGCTTGAGTTGGGCCAGGCGCATGATGGAGCGCTGCACAATACTCGAAACAATCACTCCGCCAATAAGCACCGCCAGCATTTTCAGCAGGCCGAATACCGTCAGGCGGTAACCTTCGTAATCAATTAATGCGAAACTTAAGATGTCTTGCATGGTTTAGAGCCAGCCTCGCTTGCGGACAAATATCACACCAAAAGCCACAAAGGCGGCCATAAAGCCCAGCACGAAAAAGTAGCCGTAGTGCCATTTCAATTCCGGCATATGTTCAAAGTTCATACCGTAAATGCCGGCAATCAGCGTGAGCGGCAAAAATATGGCTGTGACGATGGTGAGCAATTTCATGATGTGGTTGGCGCGGTGGGCGCTTATGGAGATAAAACCGTTGATTAAATCAGCGGTAAGTTCCTGGTAAAGGTTTGAAAGGCTGGCCAGCCGCTCGAAATGTTCGAACAGGTCGGTAAGCTCATGTTCATCAAAGGCCAGTAGCTGGTGTTTATGGCTGGTAAATATTTCATCTACCAACTCTTTTTGGTAAACAAACGAGCGTCGCGCCTTTTTTAGTTGTGCGCCGTAGTTAATCAGTTCACCCAATAGGTCGTCTGAATTGGTAGAAAATATTTCGTCTTCGATTTCGCTTAAGCGGTGTTCTACTTCAAACATTAATGGCAAGAAGCGGTCTACCACCGCGCGCATGAGCTGGTAGCAAAGCTGGCCCATGCCGCCCTGGGGCAATTGTTGATTGGCGTGTAATTGCGCCCAGTGTAAATCTACTGCGACCGAAGGCAGGTCGTGACGGGTAATCACGTGAGTATTGCTGGCAAAGAGCGCCAGTTGGTGTCGATCCATGGATTCGCAATCACCCTTTTGCTGCAGCTCGTGCAGCAGCAGGAAAACATGGTCGCTAAAGGCTTCATATTTCGGCGGGTGGCGTGTGCGTTGGGCATCGCGCAATGCCAGCGGGTTTAAATCAAACCCCTCCAGGGCCTGGCGCTCGATATCTGCCGGTGCACCGCTGATATCCAGCCAGAGAAATTGCTCTTGGGCATGGTACTGGCTCACCAGCTCAAGGCCGCCGGTTTTGATGAGTGTGCCGCGCTCATCAAAGAGCATGGCTCTAACTGTCATAGCGCTCTCCCCAGGGGTCGGTGTGGCGCAAATCGGGGTCGTTCAAATCTTCCATGTGTTCGTGAAATTGTTCTACGGTTTTGGCAGCTTCGCGCACGGTATCAAATTTTGCCACGTGAAACAGTGCTTCGCCTTCGTTCACTACGGGAATGTTATTGCGGCCGATCACTATGCCGTTCACCGGCGTGCGCACTTCCAGCTCCATTTCACCGTAAGGGTCAACAATTAATGCGAGCAGGTCGTCTTTCTTAACCCGTTCGCCCAGCTCGGTTTTGGCTACCATCATGCCATCGTGGGCTGCGCGCACCCACTGGCTTGAGCTTGCAACAATGGGCTCGATGGATTTTTTTGAGCGCCGGCGCGATTTAAGCATGCCCAGGTGATCCATAACGCCCAGCACGCCCTTTACGCCACCGTTAATTGAGGGCTCATCAAAGCGCAGCGCCTGGCCCGCTTCATACAATATAAAGGGCTTGCCGAGTTTATCGGCGGCTTCGCGAAAGGAGCCGTCTAGCACATTGGAGTGCATCACCACCGGCGCGCCGAAGGCCTGGGCCATGGCAACATTGGCGTCATCTTCAAGGTTGGCGCGAATTTGTGGCAGGTTGGAGCGGTGAATGGCGCCTGTGTGCAGGTCTACCACGTGAGTACATTTTTCCAGCAGTTCCTTGCGAATAAGGTAGGCAATGCGCGAGCCTAGCGAGCCCTTCTCGCTGCCGGGAAAACAGCGATTCAAATCGCGCCTGTCTGGCAGGTAGCGGATTTGTTGAATAAAACCGAAGGCGTTGACAATCGGCACTAATACAAGGGTGCCGTGTAATCGATCCAGCGCCGGCAGCTTGGCCAGGCGGCGGCACACTTCAATGCCGTTGAGTTCATCGCCATGAATGGCGGCGGTAACCAATAGCACCGGCCCATCATGCTTGCCGTGAATCACTTCCACGCCAATGCTGAGCGGGGTGTTGGTGTAGAGCTTGCCAATATCCATTTGCAGCATGGCGCGCGTGCCGGGCGCCACCTGCTCGCCCAGTATGTCAAAGGCTGCACGCCTGCTTGAAGTTTTGCTCATACCGCTAGCCTTTGCCCTTGGTTTTCGAGGCGTTGAGCTTGGCGTTTTTTTCCATCCAATCGATTATGGCGCCGGCTATGTCTTTGCCGGTGGCGGCTTCCACACCTTCAAGGCCCGGTGAGGAATTCACTTCCATCACCACTGGCCCGCTGGATGAGCGCAGCAGGTCTACACCGGCCACATTCAGGCCCATGGTGCGGGCCGCGCGCACAGCGGTTTCGCGCTCTTGGGGGGTAATTTTCGCAAGTGTTGCGGTGCCGCCCCGGTGCAGATTGGAGCGAAACTCGCCTTCTTTGCCCTGGCGCTTCATGGCGCCTACAACTTTGTCGCCCACTACAAAACAGCGGATGTCGGCGCCGCCGGCTTCCTTCACAAATTTCTGCACCATGATGTTGGCGCCCAGGCCCATGAAGGCCTCAAGAATACTTTCTGCCGCTTTGCGGTTTTCGGCCAACACCACGCCAATGCCCTGGGTGCCTTCCAACAATTTAATGACCAGTGGCGCGCCGCCGACCATGTCGATCAAATCGGGAATGTAGCGGGTTTGGTTGGCAAAGCCTGTGGTGGGCAGGCCAATATTTTTGCGCGCCAGCAGTTGCATAGAGCGCAGCTTGTCGCGCGAGCGCGAAATGGCAACCGATTCATTCAGCGGGTAGACACCCATCATTTCAAATTGGCGCAATACGGCGGTGCCGTAAAAGGTAACCGAGGCACCAATGCGGGGGATCACGGCATCAAAGCCCAGGAGCTCCCGGCCTTTGTAGTGCATGTCGAGATCCGAGGGATTGATGGCCATGTAACAGCGCAGGGCATCAATAATTTCTACCTCGTGGCCACGGCTTTCTGCGGCCTCTTTAAGCCTGCGGGTGGAATAGAGGTTGGGGTTGCGGGAAAGAATGGCAATTTTCATAGTGTTTCTCAAAGTTTGTCGGGCGTGGGCCGGACAGATTGTAAGTAGGAGCCTTGAGAGTCCACCAGAAAGCGGCCCTCCAAAGCTTTGCGCCCGAGCAGCATGCGAAATTTCATGTTGTCGCGGCTGGTGAGCGTAAGCTCGGCGCGAAATGTGTAATCACCCAGGCGGATGTCAGTTTCTATCACCGGGCGCAGTTCTTCGTGGCCACCTGAGTCGCGCACAATGCGCTTATCGAGTATGGGTGCTTCGGTAAACCACTCCCGATCGCTCTTCTGGATGGGGTGAACGCCCATGCGTACCCACTCGCGGCCATCGCGTTCGAACAGCTCCAGCCCGAAGGTGTGTAATGCAGAGGTGCGCGCACCGGTATCCACTTTTACTTTAATGTTGTTGATGCCCAGCTCCGGCAGGGCAACCCACTCACGCCAGCCAACAGAGGGCAGGGCAGCAGGTGTATTGGCATCGGTCATAGGGTTCCTTGGTAATGAATGGGCCTAAGCCTCGGTGTCTTCATTAGCGCATGGCGCAGGTAGTGGCGCGAATCATTGCGCGAGCGGCCCGTTAAGTCTAGCAGTGTGTGCAGCCTTTCCGGTTTTCTTTGCCTGCAGGTCCAGCGCGATACAATGGCCGTATATGGGTATAGTGAGGTGGGCGTGAAGCAGTTAATTTTAGGGGGTGCCCGCTCGGGTAAAAGCCGCTACGGCGAGCAGCAGGTATTGGCGCAGGCCCGCGGCCTGCAGCCTGTTTACATCGCCACGGCCAGCGAGCCCGAATCGGATGCTGAAATGGCCCAACGTATTGCAAAGCACCGTGTTGATCGTGGCGAGCAATGGCAGTGTATAGAAGAACCCTTGCACCTTGGTGCGTTAATTGAGCGTTTGCATTCAAATAGTGCGCCGGTTTTGGTAGATTGCTTAACACTGTGGTTGAGCAACTGCCTGTTGGCGGACACCTGGGCTAAAGAGCGCGCGCATTTTTTGCAAGCCTTTGCCGAGGCGCCGGGCTCCATTACCCTCATCAGCAATGAAGTGGGGCTGGGTATCGTGCCTATGGGGGAGATCAACCGCCGTTTCGTGGACGAGAGCGGATTTTTGCACCAAGCATTGGCAGCATGCTGTGACCGGGTGGTGTTTTGCGCCGCTGGCTTGCCGATGGTTTTGAAAGACGTCAGCCCCTGACGGGTGGCGTTGGAGTATTCAATGCACGGATGTCGTATCCAAAGGATGAACTCATGCAATCATGGTTTTTGCACCCCGGTCAGGTGCCCAGTGAAAAGCACCGCACCAAGGCCCGGGCTTGGCAACAACAACTCACCAAACCCGCCGGTTCTCTGGGCCGGCTGGAATGCCTTGCGATAGATCTGGCAGCCCTCCAGCAGCGTAAACACCCGGAAGTAAAGCAGGTGAATATTTGTATTTTCGCCGCCGACCACGGTGTTTGCGCAGAGCGGGTGTCGGCGTTTCCGCAAGTGGTTACCGCGCAAATGATCGACAACTTTGTCATTGGCGGGGCGGCCATTACCGTGTTGGCCAAATCCCTGGGTGCCGCCTTTGAGGTGGTGAGCCTTGGCACAGTGGGCAAGGTGCAAGAGGTGCGCGGCATGCGCGATGCCACTATAGCGCCGCAAACCGCGAACTTCACGGCCGCGCCCGCCATGACCGAAGCCCAGCTCAACCGGGCGCTGGATGAGGGGCGTGAGGCAGTGGCCCGCGCCGTGGATGCCGGTTGTGAATTGTTTGTGCCCGGTGAAATGGGTATTGGCAATACCACCGCCGCCACGGCCATGTTGGCGCGCATGCTCAATCAACCAGCAGGAAGTTTAACGGGCCCGGGCACGGGCTTAAGTGACGAGCGCATCGCCCATAAAGTTGCGGTTATCGAGCGCGCGCTCAGCTTTCACCAAGGCGTGACAGACCCGCTCTCTGTGCTGCGCAGCCTGGGTGGCTTTGAAATTGCAGCACTAGCCGGCGCCTACATAGCCTGCGCCCAAGCCAAGCTACCGGTGCTGGTAGATGGCTATATTTGCACCGTGGCGGCCCTGGCCGCCCTCAAGATTAACCCGGGTATCCGGCCTTGGTTGCTGGCCTCTCACCACTCGGCCGAGCCGGGCCACGGTGCCGCGCTGGCAGCCGCCGGGCTTGAGCCTTTATTGAATCTGGGCTTGCGCCTGGGCGAGGGCAGCGGCGCGGCGCTCGCTGTGGGGCTTTTGCGTATGGCTTGCGATCTGCACAACAACATGGCCACCTTTGCCGAGGCTGGCGTGTCTGAGCGTTGATGCAACCCACCAGCATTTACTTGCTGCGCCACGGTGCCTGCACCGGCGGGCAGATATTCCGCGGCCGCACAGATTCTCCCTGCACGCCCGAAGGTTTCAGCCAGATGCGCGCAACGCTCGATAGCCTGCCCGCGCTGGACGGCGTGATCAGCTCACCGCTGGTGCGCTGCGCGGCCCCCGCCCAAGACTTCGCCCGCGCCCGCGGCATAAGTTGCACCCTGGAATCTGCCTTTGCAGAGATTGATTTCGGCACCTGGGAGGGGCGCTTGGTGGCCGAGGTTGAGGCCGAGTCACCCAGTGCCATTGCCGCCTTCTGGCGAGATCCTGTGCACCATGCGCCACCGGCAGCCGAAACCCTGCCGGATTTTCGCGCCCGGGTGGCGGGCGCCTGGCAGGCATTGCTCACCCAGTGGGCGGGTAAGCAGGTGGTGCTTGTGACCCACGGCGGGGTTATCCGCATGATTTTGGCGGAGCTTTTGGCCATGCCTTTGCGGCCCTTGTCGCACCTGCATGTCCCCCACGCCAGCCTGAGTTTGATCCGCAATTTCCATGCGCCCGATCAACCGGATTGGCCACAACTGATCTTTCACAACGGGCGGGCAGGCGATGATCACTAGTTTTTGGCTGGCGCTGATGTTCCTCACCCGCGTGCCGGCGCCCACCCTTGGCGAGGTGAGCGACGCCCACCAGCGTGGGGTACTGTATTTCTTCCCCTTCATTGGGCTGTTAATTGGCGCGCTAATGGCAGTGGCTCTGCTGCTGTTGCCAGCGGCTGCAATGCTGAATGCCGCCTTGCTCGTGATGTTTTGGGTATTTGTTACCGGCGGCTTGCACATCGATGGCCTGGGCGACTCGGCCGATGGCTGGTTGGGCGGGCTGGGCGATAAAGCCCGCACTCTTGAAATTATGAAAGACCCGCGCGCGGGCTCGGCGGCGGTAATGACCATTGCCTGTGTGCTGCTGGTGAAATTTGCAGCCTTGGCCTGCCTGCTTGCCGAGGCGGCGGTGCCGCTTGTGGTGTGGGCCTTGTTGTTCGCGCCAACCCTTGGTCGCTGCGTTCCGGCACTGTTATTTTTCACTACCCCCTATGCCCGTACAGACGGCTTGGCAAGCCCTATGGTGGCCGGCGCCAACGGGGCCCGCCAACTGGTGTGGGTGGCAGTGTGGCTGGCAATGGCCGTGCTCAGCCTTGTGTGGCTGGCAGGTTTTACAAGCCTCGGGCTTTGGGTGGGGCTTGCAGTGCAGCTGTGGCTTTTGCGCAGGCTGATGTGCCAGCGCCTCGGTGGCGTCACCGGTGATACCGTGGGCGCCGCCGTTGAGATTACCGAGATGAGCAGCTTGGTTTTACTCGCCTATCTGGCGGTTGCCTAACCGGGTAAAATCGCAGCCGTTAACTTTTAACCTCTTGGAAACGATTATGCAGTGGGATTTTTTATTGGCCACCCTGATGAATCTGGGCGTGAATCTTTTATACACCCTGGTGGCGTTGTTTGTGGGTGTGAAGGCGCTGTTAATGATTGATCACAAGCTCTTAAAAAACGTGAGCTTTGAAGAAGAGCTGAAAAACGGCAATGTGGCGGTGGCAATTTTCGCCTCATCCATTTTAATTTTTGTAGCCCTAATTGTGACCTTTGGTTTCAAAGGCTAGATGAACAAGCTTGGGTTATGGGTGCTGCTGATTGTGGCCCTGCAAGGCATTTCAGAGTTTAAGCGCGCGCGCACCGCCGACGCGCAACAGGCTTCTCGCCTGCAAGAAGATCGCGCTTACGCCGAGGGCATTGCCAAGCTAAAACAGCAAGATACCCATCAGGGCCCACGGCCCGGGCGCATTGAGCTTGTGATGAACGGCGCGCTGTTCGATGAAAGCCAGCTGCACACCATTCTTGGGCGCGATAACAGCCGCTCGGCCTTTTTCTCCTACAAATTGCACGGTGTTGAATTCGCCACTGCCTCGGCCATGGGGCTGGATTTACGCCACCATTTTGTCAATGCCTACCTTGAAGGCTACAGCCCCTTTGTTGCCAGCAATGTATTTGTGCCGCTGTCGGTATTGGCCAGGCGCAAAACCTACATGCTCGATAAGCTCAACCACGGCGGCGAAGAAGTGTGGCAAACCAGCCGCCAGGCCTACCTCTACACCCGCGGCGATTGTGAAGATCACGCCATTGCACTGGCAGACTGGCTCATCGACATGGGCGAGGATGCCCGCGTGGCGCTAGGCACTTATGATGGGGGGGGCCATGCCTGGGTGGTATTAATCAAAGACGGGCAGGAATACATTCTGGAAGCCACCCAAAAAAGCGGTTTGGCCGGCCTCAAACGCTACCCGCTGGCGGCCATGCAGCCAAAATATCAGCCGCAATTTCAGTTCAACCGCACCTCGTTTTGGTACAACGTGGGCAGCCCGGCTACCACCCGCTACCGCTCACAGGCCTGGCTTGAAAAGAGCCGCTTCTCGGCGCAGTAGCGGCTAGGCATCTTCCGATACCGGGCGGATATCCGCAGGCCCCAGTGGGCGACCATCGTGCGAGAGCACCCGCAAGGGTTGAATGGGTTCGCCATCGCGGCGATCCAGAAAGGTTAGCGGTGAACGCTCCGGGTCTGCGCGCCAGCGATCAAACCACTGGGCAAAACCAATCATGATGGGCATCAGCTCCCAGCCCTTGGCCGTTAGCTTGTATTCCATGCGCCGACCGCCTTCCTGCACCGGTTGCTTGGTAAGAATCTCCTCGGCTTCCAGGCGTTTCAGGCGCTCGGTGAGGATATTGCGGGAAATACCCAGCTCTTCCACCATCTGATCAAACCGGGCCGCACCCCCGGCCAGCATTAAATTTCGCAATACCAGCATCGACCACGCCTCGCCCACCACATCCATGGAGCGCGCAACCGGGCAGCACAAGTGTGAAAAGCTGTTTTTGACCATGGAGTTTTGCCTCACTTTTTCAGCTGATGTTAGTTGCAAAAAACAACTAAAGCAACTAGCATTCGTTTCGTAATGCAACCGTTGCATTAAAGGACTGATGTGCAGCGCACGTCTTTCACATTGATTATCCAAAGGAGACACACCATGGCTTCCCGACTCATTGTGGCCGCATTGGCACTGGCAGCAGCCCCCACCTTCGCCGCAGGCCTAAGCCAGAAAGAAGCACGTAAAGCCTGCGATGCCCAAGTGGCGCAAACGCAAGCGGGTGAAACCGGGTTTAAATTCCGTCGCAATTCACTGGCCGATTACCGCCGTGGCGAGTACACCTTTATGTACAACTACCGCGCAGAGGCCAACGGCGATACCGTATCGCGCAAGGTGAAGTGCGTGATTGCGAAAACCGGCGGCGCTATTGCAAGCCTGGAAGTAGAAGACGGGCGCTGGAACTTTTAAGCCCGTATTTCAAGCCCGTAAATACTGACTTGCCGGCACTGTGGGCCGGCAAGTTGGGGCGCGCTACCCGTGCACTGCCAGGAGGTAGACGCTGGAGCCCACAATCCAAAGCCCCGCCAGAATTTTTAGCCGGTAAGGCCCTAGAAAATACGCAAAGCCGCGCGCAATATAGCCGCCAATAATGGCGCCTGGCACCGCGAAGGCGGCCAGTGCCCAGGGCACATCGGTATGCAACAAATGAAACACCATACCGGTGATAACCGTAACCGCTGTGATAATTACCGCCGTGGCCGCACAGGTCACCAAGGGGTAGTTGCGAATAAACAAATACAGCGCAACCAGCTCACCCACGCCCACGGAAAAAAGCGCTGTGGCAAAACCCCCGATGACCCCAAGCACAATTAATACGGCGAGGTCTGCCCGGGCCAGAGAGGTGCGCGCACGGGCCTTGGGGTTGTCGCGCCAGACGCTGAAAAGCAGGGCTGCGCCCAGGCAAATGGAAAGGCTTTTAAACCAGAACAGCACGTTAGCTGGTGCGAATGCCAGAAGGTATTGGGTGGCCAACAGTGCCGGTAGGCAGCCCGCCAACACCCACAGCACAATGCGGGTGAAATCGCCCTTGGGCACACCCGTGACCACACCCTGTTCAGATTGCATTTTATTCAGCCAGGTGAGCGAGCCCGTGCTCATGCCGAAGCACTGGATCAAAAAACTGGTGGCCACAATTTGCTGGGCGCTTACAGGTACTATGCCTGCGCTATTGAAGTAGTCGAACACTGGCACAAACACCACGCCACCGCCCACGCCTGAGGCATTGGCGATGGTAGCCCCACCAATGCCCACAAACACCACCGGCAGCAGCTCGGCAATCAGGGCCGGGTTGAGATTGGCCCGCCACACAATCGCCGCCAAGGCCAGCGCCAGCATGAGTGCACCACAAAGGGTAAATGCGCGCAGCGCAATGTTGCTTGTCATGGTGGTAGAGTGTGCTCTGGTGATTAAGAGTGGGCCATTGTAGTGGTTGGCAGGTTTTGCATCTACGGGGCCTGAGGTTGCACGCATCTTGATATGCGGCCAAGGATTTTGCCGGATCGCTCGTCTAACACTAAACCCGAGGCCTGTTGGAGCGGCACATTGAGCAACGCACAACGCGCATTAATTGAAGCCGCCCAAGCCGGCGACCGGCAGGCCTTTGCACGCCTGGTCGATACCGAGTACGCAGTGATCTACCGGTTTGCACTCAAGTGGTGTGGGGTAGTGGAAGATGCCGAAGACATCGCCCAACAGGCCTGCATCAAACTGGCGGCAAGCCTTGGCCAGTTTCGCTTTGAGTCGGCCTTTCACACCTGGCTGTACCGCTTGGTGATTAATTGCGCCAAAGACTGGCAACAGAGTCAGCGCCGCCACGAGAGCAATCGTGTAAGTGACCCGCAAGATACCTTGATTAATGCACGTCCGGCGCCCGGCACTGTGGAAACCAGCGTGTTTTTGCAGGCGGTATTGGCCTGGGTCGCAGGGCTGGGCGAAGGTTTTAAAGAAGCGGTGCTGCTGGTGCTGGGCGAAGGCCTTACACACCAAGAGGCAGCGCGCATTTTGGATGTTAAAGAAAGCACAGTGTCTTGGCGTATTCATGAGGTACGTAAACGCATTGGGCAATGGCAAGAGCAATCGGGGAGTGGCCCATGACCGATCAACACAACCGGCCAAATGACGACCTGGAGCGCGCTTTAAACGAGGCGCAACAGGCACCGGTAAACGAATCGGCCAAGGCGCGCGCCATCAATGCCGCGCTGGCTGAATTTGACCTGGCCCAAAAAAAATCCAACCAGCGCCAAGGATTTTGGCAAGGCTTGCGTCCAATGGGGACACTCACAACCCTAGGGCAATCGATTATGGAACTTTTTCAACGCAAGTGGCTTTACAGTGGCATCGCAGCAGCAAGCGTGGCGGTGTTAACGGTGATGGTGACACAACAAATGCAGCAGGAGCTGGTAACGCCCGCACTGCCAGAGGCCAGCAATGTACAAGCGCCTTCGGCCGAATTGTATAGGGCCGACCAAACAACCGGGCCTCGCGCCCCCGCCGAACGGCTGGCAGGTGCAAAGCCCGAAAGCCCGGCACCGGCTGCGCTGGAAGAAGTTGTGGTAGAGCGCGCGGCTTCACCTGCAAATCTTTTGGCGATCGCGCCACCCAAACGTCAGCAAAAGGCGGTAATGGCCGAGTACCAGGCGGCAATGCCCGCGCCCAAAGTCTCCGAATCGATAGTCTCCGAACCTTCAAGCCCACAGGCCTTCAGCGATCAGGGCCGCGACAGCTTTGAGACAGTGGATGAAAACCCCGTGCAGCGGGTGGTAGATGCTCCTGTATCTACTTTTTCAATTGATGTGGATACCAGCGCCTACAGCTTCGTGCGCCGCCAGCTTAACCAGGGTGTGTTGCCCCAAAAAGCGGCCGTGCGGGTGGAAGAAATGGTGAACTATTTTGATTACCAATACCCCGCACCCGAAGGCAAATCCACGCCCTTTAATACCCATGTGGTGGTGAGTGATTCGCCATGGGCCGAAGGCCGCAAACTCATGCACATAGGCATCAAAGGTTATGAGATGGCGGCCGCCGCCAAGCCCAAAACCAACCTGGTATTTTTATTGGATGTATCGGGCTCAATGAACGCGGCCGATAAACTGCCGCTGGTTAAGCAATCCATGGAGTTATTGCTCTCGCAGTTGGCGCCGGATGACACGGTAGCCATTGCCGTTTACGCAGGCGCGGCCGGTACTGTGCTGGCGCCGACGCTCGTGCAAGACAAGCAGAAAATTTTACATGCCCTGCAACAGCTCAGCGCCGGAGGCACTACTGCGGGCGCACAGGGCATCAAGCTTGCCTACCAGCTGGCTGCGCAAAATTTTGATAAGCAGGCCGTTAACCGCGTGATTCTCGCAACCGATGGCGATTTCAATGTGGGTATCACCGATCGCGAAGAACTCAAAGGTTTTGTGGAGCGCGAGCGGGAAAAGGGCATTTACCTATCGGTTCTGGGGTTCGGCCAAGGCAACTATCACGATAACCTGATGCAAACACTGGCACAAAATGGCAATGGCGTGGCGGCCTACATAGATACCTTAAGCGAGGCCCAAAAAGTCCTGGTTACCGAGGCCACGCGTAATTTATTTCCCATCGCGCAAGATGTAAAAATCCAGGTGGAATTTAACCCGGCCACTGTGCAGGAATACCGGCTGATTGGCTATGAAACACGGGCGCTTGCGCGGGAAGATTTTAATAACGATAAAGTGGATGCTGGCGACATTGGCGCAGGCCACACAGTTACCGCCATTTACGAATTTACCCCCACAGGCGCCAAGCCTTTAATTGAAAGTTCACGTTACAGCCAAGCCCAAAATGCAACGGCATTGGAAGCAACCCCCAATACCAATGAATACGCCTTTGTAAAGTTGCGCTACAAACTGCCGGGCGGCCGTGACTCAAAGCTCATTGAGCAACCCGTTGCCGCGCAGAACACCGTTAACCCCAACACACGCGTGGCCGCCTGGGTGATGCGTGAAACCCAATTTGCCACTGCCGTGGCAGGTTTTGCGCAACTGTTGAAAGGCGGCAAGTACACGGGCAGCTGGAGCTATGATGACGCCCTGGCCTTAGCTCAGGCCAATAAAGGCGAAGATCTCTACGGCTACCGCACAGAGTTTGTACAACTGGTACGCAAGGCCAAGATGGCTCAGGGCATCTAGTGCCGCTAGGCACCGGTTAGCCAATGGCTGCGGTTCGCGGCCATGTGAAGCCGCTGCTTTGGGCGAACTGCCGCGATTGGGTGTATCATTGCGCAATTCCGGCGATGCATTCATTTGCGGTAGTGCTATTGTTTCATTGCTATTGCTACCTTGGCCGGGCACCCGAATTCTAACAACATACGACAATTTATATGACTCATGTTAAGTCCATCGGGCTCGCTTTGGCGGGCCTGATTTTTGTGGTTTTATCCTTGGCGGGCATCAAGTTTTCGCAATTTTCTGCCATGGGCAACGCCGGTGAACTGTTTGCCATGCCGCCGGAAACCGTAAGTGCCTATGAAGTGGGCCCAAAGGCCTGGCCCAACGAGTTTGCCGCCATGGGCACCGTGGAGGCGGGTGAGGGTATTACCCTGGCCGCCGAAGTGCCAGGGCGGGTAGCGCGCATTATGTTTGAATCGGGCGAGGAGGTGGCCGCTGGCAAGCTGCTGCTCGCGCAAGACACAAGCAACGAACGCGCGCAGCTGAATGCCGCCCAGGCGCGCTATAACCTTGCGCTCTCAACCTTTGAACGTCTCATTAAATTGCGCGCCAATCACACCGCCTCACAAAGTGAGCTGGAAGCTGCCGAACAACAAATGCTGTCTTCCAAGGGCGAGCTTGAAAATTTGCAGGCCACGCTTGCTAAAAAACAGGTGCGCGCCCCCTTTGCCGGGCGCCTGGGTTTGCGGCTGGTGGATTTAGGGCAGGATTTGCAGGTGGGTACGCCCATCGTTTCACTGCAGGCCACCCAGCGGGTGCGGGTGAACTTCCCGGTGCCGCAATTTTGGTTGTCTAAATTTAGCAGTGGCTTGCCGGTGCGCGTCATTGCAGGCGATGGCTCCGAGCGCGAATTTAATGGTGTGATCACCGCCATTGGCGTTGAAATAGATGAGACAACCCGCAACGCGATGGTGCAATCGTCTATTGATAATCGCGACGGCGCCCTCATTCCCGGCATGGCCGTAACCACCCGAGTGAGCCTGTCTGAGCCCCGTGAGGTTTTGGCGGTGCCCGCTACGGCCATCGTTTACGCGCCCTATGGCGATACAGTGTTTGTAATTGAACAAAATGATCAGGGCCAAACAGTGGCGCGCCAGCAGTTTGTAAAACTGGGTGCCGCCCGTGGCGATTTTGTGGCCATAGAAAGCGGCCTTGAGGCGGGTGCCCGCATCGTCAGTGCCGGTGCGTTCAAGTTAATGAACGGTGCGTTAATCACCGTGAGCGATGCACCCACGCCGCCGTTAAGTGAAACCCCAACGCCCGCCAATCGCTAAGCCGAGTGAAGCCCACAGCATGATGAAATTTACCGACATTTTTATTCAGCGCCCGGTAATCGCGCTGGTGGTGAGCCTGCTTATTCTGTTGGCAGGGTTTCAGGCGGGCAGTAATTTGTCTGTGCGCCAATTTCCGCAAAGCGATGTGGCGCGCATCACCATCAACACAACCTATGTAGGAGCAAGCGCCGAGCTTGTGCGCGGCTTTATTACCACGCCCATAGAGCGCGCCATTGCCTCAGCCGAAGGCATAGACTACATAGATTCAGAAAGTGCCATGAATCGCTCAACGGTGCGCGCGCACCTGCGGCTAAATTATGATCCGCTGCGCGCCATGACGGAAATTAACGCCAAGGTCAATCAGGTGCGTGGCGAATTGCCGCCTGAAGCCGAAGTGCCCACCATTACCATTGAAGCCGCAGACAGCGAGTTCGCTGCCGCCTATTTAAGCTTTAACTCCGATATTCTTGATCAAAACCAGATCACCGATTTCCTCACCCGCTCCGTACAACCCAGGCTTACGGCCATTGCCGGTGTACAGAAGGCACAAACCCTGGGCGAGCGTATTTTTGCCATGCGCATCTGGTTAGATGAATCCCGCATGGCCGCTATGGGTGTAACCCCCATGCAGGTGCGCCAGGCGCTGGTGCAAAACAATGTGCAGGCCGCCATCGGCCAAACCAAGGGCAGCTACACCCAGGTAAATTTGCGGGCCGATACCGATCTCAAAAGCGTGCAGGATTTTGAACGCATTGTAGTGCGTGAAACGCCGGAAGGCATTATTCGCCTGCGCGATCTGGCCGATATTCAACTGGGTGCAGAAGACTACAACACAGAGGTGCGCTTTTCGGGCGATACGGCGGTGTTCATGGGCGTGTGGGTGGCCCCCACGGCAAACTCCTTGGAAGTTATGCAGCGCGTCAATGCAGAAATGCAGGCGATACAATCCGAGCTGCCCACGGGCCTGCAGGCAGTGGTGGCTTACGATGCCACTGAATACATTGATGCATCAATAGATGAAGTGCTCACCACACTTACCGAAACATTGGCCATCATTGTGTTGGTGATATTTTTGTTTCTGGGTTTTAGTCGCTCGGTATTGATTCCAGTGGTGGCCATACCACTATCGCTTATCGGCGCGCTGTTTATCATGCAGTTGTTCGGGTTTTCGCTGAACTTGCTTACCTTGCTTTCTATTGTGCTGAGTGTGGGCCTGGTGGTAGACGATGCCATCGTGATGGTGGAAAACATCGAGCGGCATATTCAGGAAGGCAAGCCGCCCTTTGCGGCATCCATAATTGCGGCCCGTGAATTGGCGGGCCCCATTTTGGCCATGACAGTCACGCTGATTTCGGTGTATTTGCCCATTGGTTTACAGGGCGGGCTCACCGGTACATTGTTTCGCGAGTTCGCCATTACCTTGGCCGGCGCTGTGACTATTTCTGCTGTGGTTGCCATTACCCTGTCGCCCATGTTGGGTTCGCGCATGTTAAAGCCCCACAAAAGCCTGAATGCGCCACTGGGTAAACTGTTCGATCGCTTTCAGGCATATTACAGCCTGCGTTTGGCCAGCACCCTTGCGCACCGCCCGGCGGTGTATGTGGTGTGGGTAGGCATCGCATTGATTTGCCTGCCGCTCTATTTGTTTTCCACCAAAGAGCTTGCCCCGCTGGAAGACCAGGGTGTTATTTTTGGCATTCTTGAATCACCTGCTAACGCCACCCTCGATCAAGCATCGTTTTATGCCAAGGAAGTAAACGAAGTATTCATGGCCGTGCCGGAGACCGAATTTACCTTTCAGCTTACCTTTCCCACCGGTGGCTTTTCCGGCATGGTAACCAAACCATGGGAAGAGCGTTCGCGCTCGGTTTTTGACATTCAGCCCCAGCTGCAAGAACAACTGGGCGCTATTGCGGGCGTGCGCATATTTCCGGTAACACCGCCTTCATTGCCGGGCGGCGGCAATTTTCCTGTGGAATTTGTGGTGGCAGGCACAGCCGAGGCAAAGGAAATCTATACCTACGCCCAAGCGTTGCAGGAAGTGGCCAATAACAGCGGCAAGTTCAATTTCACCATGCTCGATATGAAGGTGGATCAGCCCGATTACCTGCTTGAAATCGATCGTGAAAAAGTGGCCGACCTTGGCCTTGACCTGCAGACAGTCACGCAGGATCTGGGCACGCTACTGGGCGGCAACTACGTTAACCGCTTTAATATGGCCGGCCAAAGCTACAAGGTGATTCCCCAGGTTCAGCGCAGTGCGCGGCTATCGCCCGATGATCTGCAGCGGCTTTATATCACAGGCCCCAACGGCCAAATGATTCGTCTTGATCAGGTGGCAAGTATTACCCACAGCACGGCCCCGCGTACCATTCACCGCATGCAACAACGCAACGCGGTGAAAATTTCCGGTGATACCCACCTGCCGCTAGGCGAGGCATTGGCATTTTTGGAGGCAGAGGCCAAAAAGATTTTGCCCCAAGGCTATTCCGTGGATTACACCGGCGAATCGCGCCAGCTTATTCGCGAGGGTAATACTTTTTTACCGGCATTTTTGCTGGCGCTCACGATGATCTTTTTGGTGTTGGCCGCCCAGTACAACAGCTTTCGCGACCCGGTGGTAATTTTGGCGGGGTCGGTACCGCTCGCGGTGTTCGGCGCGCTCATTTTCACCTTTATAAAAATGCCCATGCCCATGCCGTTTTTTACCGACGGTTTTAGCACTACATTAAATATTTACTCCCAAGTGGGGCTGGTTACACTCATGGGGCTGATTGCGCGCAATGGCATCTTGGTGGTGGAGTTTGCCAACCGCCTGCAAGAAGAGGGCAAAAGCAAGCTTGAGGCAGTGCACGATGCCGCCGTAGTGCGCCTGCGCCCGGTATTGATGACCAGCATTGCAACCGTTGCCGGCCACATGCCACTGATTTTTGCCGACGGCCCGGGCGCCGAGGCCCGTGTGGCCATTGGCCTGGTGTTGGTTTTCGGCATGGCCATTGGTACAGTGCTCACACTGTTTGTTTTACCGTCGGTATATGTATTGCTGGCTAAAGATCACCAGCAAGAACGCGCCAAGGCCGAAGC
This sequence comes from Simiduia sp. 21SJ11W-1, assembly GCF_024138675.1. Taxonomy (NCBI): domain Bacteria; kingdom Pseudomonadati; phylum Pseudomonadota; class Gammaproteobacteria; order Cellvibrionales; family Cellvibrionaceae; genus Simiduia; species Simiduia sp. 21SJ11W-1. The sequence continues at coordinate 3,659,550 of NZ_CP090959.1, read as the reverse complement.
GCTGCAAGCCCAGCTTACGCCCTAGCCTGCGCCGGTAGCGCTTTTCCCAGATGTTTTTGTTACACATTTTTAATAGATTTTTTTGACAGCTACTCACGCCAGAAAAAGGACGCCTCATGGCCAGTGCCAACCTGCTTATACTTCTAGATGATATTGCCGCGGTTTTGGATGACGTTGCGGTAATGACCAAAGTGGCCGCAAAAAAAACCGCCGGCGTATTAGGTGACGACCTGGCGCTCAACGCGCAGCAGGTCAGTGGCGTGCGCGCCGAGCGCGAACTGCCCGTGGTGTGGGCGGTGGCCAAGGGCTCGGCATTTAATAAACTCATTCTGGTGCCCGCAGCGCTTGCCATCAGTGCCTTTATTCCCTGGTTGATTGTGCCGCTGCTTATGCTGGGCGGTTTGTACTTGTGTTACGAAGGTGTTGAAAAGCTCTGGCACAGTGTTGCCCATCGCGAGCAAAAGCAGCAAGACCGCAAAGCCCTGCACAACGCCTTGCTCAACCCTGCAGCAGATCTAGTGGCTTTTGAAGCCCGCAAAATCAAAGGCGCTATTCGCACAGATTTTATTTTGTCTGCCGAGATCATTGTGATTGCGCTCGGCACTGTAAGCCAGGCACCGTTTGCCACTCAGGTATTGGTGGTTACCAGTATTGCCGCGCTCATGACCATTGGCGTATACGGCTTGGTGGCGCTCATCGTCAAGCTGGACGACATAGGCCTATACCTCCTGAGCCGCGAAGGCGACAGCCTTGCTACACGCTGCAAGCGCAAGCTGGGTGCGGGCCTATTGGCCTTCTGCCCCTGGTTGATGAAAGGCCTCTCGGTGGTGGGTACTGCGGCCATGTTTTTGGTGGGCGGCGGCATACTGGTGCACGGAGTGCCCGCGCTCCATCACGGGTTTTTGGCGCTAAACTTGCCTTGGCAAGCGTTGTTTGCACAAATATTTAATTTGCTGGTAGGGTTAGTAGCTGGAGCGGCCACACTGCTGCTGGTCAGTGTTGCGGCCCGCGTGCTCCCGAACAATAACAAGGTTTATCCCCAATAATCTGAGGGCCCGTTATGAGCAATCAAGATACCAACGCCATTGTGATGAATGCAGATACTGAGGCCATGGCGCCGCTTACGCGATCTGTGGAAGATGAACGCGAGCACCGCAAGCGTCAGTTAACGGCGGCCTTTAGGTTGTTTGGCAAGTTCGGTTTTGATGAAGGTGTGGCCGGTCACATTACCGTGCGCGACCCGGAGCACACCGATCACTTTTGGGTGAACCCCATGGGGGTATCATTCAAGCAGATCAAGCAATCGCAATTGCTGTTGGTCAATCACAAGGGTGAAGTGGTTGAGGGCCATGGTTTGCTAAATGGTGCGGCCTTTACCATTCACTCCCACGTACACGCTGCCCGTCCCGATGTGGTTGCTGCTGCCCATGCCCACTCGATACATGGCAAAGCCTGGGCGAGCTTGGGGCGCTTGCTAGACCCAATCACCCAGGATGCCTGTGCATTTTTTGAAGATCACGCCCTCTACGACGACTTCGGTGGTGTGGCTTTGGAAATGGAAGAAGGTGAGCGCATTGCCAAGGCATTGGGGGCAAAAAAGGCCGCTATTTTACAAAACCACGGTTTGATTACTGTGGGTCAGTCCGTTGAATCTGCCGCCTGGTGGTACATCACCTTAGAGCGCACTTGCCAGGCGCAGTTACTGGCAGAGGCTGCGGGAAAACCGAAATCCATTGCGCCGGATGTAGCCCGTAAAACCTATGAAACCGTGGGCAGTGAACTGGCCGGATTATTTCAATTCTCGCCCCTGTTTAACGTAATCACGGCCGAGCAGCCGGATATGTTTGAATAGCCTGGAACCTGCCATGCCCGTGCTGTAGGCGCGGGTGCTGCCGCTGCCACCAATTACAGGGTGCAGCTATTGTATAAAGGGGGCTTGGCAGTCACTGCCGTCCCATAGTTTATGTCTCAATGGAAAACAGACGTTGAAACTACTTATATCGCAGAGTTTCTAAGCGATACCTGGACATGAAATTTGGGGCGCAGTTTGTGACACGACGTAAATACATCCCTGTAGTCTCGACACCCGCGTCCATGCGGGTGACGGTCACAAACTCCGCCCCATATTCCATGCCTGTAGATTTGTGGGACAGCAGTGGCTTGGCAGTCCGATGCTGCCCTAAGTTTGTAACTCCCCATTAGGTGGTCTCCGTAATCGCAGTCAGCGCAGAATCTTCTTTCACAGGCATGGCATAACATTCTTCGCTGACCGCGCACAGCAAAAATTCCTATGGCGCCTGCTAGCAAACCCGGTTTGCAAGTGTATAAGAACCCACAAAGCTATGCGTCATTACCGCAGAAATACAACAATGTAGATGGCGATTAAAAGCCGCGCTCCAAATTCTTTAACACAAGTTTTGTCTAGCAGTGATTTGCTAACGTGTGTCGAACAAATTAACACTTATGATTGGCAAGAGGGCAGATAAAATATTTTAAAGTTGCTTTTTTTATCTAATCAAATCTGGTTATGCGTTATTCCTTAGTTAGCCAAGAAAACGCTATAAAAAATAATCTATAAATAATCTATAAATGATCACGGGTCTTCCTCTGGTAGAGCAGTAATAAGCTCAATCTGCAATATATTCTCAGGTAATAATCGAGTCGAGTTTGCTTACACAAAGGCCGCTTAAATCATTTTTATTGCTGGAAATTTCCAGGCGTTTCAGAGTGTTAGCCATTCTCTCTAGTAGGGCACGAATCTTGATTGGGTTTTAGCCCAACAGGTTACCCCGCTAAAGAGGGTGCCAAAAGACAGGGTGCAATGACATGAAAAACAAAATGAAAGGATTTATAGCGGCAATTGCGTTGGCGCTACCCGTGGCCGGCCAGGCAACCATGATATCTTGGGATTCGGGCAGTGGTGACTATTTGGGTTTTGCAGATTCAAGCACCGGAGCCGCTGCGTGTTCCAGTGGCGATTTTTGTGCGTTAACGCAAACCTGGGATTTGGGCGCTGGCTTAAGCGTCACTGTGTCTGCCTACGATAGCTTTTCAGGTCGACCTTACGATGGCTCATATGTGAATGCCCCGCTGCATGTTTGGCACGATGCGAACCCGGCGATGGGCGGATTGGGCAGTGCGCACTACGATGATCTAGGTGATTCCAGTGCCGATAACAATAGCGGCGGTGAGTCGTTATATTTGGAGTTTTCCAGTGCGGTAAGCATTGATACTCTGTATTTCAATGGCAATCATACCGGGTTTGATGGCTACACATTTTTGTTTTACGGCATGGGCGCTGCCACGAACCAGCTGAATAATGTATATAACAACGGCGCCATTTCACTCAATGGCACCATGCTCACAAGCCTTTGGATAGAGCCAGATTGGGACTACTTGCCAACCGACCCTTGGTATCTGTCTGGGCTTAGCTATAACGTACCGGAACCCATGCCTATTGCTTTACTTGGCTTGGGCTTAATAGGTTTAATCATCAGCCGTAAGAAACTTGCTTGATTTCGCGCTGTAACATGGCCGCCCGTTTTAGCGGGTGGCCATATGTCTAGATTAAGTTGTTGAACCTGTGTTGGTTAGAAGCGAAAGCTTGCCCCTACACTGTAAAAGTCCATTTTGGCATCCTCGAAATCCAGTTGCTCGTATTCTGCGCGCAATTGCAATGCATCTACCTCAAGGGTTGCGCCAATACCGTAAGCTGGATCTGAGCCGGTATTTTTGTCAGAAAAGCTGCCGTATTGAAATTTGGTTTGCCAATGGTTAACGCCGGCCTTGGCGAAAATTCCCAGTGGCCCTAAGTCTAATCCGCCTACAAGATGCGCCTGCCAGGCAGTGTTATCAAAGCGCGCCGGCAGCCCTTGTAGCTCACCTTCTACACTGCCGAAATCGGTAAAGCCTGTTTCTATACCTAGGCTAATACCTGGCAAAAAGCCGAAGTTGTAGCCGCCGAAGATCTTGTAGCCTGTGTCGTTGTCATCTACCAAATTGTCAAAACTGTCGAAGTCCATTTGTGCGTTGCCAATCGAGCCGCCAAGGTACAGGCCGGCGTCACTGGCGGCCAAAGCGCTTTGGGTCAGGCCGCAAAGAACGAGGGTTGTAGCTGCAGTAAAAAGGGTTTTCATAGTCTTGCCCTCCAGGCGTTATCAGTGCGCTATTTATAGCGCCTGCAACCTGAACGGCGAGTGAATGGCTTGTGAAGAAGTTAAATGTCGAAGCGAACCTTGGCACAGGTACCGTTATTGCTGTACTTCAGCTCATCTGCGAGGGACTTAATTAAAGCGATGCCGCGCCCTGAGAGCAATTGGCTGCCGCAATGATTGAGGACTTTTTGGGTGTCGAAACCCTCACCGCTGTCTTGCAGGGTTATGTATACGGTGGCGCCATCATCTGTGCTATAGCAATCAAGAGTGATTTTTATCCATCCATTTTTTAGCTCACTCAGGCGTTGCTTTCTTAGCTCGTAGAACTGAAAAAATCCGTCGTCCTCTTCTTTTAATGTAGAGTCTAGCTTCAATAGCCCATGATCTAGTGCGTTCGCGTAGAGCTCAGAAAGCACAGTGGAAATAATATCCTGATGTCGCTCAATTCCATTTACAGATCCCAGCATTTTGGCTAACGCTGGTGCAGGCTCGGCATTAATAAAGTGATCTTTGGTGAGTGTGGTTTCAAAGTGCCAGGGTATGATGTTTTTTGCTTTCTGAATACTTGTCATTAGGCATGCCTCAAGAGGTTTGCAAGTAAATTCAAGTAGTGTTACATCATCATTTTGCTTCTCACCAGAGCGAAAGTTCTCTACATCATTCAGTAGGCTTTCAAATGGATCTACAGAGCCAACCAGAGAGTTTACAAGTTCGGTTTCACCAAACATTGTGCCGAATTCGCCCTCTGCTTCTTCAATGCCGTCTGTGTATAGATAAATTCTATCGCCTAGGTCGAATGTGTAATGTTGTATGTCACGTGAGAACTTTTTACCCGGCAGCATAGATAATGGGGCATGTGTGGCGTGAATTCGCTGTGTAATATGGCTGTTTTTGTCTAGTACAATCATAGGTGGCATGCCGCCACTCCAGACGGTCGCTTCTTGGCCAGATTTGTCAATGCGCATGATCAGTGCGGCCATCATCATATCTGCCGGCATAACCGAAATGAGGCCTTCGTTGATCTCATAGGCAATAGTGCCTACCGGCAACCCCTTAGTGGCCATGGTTTTAAATGTGCTGTAGGTAGGGATAGCTGCAACTGCAGCCGGCAGGCCGTGACCAGTAACGTCGCCAATCATTATGTAGAAGCTACCGGCAGGTCCTAGGGCTGATAAAAGAACATCGCCATTAAAAGCAGACATGGCTGACATGTGTAGTCTGACATTAGGAAATCCAACGGTGCTGCCGCTAATGTAGTTTTCGAAGATTCTGTCAACTATACGAAACTCTTCATCTACTCTGGCGCGGAATGTCTGTAGCTCCTGTGCTTGGTTTTTTAGCGTTCTATATAGCCCGCTAGTACGAAGATGTGCGGCAATTCTTGCTTCTAATATTTCCGGAATCAATGGCTTGCTTATAAAATCGTCACCAATTTTCAAGCATTTTTTTAGTGTTTTGATGTCGTTTCTTGCGGTAAGAAATACTATGGGTATGTGGCCGTCTCTAAATATAGACTTAATCTTCTTTGCGGCTTCATAGCCATCCATGCCTGGCATGCCGATATCTGTAAGTACCAGGTCTGGTTTTTCACCGCTGGCTAAAAGGTGCTCTATGGCAGCTTCACCACTTTCGAATGCAGATACGGGGTAGCCAAAGTCTTTTAAAGTATTTGCCAGAAGATCAAGATCTGCCAAGGCATCTTCAATGATTAGAATATTCATTTCAGGTTACACTGAAAAAATTCTCAAAGCGCGAGATTGCCAAAATTCTTTTTACTGCAGGCTGACAATTGGCAAGCGTAATGGTTGTTGCATCGCCCAGTGTGCGATGCATGTTCAGTAGCATGCCAAGGCCTGAGCTATCCATATAGCTTGTGTTGGCAAAATTTACGGTCACAGCCTTAGGTGTGGTTCCTTTATATGTGTCTCTGAATTCCTCTACTGAGTCAAAGTCGAATTTATTATCCAGATGGATGATGAGTGTATCACCATTTGTTTCGTATCTTATTGCCATAAATGCCCTCGTTAAAATAGCTCTATGTCGCCTTCATCCATAGAGGATTGCATGACCTTTTGCTCTATTTTCTTGCTGGTAAAATTTTCACGTTGAAATCTTATGCTGTCTCTAATGCCAACCAGTGTACGTTGATCTTTTAGTGCATTTCCGTCCACCTCTGCTGTTTTTGATATGGATTTAATGTGTGTTAGCCTTTGGCCAATGTGATCAGATAGTTGGGTAATAATATCCTCAAATTGGAGTGCTCTTATGGAGTCAGATACCTCTTTGTGAATACTCTTGCTTTTGTCGTTTAGCTCGTGAAGGATTACCTGCGTGTCTTGATTCAGTTCTTCTATGTTTGAAAGCATTTCATCAATGGAAACCTTTCCTTCAATAGCCGCGTTTAAGTCCAGGCTTGCTATCTCTCCCACTACCGAGCGTACTTCGCTTACTCTTGATTTTGCAGCTTCTACGTTTTTACGAATCTGCTCATTGAGTTGGGATGATGTTTCGGAAAGTGATCTTACCTCGCCGGCAACTACCGCAAAGCCTCGGCCAACATCGCCTGCACGAGCCGCTTCTATGGCTGCATTCAGCGCAAGTAGATTTGTTTGTGCAGCAAGTTTTTGTACATCATCAAGTATTGAAAACATGCTTTCCATGTCGCGGGTCATGTCGGATATCTTGTGAACGGCACCAACACTTTTTTCACTTACCAGAACCAGAAGATCTACATAGTGCTGTATTATTTCATCTGTTTTTTCAATAAAATCGCGTATGAGGAGTTTGTCTTTGTCGTGCTCATCCTGGCCTGTTATGCGCGCGACAAGCTCTTGTGCAGAATTGGATTGAACCTCGGTATGGCTAAGTATTTTCTTAAAGCTTTGCTGCAAAATCACAATAGATTCCGCTACCAGTGTTTGAATGCGGTTTACGCTGTCTTCAATATTGCCTGTTTCCTCAAGCATGATGTGATCAACTTGATTGCCAATTTCTTGCAAAATATCGGCAATCTCACTGTGATTGAGCTCCTCTTCAAGCGGCTTACTTTGAGCGTCTGATTCTCCATTGACGCGCCCCAATAAGTGCCATCCCAGCAGCGCCAGTACACTCAGGCAGCCCATCCAGGCAGAAGGCCAGAGTATGTTAAGCGCAAGCCCTACTAACGCAGCGGCGGCGAAAGGTGCAAAGGGTTTAGCTGCGGTTAACCAATGGTTCATAGTGCTTCTCCCCGGCGGCTTGCAAATAACCGGTTGCCAATTGCTGTGCCGATTTTGTTGAGGGGGAGCACGAGCTCAGCAGCACCTATCTCAGAGGCAATGCGCGGCATACCCCAAACCACAGAGCTTTCTTTGTCTTGTGCGATGGTGTGAGCTCCTGCCTGGCGCATGTCTAGCAGGCCTTTTGCACCATCCATTCCCATGCCTGTAAGGATGACGCCAATAGTGCGCAACTCAGGCAGTTTAGCCACAGAGCGAAACAGCACATCTACAGAAGGCTTGTGCCGGTTTACCGGAGCGCCGTCGTCCACAGAGGCCGTAAGCAGGCCGCGGTGGGTTTCAACAATCATGTGTTCAGCACCATTGGCAAGGTATACAACGCCGGGCTTTAGCGGCTCGTTGCGGCCTGAGAACTCAATGACATCAAAGGGCAACAGTTCGTTCAATCGGTTCGCGAAAGATTGAGTAAACCCCGGAGGCATGTGTTGCACAATAACAATAGGCGGCACGTTGGCGGGTAGGGCCAGCAGCACGGTTTTTATGGCTTCTGTACCGCCGGTTGACGCGCCAATAGCGAGCAGGTCGCAGGCCAGGCCGCCGGCAGTCACCGCCACAGGCGCTGAGGGCTTTTCCGGCGGTTGAAAGGGGGCTACCTTGGCCCGCGCTGCGCAGCGCACTTTTCTCAGTATTTCATCGGCAAGGGCTGGAAATTCGCTCTCAATCTTGATTTTTGGTTTGGCGATGAAATCTATTGCGCCAAGCTCCAACGCCTGCAATGTGGCGTCTGCACCCTTTTCGGTGAGTGTGGAAATCATCACAACCGGCGTGGGCCTTAACCTCATGAGGTTTCTCAAGAAGGTCAGGCCGTCCATCTTCGGCATTTCTATGTCGAGGGTGATGACATCAGGGTTTAGTGATTTTATTTTTTCCCGGGCATCTATCGGATCTACGGCGGATCCCACAACCTCCATGGATTTATCCATAAGGAATATGCTGCGTAAAATGTCCCTGACGAGCCGAGAGTCATCCACTATAAGTACTTTTATCTTGGTCTCAGTCATTAAACAACTCCACTTGTCCTTCTAGACGTTCAGTCTTCAGCTTCATGCCGTAGCGTTGTTCGCGCTGTGCTAGGGTATTGTTATTGAAACTATAGAGTTTTCTTAGAAAAGCTTGACCGCTAATGGGCGAAAATAGAACCTTTCTAGCATAGTCGCCATATAGGTCTTCTGCCAAAATCGGTATGTTTTCATCGTGCAAGTACTTCACAACAAAATCCGCATTGCGACTGCCAACGTCTACACACTGGTTTAGCACCTTGCCGCCGCCAAAAATTTTTGCCTTTAAGTGGGCACGCTTGCCTCCGGCCTTTAAAATGCTGTTTATCAGGTGCTCCATGGCGTGATTGCCATAACGAGTAGCCTGGCTGGGTATATTGCCCCAAGTAACCTGGTGGGCCTGCTGTTCTGTTTCTGGCAGCATGAAATGGTTCATGCCGCCAACGTGATTGATGTCGTCCCATATACAGGCAGACACACAGGAGCCAAGTGTGGTGGCAATCATTTCATCTTGAAGGCTTACGTAGAATTCACCGGGCAATATCTTTGCGACCACCTGGTTACGCCGTTGGTCCCAGTAGCGATTTATCGCTTCAAATCCGGCCAGCGGTTGCTCGTGATGCGCTTCAAGGCCCCTCATGTGGCCACCCGTGAACGGCGGAATATCGTGCGCCCAACCATTTCCAGGCCGCGCACATGCTTGCCAATGCTTTCGCTATGGCCCAGCATTAGGTAGCCACCTGGGCGTAGCTTTTCCTGAAATCGGTTTACTATTTGTGCCTGTGTTTCTTTGTCGAAATAGATCAGCACGTTGCGGCAGAATATTACGTCGAAGGGGCCGCGGAAAGGCCAGCTTTGGGTAAGCAGGTTGAGTTGCTTGAAGCTTATGTATTCCTTTATGTGAGGCTTGATAAGCGCTTTTCCTGCTGCGTCGCCTCGCCCGCGAAGAAAAAACTTCTCTGTAATTTTTTGGTCTACCTTTTCCAGCCTGTCCATTGCATAAAGGCCGCTTGAGGCTTTGGCCAGCACATCGGAATCGAGATCCGTTGCAAGTAAACGCATATCCCAATCGCCCCAGCTGCCTGCGTTGAGCAGTGTCATGGCGATGCTGTAAGGCTCTTCACCCGTTGAACACCCGGCAGACCAAACGCGCAACCGCCGGCTGTGGCCAAACTGTTGCCTGTGCTCCGGCACAAAGGTATTAGCCAGAAATTCGAAATGATGAGCCTCCCTGAAAAAGCTGGTGAGGTTGGTTGTCATGGAGTTTATGAAGTCGGGTAGCTCGTTTTTATCTCCTGCTTTTAATAATGCAATGTAAGCTGCAAATGAAGGAAGCTTCAGGTCGCGTATGCGCCGCATTAAGCGGCGATACACCATCTCGCGTTTCCGTTCACCCAGAACTATGCCGGTTTCACTGCGTACGAGTTCGCATAAATAGCGAAAGTCTCCTTCAGTCAGCTCGTGGGGGTTTGCGCCTGGGCTCAAAATTCCTCCCACTCCTCATCTGATGCTTTAGCTTGGCCACCCGCGCGGGCGGGCCTTTGTGCCCGGGCGGCAGCGCCGTTGGCAGGCCTGCGCGCAGTGGTTTTGGTGCGAGGGCTGGCCTGGGCAACCTGAGTGTCTTCTTCCCCGGTACTGAAGAAGCTTACCTGTTCGAGCAGCTGTTGGGCCTGATCTTCCATGGCGCGGCTGGATGCGGATGCCTCTTCTACCAGTGCGGCATTTTGCTGTGTCATTTCATCCATTTGTGCCACGGCCTGGCTGATTTCATTAATGCCGGCGGCTTGCTCTTTGCTGGCGGAATCGATATCGGAGATCATCGCCACCACTTCCTTTACCGCCTCAACCAGTTCACCAAAAGTTTGGCCGGTTTCGTCTACCAGTTTGTTACCTTTGCCTACGGCCTCTACGCTGTCGTTAATCAGGCCTTTGATTTCCTTGGCGGCGGCGGCGGAGCGTTGTGCGAGATTGCGCACTTCAGCTGCTACTACTGCGAAGCCCCGCCCTTGTTCGCCGGCGCGGGCGGCCTCAACGGCGGCGTTCAACGCCAGCAAGTTGGTTTGGAAGGCAATTTCATCAATTACGCCAATGATGTCTGAGATTTTGCGGCTGGAGCGATTGATGTCTTCCATGGCTTGCACAGCGCTTTTAACCACTGTGCCACCGTTGCTGGCCCTATCCATCACTCCGCTTGCGAGTTTGGTGGCTTCGCTGGCATTTTCAGCATTTTGTTGCACAGTGGTGGTAAGTTCCTCCATGGCGGAGGCGGTTTCTTCAAGATTTGATGCCTGGGTTTCTGTGCGTTGGCTGAGGTCGTTGTTGCCCTCTGCAATTTCGCGGGCAGCACTGAACACATTGTTGGAAGCCGAGCGGATCTCGGACACCATGTTGCGCAGGTTATTCATGGATTCGTTAATAGCACTGGAAAGCGCCAAAAACTGACCGCCGTATTCTCCATCCATATTGCGGCTGACGTCACCCTGGGAAAGGGACTGGATGATGTCGATGGTATTGTTAACGGGCTCAACAATGGTATCCATCAACTTGTTGATACCATCGCCCAGATCCTTCATAAAGCCTTCATAGCTTGAGGTATCTATGCGCTTATCCAGATTGCCTTCAATCGCCGCGTTAATCAGCGCGCCGATTTGGCGCTGAGCATCTTTTTCTTCTGTATTGTCTACCCACTGAACGGCCGTACCCACATGCTTGCCATCGCTGTCGCGCAGTGCAATAGCTGTGAGGTTAAACTCCAAGCCCGCGAGTGCGATGTCATTCTGGTAGGGAAGGTTGTCGGGGTTGCCCAACAGGTTTTGCTGGTGGGCCGGGTTTTTGTGGAAGGAGTCGAAGTTGGTGCCCACAATTTTATCTACCCGGAATGAGGGCAGCACAGTTTGTATTTTTGCCTCGCGCTTTTTCAGCATTTGTCCAACCGAGGGGTTCATATAGACAATGTTGCCTTTGGTGTCTGCCATCATCAGGTTGGTTGTCATGCCTTCTACGGCAGAGCTTAGCCTGCCCACTTCCAACTGGCGCTTACGCAGCTCGCTTACATCGCTCCACTCCAGGCAGTTGCCTATGTAGTCGCCTGTGCGTGAATAAATGGCTGATACACCCAGCGAGAAGGTTAAATCTTCAATGTGAATGTCGGTGGTGTAAGGCAATATGGAAGGGTCATCCAGCATCTTTCGTTGATGCGCGGGATTTTTATGGAACATATCAATGCAGGCGCCCATCATGAAGGACTCGTCTGCTCTGAAGGTGGGCCACTTTTTCTGAAATACCGCTTCGTGCTCTTTAAGTAGCTTGAGGCTTGCCTGGTTCATGTAGGTAATTTCAAAGTTTCGATCAACCATCATGAGGGCGGTGGTAGATTGATCTACCGCGCCTTGTAATCGAACCCCACGGTCTTCTGTTTCGCGGATTGCGGTAACATCGTTCCACTCCAACGTGCAGCCGATGTAGCTTCCGTCATCGCCCATAATTGAAGATACATTCAGCTCAATAATGAGATCTGCCACTTGAATGTCTGTCCGGTAAGGCAGGTTGGATGGGTCGTTAAGTATCCGTCGCTGGTGCTCTGGCTTTTTATGAAAGTCGTCTATGCACTTGCCTATCATGTAATCTTCCGATGCCGAGAAACCAGGCCAAATAGACTGGAAGGTTTTCTCGTGCTTACGAAACAGCGCCATGGTTGCTTTATTGACATAGGTGATCACCAGATCCCTATCAACCATCATGATTGCAGTTAGCGTATTGTTAATTGCGCTCTCTAACAGCTTCAGGCCATCGTTGTCGCCAGACTTTGCCATTGTATCGTCCTCTTCGGGTGTTTCATCGGCGGCGACTTCTTCCTGCGCGTCGATTGAATTCAATATGTCGGTTGCTTGGTTATAAAATGCACTCCAGGCCAGGTATGCATCGTCATCAAATTTTTTGCCCAGTATTTCTTCCAGTGTTTCCATCAGCGAGCGTTTTATTACTGGGCTGTGGTCAGGCAATACACCGTAGGGTGTGTATTGCTGGCCGATGTTCATAAACTGCGCTGCTAATTCTTTTTCGTCATCCAGTGCTGAAATTATTGTGTCGAGTGATTCAACGAGCTCTGCACCGCGTTCTGTAATCGAACCCTCAAACAGGTGGCTAAGGCTTGGGTCGTGCTTAACAACGGTTTCCAAAAATACGTTCGATGCGCGCTCTGCATGAGGCGCCAGCTGGCTCCAACCCTTGCGCACCAATGCCACTTGCTCTGCATTCATGCAGCGCCTCCAAGTTCTGCCGCGGGTACGGCACGCTGGGTAACCTTGTAGAGCTCTTTCACATCCAGCAATTTGTGGGTGTCTAGCAATACGATTATTTGATCTTCAATGGCAGCCAGCGAGTGTATAAAACGGCTGTCTATGGCTTCGCCAAAATCCGGTGCGGTTTTTAAATCGGCATCCGAGAGCTTGTAGACTTCCGATACGGCGTCTACCACTATGCCAAGCACCACATTGCGACCCGCTTGCTGGGTGCGCAGCACTATCACGACGGTAGTGGCATCGTAAGGTTTCTCCCGCAGGCCAAAGCGGTTGCGTAAATCCACTATGGGTACAATGACGCCGCGCAGATTAATCACGCCTTTTATGTAGTCTGGTACGCCTGGAATTTCCGTTGTGGGTGTGAGTACCATGATTTCCTGTACGCAGAGAATATCTACGCCATACTCGCCGTCACCTAATAGAAATGTGAGGTACTCATGTGAGGCTTCTGTCATGGTTTACTCCCTATCCAGCCTGATCAGGCGCTCAATTTCGAGCAGCGTCACGACGTCTTTACCTGAATTCACAAGCCCACGAATATAGGCTTCAGACACAGTGCCGCTAAGGCTGCAATTTTTTTTGATTTTCTCGGCATCAACATCCAGCACATCACTCACCGCATCTACCACAAAGCCCATGGTGCGATCGATTTGGGCTGTGTGAATCGCCAATACCACCACCACCGTGGTGGCGTTGTAGGTGGGCTCGCCAACGCCAAATAAAATGCGTAAATCGATAATGGGGATCACAAGGCCCCTAATATTCACCACGCCTTTCATGTAGCCTGCGGCGTTCGGAATACGGGTGGGGGCATCCCAGCCGCGGATTTCGGTAACGTTTAGAATGTCTACCCCGTAGAGCTCGCGGCCCAGGTAAAAGGTGAGGTACTGATCACCGGTGCTGATAAAATCGATGCCGGTGTAGGCATCTTTGGCTGCGGTGTGCACTTCGGGTACGGCGATGAGTTCGGGGGTTGTTTGGCTGTTCATCTTACGCGGCCCTCGGGTTGCTGCCGCGCTGGCTGAGCGCCAGGTTCATAATGCCGGTGACATCCAATATCAGCGCCACTGAGCCATCGCCTAAAATGGTGGCGCCGGATACACCTTCAATGCGCTTGTAGTTGCTTTCCAGGCTCTTGATCACCACCTGCTGTTGGGCCAGTAAGTCGTCGATGCGCAGGCCCAGTTTTTGACCGTCGGCTTCTACCACCACAAGCAATTGGTTATCTACCGCGGTTGGGTCTGTCTCTACATCGAACAGCTGGTTCATGGCCACCAGCGGTACGTTGTCTTCGCGCAGGCGATACATAGGGATATTGCCCGACACATAGTTGATGGAGTCGGGCTGCATTTGCAGCGATTCCACAATGGTCACCAGGGGGATGACGTAGGTTTCGCCACCCACGCGCACCAGCTGGCCATCGAGAATGGCAAGGGTTAAGGGCAGGTGCACGCGGAAGGTGGAGCCCTTGCCTTGGGCCGAGATCACCTCAATGCGCCCGCCTAAGGATTTGATGTTGCGTTTAACCACATCCATGCCCACGCCGCGCCCGGAGATGTCGCTCACGGTGGCTGCGGTGGAAAAGCCGGGCTCGAATATCAAATCAAAAATCTGTTGCTGGCTAAGCTCTGTGCCCTCGGGCACCAGGCCTTTTTCGATGGCTTTTTGCAGCACCCGCTCGCCGTTGATGCCGCGCCCGTCATCGGAAATTTCAATCACAATGTTGCCACCCTGATGAAAGGCGTTCAGGTGCAGGTTGCCAGTGGCGGCTTTGCCGGCCTGTTCGCGCTCAGCCGGCGGTTCCAGCCCGTGATCCACGGCGTTGCGCACCAGGTGCACCAACGGATCGCTGATTTGCTCCATCACGGTTTTATCCAGTTCCGTTTGCTCGCCGCTGAGCTTCAGCTCTACCTGCTTGCCGGTTTTCTGGCTTAAATCGCGAATCATGCGCGGGAAGCGGTTAAAGGCAAAGCTGATGGGCAGCATGCGAATGCGCATTACGCTCTCTTGCAGCTCGCGGGTGTTTTGCATCAACTGCTCAAGCCCGTTGTTGAGCCTGTCTACGCGATCCATGGTGAAATCGTTACCCAATTCCGAAAGCATGGACTGGGTAATCACAAGCTCCCCCACAAGATTAATGAGGCTGTCTACCTTATCGATGCCCACCCGAATAGACGACGACTGGGGGCTGGCTACCGCCTGGGCGGGTTCTGCGGCTGGCGCGGCTTTCTTAGGGCCTTGCGGCGGGCTCGCGGCAGGGCTTGTGGCTTTAGCTTGCGCGTCTGTCGCCTGAGCGGCTGCAGGCTGTGCGGGCGCAGTGACTTCGTTCACTGCCGATTGCTCTGAATTATTTTGGGCTCTAACGGGCGTGTCGGCCTGTGCGTCTTCGCCCGGCCACTCGGCATCGGCTGCCTGGCGGACAGTGAGCGTGCAATCGTCTATTACCCACTCAAACACTTCGCGAATATCGGCCTCGGCCGCGGCTGTACGCAGCCACAGTTGCCATTGTAAAAAGCATTCATCGGGGGTGAGGAGGTTCAGCTCGGGCAGTTGGGATTCATCGGCCAGCGCCAGGCATTCGCCGAGCTCGGCCAGCTCGCGAAAAATCCGTGCCGGCTCGTTGCCGCTCAATAATATGTCGCGGTTGGGAATGAAACTGATATTCCACACCCGGGTGCTGCTGGATTCCGATGGTGTGCTCGAGGGCATGGGGGCCGCTTGCGGCGCGCCTGCAGCGCCGGGTGCTTGTGCCAGAAGCTTTTTAAAACCTGCCGCCAGTTCATCGGTGATGTTGGCCGCAGCGGGCGCATCGGCCATGTGGCCCGCCACCATGGCGCGCAGGCAATCGGTGGATTTCAGCAGCAGGTCGATGGCCTCGGTATCGAGGGTGCGCTTGCCATCGCGGGCTTCATCGAGCAGGGTTTCCAGCAGGTGGGTGAATTCTGCGATGTCGGCAAAGCCAAAGGTGCCGCTGCCACCTTTAATGGAGTGGGCTGCGCGGAAGATGGTATTAATGAGCTCTGGGTTGTCGCCGTCTTCGTTTTGTACCTGGAGCAGCGACTGCTCCATCACATCTAACCCTTCAAGGCTTTCCTCAAAGAAGGTTTGGTGAAATTGTTTTAAATCGATAGACATGGGTCTGCTCCGGGTGCATAGAATGACTAAGGCATTACCCGGTCGACAGTGGCTAGCAGCTTATCGGGGTTAAAGGGCTTTACCAGCCAACCTGTAGCGCCGGCCTGTTTGCCTTGTGCCTTTTTATCGTCTGCAGACTCGGTAGTGAGCAAAAGAATGGGTGTGTATTTGTAGGACGGGAGTGTGCGCAGTTGGCGAACAAGTTCTATGCCATCCATTACCGGCATGTTCAGATCGGTAATAACAATGTCAAATTTGCCGCTTTTTGCAGTGTTCAGGGCGTTTTGCCCGTTGTCCGCCTCAGACACCTTGTGCCCGGCAGTGCTGAGTGTGGTGCTCACCATATTTCGCATGGAAGCGGAATCATCAACGATTAAGATGTCGGCCATGACGTCCTCAATATGTTTACAAACCCAGTTTAGATTGGATGCCTAATAACGCAGCTGTGGTGAGCACTTTTTCAGAGGGCTTTTGCCAAAAAATATCGCTGCCACTTCTTTGCAGTTCGCGTCGGAAGCACAGCACCAATTGCAGTCCGGCTGAATCTACACGCTCAACTGAACCGGCTTTTAGGTTCACGTCGCCGGATTTTTCGAGGGCTTTGAGCATACGCTCTTGCAGGTTGTTTACTGCGCTGATGTCCAGATGCTTGCCCAATGAAAATGATGTTTTAGATGCCACGCCTTTACGCCCCTCGGGTGTTTTTGCTCTTGCCTTACGTTGTCGGCAAAGTTAAGCGTAGCTTTAGTTTGTTAATTAGCAACGGAATAAAAGGAAGGTAAGGTCAAGGCATTGAGGGTGCGATAATCGGTTTTTAAGGTTCACAGCGGGTGGATTGAAGGGTTGAAGCAAGGAGCTTGATGGCAATTTCAAGGTCGAGTGATTGAAGATAGATCTATATTGTAATCAAGTTGAAATATAAATTTTTATATAGCGTTTAGTTCCTACGATCGTTTTTCGCATCTTTTAACGGGCGTTTGTCGCTTAGATTGTCTTTCTGCTCGTACCTTTTTTGGCAGACGCTGGTGCCGGCCACGCTTTTAATTTACAAAATGATAATTTTTTGGCGCCGGCCTGCGTTTCTCCCCAGAGGCCTGCGCGGTTAAACAGCTACATTGGCCGGGTGCAAGTAGGTTGTAATCGCGCCCTTGATGGCGCCAGCTTGCCAGCAAAAATACACTTACCGCGCATCTGTAAACAGGGGCGCCTCTTGCTACCAGAGGCTTGTGAATTCCCCATTTTTAATGCCTTGCAGCAGGTGTGGGCCTTCGCCTCGGGAATAGAACCCCTGCCTGAAATAGGCTACATTGGCCCGGTAACGCACGAAATTCCTATAACAAAAGAGAGATAGACCATGAACTTCAAGCGAACCCTGCTACCAATGGCCATTGCCGCCGCACTCATCGCCGGTTGCGACTCCAAAGGCACAAGCCAGCCCACAGCAGAGGCGCCAAGCGCCCAAACCCAGGCCGGTACAGAAAGCCTGGCCCAGGAAACACTGCGCCTGAATGCCTGGCTGGATGCCCAGTATGAGGAGCAGCTGCAGTTTAGCCCCATCCAGCTGAGCTTTTTGGGCCGCAAAGACCTCTACGACCAAATTGACGATTTCAGTACAGAGGCGCACACCCGGCAAATGGCCTGGAAAAAGGCCAGCGTGGAAAAAATGAAGGCCGAGTTCGACCGCAGCGCGCTCACCAATGAAGGTAAAAGTTCCTACGATTTATGGATCTTCCAATACGAGCAAGATCTTAAGGCCGAGCCTTTTTTACGTCACCAGTACATATTTGAACAAATGGGTGGCGCACAGTCGCAATTGCCGAACTTTCTGATGAATTTCCACAAAGTGGAAACGGCGGCTGATATGGAGGCCTTTACTGCCCGTATTGGTGGCATTGCCCGCGGTATAGATCAGCTGCTGGAGCACGCCAAAACCAGCGCCAAAATGAACATTCGCCCACCGCGCTTTGCTACAGAAGGCGCCATCGATCAAGCCAGCAAGCTGGTGACTGGCGCACCCTTCGATGACTCCGGCACCGATGCGCCTTTGTGGGCCAATGCCCAGGCCAAGGTAGATGCGCTACTGGAGCAAGGCACCATAGATGAAGCCCAGGCCGGCAAGCTCAAAGCCGATGCCAAGGCTGCGCTGGTCAAACGTTTCGGCCCCAGCTACAACTCCTTGATTGCCTGGCTAAAAACAGACATGGCCAAGGCACCAGCTGAACCCCACGGCGCCAGCAGCTTGCCAGATGGCGCGGCCTACTACCAGATGCGCCTGGAGCAAAACACCACCACCGATATGACAGCCGATGAGGTTCACGCGCTGGGCTTGAAGGAAGTGGCGCGCATACGCAAAGAGATGGAAGCCATCAAAAATAGCATGGCGTTTGAAGGCGATTTGCAGGCCTTTTTCAAGTTCCTGCGTGAAGATCCGCAGTTCTATTACCCCAATACCGATGAAGGTCGCCAGGCTTACATAGATGATTCGACAGCCTTCCTTGATGCCATAGAGGCGAAGCTACCGGAGTATTTCGGTATTCTACCCAAGGCGAAGTTAGTGGTAAAAAGGGTAGAGGCCTTCCGTGAGCAGGCAGGCGGTGCCCAGCACTATTACCCCGGCACACCCGATGGCTCGCGCCCCGGTATTTACTACGCGCACTTGGCGGATATGAATGCCTACTCAACCGCGGATATGGAAACCGTGGCCTACCACGAGGGTAACCCTGGCCACCATATGCAAATTTCTATTGCCCAAGAGCGCACCGACATTCCACAGTTCAGAACGCAGGCTGGCTTTACCGTGTATTCAGAAGGCTGGGCCCTTTACTCGGAAAAACTCGCCAAAGAAATGGGCGCCTTTGAAGACCCGTATAAACATTTTGGCCACTTAACTGCTGAAATGTGGCGTGCCATTCGCTTGGTGGTAGATACAGGCCTGCACGCCAAGGGCTGGAAAGAAGAGCAGGCGGTTGATTACTTCCTGGAAAACTCAGCCATTCCCGAAACCGCTGTGCGCTCGGAAGTGCGCCGCTACATCGCATGGCCCGGCCAGGCTACGGCCTACAAAATTGGCATGTTGAAAATCCAGGAGTTGCGGGCTAAGGCCGAAGCAGCACTTGGCGACAAGTTCGACATTCGTGGCTTTCACGACACCGTTCTCGGTGGCGGTGCACTGCCATTACCGATTCTTGAGCGTCGCGTTAACGAGTGGATTGCTTCGCAGGCATAAGCGCTAACTGCTAGTTTTTTTAAAGTAAAAAAGGCGACCATCGCGCAAGCGGCGGTGGCCTTTGTTTTGGTGGGCTATCTTCAGGGTCTTTTGGTTGTTAAGCGGCTAGATGTATTGGCTTTTCTAACGATTGTGGTTCATAACGACCAGCGCACGTTGTTTAATAAATATTCATAGGCCCTCGCCATGCAGGCACGTTAGCTGATTGCCTATTGGGGCTTTAATCGGGATAGTATGCCGTTCAAAATTTCGTCATGTTCATCCAGCAAATGGTCTTTGATACTGATATCGGGAGCTAGGCCTTTGGCTGAGCGGTCACCATTGATCCTGACTATAAAGCCCTTGTGAATATCCTTCAGGAGAGATTCATGGAGCTAGGCAAAGTGAAATTTAAGGGTTCGGTATAAATGGCTAGCAGTGTGATGGCAAAGCTCCCGGAATACGTGCAAGGGCAGGGCTTCGTTGCAGAAGTGAAACGCATTGACCGACGAAAAACGGCAGATATCCGAATTGAAGATGGATCGGTATCTGTTGTTGTACCAAAGAATCTTGAATTGGCACGCATTCAGAACCTGCTGAAAGATAAACGCAAGTGGATAAAGGAAAAGATCCAGCTCCATCAGGAATCGAATCCGATTACAAATAAGAAATTTGTGTCTGGTGAGGCGTTTTCCTATTTGGGGAAAAACTACCGGCTTAAAGTAATCAAATCACCTTATCAGCCAGTTAAACTGGTGAGAGGCTACTTGGAGGTTTGCGTGCCAGAAGGATCGGCTAAACCCCACGTCGTCCGGAATGCACTCATTCGCTGGTACAAGCACCATGCTGAAGTAAAGCTGGCCGAGAAGGTTGATCGTTATGCCCCCCTGGTAGGTGTTAAGCCTGCAGGGGTGGGTGTCAAATCGTTCAAATCCCGCTGGGGCAGCTGCACAGCTAAGGGCAAGCTGGAATTCAACTGGCAGGTTTTGATGGCACCCAATCGCATTGTGGAGTACGTAGTGATTCATGAGCTTTGCTACTTGATTCGCCATGATCATTCGCCGGAGTTCTGGCGCGAGGTAGAACGAATGTTGCCGGATTACTTGAAACACAGGGAGTGGCTTAGGAATAATGCTGGCTTGTTGCAGGTGTAACGAGGCGCCCTGGCGCATGGTAAGCACCGAATAACATGAAAATCTAAACCAGGTAAATTGGGGCCGAAGATGATTAAAAATATCATCATATTTGTGCTGTTTTCAGTGCTTTCCGCTGGCGGCTATTTTGTAAATAAAACAATCGATGGCTTAAAGGCTGCTATTGTGACCATGCAACTTAAACACCGGAAAGACATAGTTAAGGTCAAGCTTAAGGAGCGAGCTAAGCGATTGGTAACAATAGCGCCTTTTGTTGGAGCAGTTGCTGCAGGTTGGTTTGAAAAGCGGGAATATGAGGAGTGGAAGCAGGAAAACCCTGAAGGGACGATTGATGACTACCTTGCCGAACTACAGGAAGCTGCCTCTGAATTAATGGGAAGTTATTGCGCAGACTATGAGGATGGATGCAGTACGCTTGGAGAGGCCGCTAGCGGTCAGTAGATATTGCCTAGGCAGACTTAGAGTTTGCTCTAGTTTGGAAGTCATGAAAATGGGATTTACACTATGGCACTGAGCGTTCCGCACATTCCCGGGTACATTCAGCCAGTGACCCTGAAATACAAAGCCCAGTCCTATGGATTGCAAAGGATATTGACGCTCATTCGGCAACGTTATGGCGTAACGCCGATTTCCATGAGGGAGCTCGCTGAAGAGTCTGGTCTTGTTTTCGATTGCCGGTCTGTCGCCATTGCGCTCGCTGATTTCTATTCGGACCTGACGGAACCTGATGTCGCTGAGTACTTCTCTGTGCCCGCAGATCTGGTTCGTCGAATCTGCGATCGACCTTACTACTATTGTAATCTTGAACTCTACTCAGCCTTACAGGCAGGCATCGAACAGACCTTGACGCATACCCGTGCACTAAACTGCAGAACCGGGCGAATGCTGACTTATTATGAATTTTTGCAAACTCTTCAAGAGCCCAAGGGCGCAGATCAAGAGGACTTCATTGTAAGTGGATTTGCCGTTTGTAGTCAGCAAGAGGAAGATGATCGAGCGCACATGGAGCTGGGAGACTACTTTGGCGCACGCAATGACAGTTTGTGGGAAGAACGACATGAGGGCAATGATCACCCTTGTCGCTGGAATGTCTGTTTGCTCAAAGCTTAGATGGCGCCCTGTTTGTTGATGAATGGCGTAGCGACGCCGCTGCTTCACTCAAAATTCCTCACCCCATACGCCTGTAGCGATAGCATTGTAGTGCGAACCGGCTAGCGCTTCTTTGTTGGCGATGTAAATCCATGCCAGACCAAAGCCAATGATCTGCCTTTCTGTGCGCCTGTAGAAGCGGGGATGCCCTTCAAGCCTGTCCAGATTTGTTAGCGTCGCAGAAGAAACGCGGTAGATCTCTACAGAGACACTCGTTGTACCTTCGTCAATGAGCGCTGGGAAGAACCCAAGATCCAGCAGGGTATACCTTGGCTCTGTTTGGTAGTCACCGAGACGCACGGCTGTGTGCAAATAACCGTGATTGGCGTAGCCCTGCTTTAGTGAACCGTACACCGCAACATGGAATTCAGTCATTGGGCGAGCCCTCGTATAAGGCGGTCAACAAGTCAATGTATTGGAATGTTCGTTTGAATTCTTCTGCTAGTGGAGAGATTTTCAAAAGCGAGTAGTTGTTGGCCGTGCAGTTCATGAGCCTCAAACAGTGTTTGATCCAATCTGCGTCGAGACTGCCCCACGTGGCTTTATCTGGATCAATCAAGAGATCGGTCAGGCGAACGTAGGTGTCAAACAGGAGCGCCTGCTCCTTGGTGTGTCGCCACCTGTCCTTAAACAGGCCTTGTAACAGATTGCCCCATGCAAAGATTTCAAGCGTGAAGGCAAGATACGGATCTGCCTCGTAACCTGAGCCCCTAAACTTACGACCGCTGGCAGCCCGCACGGTGATCTTCAGAAACTGCTGGGCGCGCTTATCTTTGATATCCAGATTAAGCAGGTTGATGATTGCACAGGCTAGCGCCGTAGGAATGTAGATGAAATCCACCCTCGCATCGCTCGGCATTTCATAACTGTCGCCAAGGTTAATATAGCCATCTGCCCTCTGAAAGCACTCAAAATACGCAAGGGTATCGTTGAGATCTTCTGTTGTGCTCTTGAAAGCGCCCGCCTCTATGTCGGTGCGCAACTGCTTTAACCAACAGATCCACTCCCATCTTAATTGCGTGAGCTGCCGAACTTTGCAATCGGCAATAGGGCTAAAGTAGGACACTGGAATTCCCATAGAACTCTCCTGCAAGATAATAGTTAGCCATTAAATCAAGGGGCTTGAATGAACGAAGGAATGGTTGACCAGTCGTAGCGACGCCCACCTATCCCGACGCTGAAGTTTGGCGCGTCGGGTTTACCGGGTAGTTTGCGCAGAAGGCTTCCCTGTTTATCTAGTTCGTAACAGTTTTCTGTGTCTTGCTTGTAAATAAAGCCCAGAATCTCACCGAAGATCGGAAGTTTGTAGCCAAACTCCGCAACGTGACGTTCGATCGCTTCACGCGCGCAGCGGAGTTGTTTATCCATAGATTCATGAGCAATGCCCTTTGGCAGGCGAAGCACTTTCAGCCGGTTGTAACTCAGGCAGGCAAACACCGGCGATGAAATGGGCCCTTGGGTTTCAATCGCTAAATGCGGCCCCATGGCATTGAGATACGCCAACCGATGTTCTTCCTCGGCCTGCAAATAGGCATCACGGGCTGCATCCAGAACGATTTCCTTTGGAAGGCCTAGCGCCTCGTGAAGACGAATAGCGTATTCAACACTGATGACGGGCCATTCCAGAAAGCGGTCTGCCATGGAAAAGGCTTTATTACGGCTTTTGTTGCCAAGCTTTTCTGCAAGAATCTTACGCGCAGCGTACTTCGAATCTGTATTGAGGGTTCTATAAATGAGAGACTGTACAGGGTACATGTTGGCTCCTTGATTTATACCAATCAAGGCAACATAACGCGGGAAAGCAAGGGCTGCGTTCCGTAGCGCTTTAGCTGAATTTATATACCGCCCGCAAGTTGCCGGGGTTAAATCGGCGGTAGCGGTATTATAGGGTCGGGGTGGTTTTTGTCAAATTGGGGGCGCTAGCGCCCCCGTTTCGGTTCACCAATTATGAGGCTTAACCAATTGGATCGGCGCAGTATCTAGCTCAACTAGCTTTGTGTGTAAGTGTTCAACACTTGCGTGAGTGTAGACTTTTTGGCCGGTAGTTTTTCTTCCGGTTGAGTGGCCGGTCATGTGTTCGATATCCAGGTTATCTACACCCGCGCGATGTAGCAATGTGGTAAAGGTGTGGCGAAAGCTGTGAAACACTTTTCCTTTTGGATCATCCAGCTCAGCGGTCTGCTTTGCTGTTGTGTTGAACCATGCGCTCAATCGATCGCTAGTGGAGCGCTTATCGCCATCGACTTCCTTAAATAGCAATCCGCTTTTATGTTTTGCAGCTCGTGCTACGTACCTGTCAAAACCAAGCTCGAACAGTATCGGGTGGATGGGCACGCGGCGAGCGGATTGAGTATTCTTCAGGCGCTTCTTTTTCCCATTGATGGTGCCATTGGCGTTGATGTCAATGTAGGGCGGTGTGCAGTCTAGTGCGATATCCTTCACCGCCAGTGACGTGATCTCTTCGATTCGAGCGCCTGTAAGGTAGGCGATGATGGGGCCCCAATATCGCGAGGGACAATCATGTCGGTTCTTCCCATATGCTTGAAAGATCGGCAGTGAAAACAGTTTGGATAAATCGCCTGGTTCAAAGATTTTTCTTGAATTGTCACTGGATTCGTCTGTCTTTAACCTCAGATTATGGAACGGGTTCTGTTCGTTATAGTGACGTTCATTAATAGCCCACTGAAACATGGCTACAAAAAAATCTATCTGGTTGTTCACCGTCTTAACGGCGCGAAGCTTTTTGTGATTGCGCTTGGCAACCTCGCGTAGTGGAAGTTTTGAGAGCTTTGTGTCTTTGGCAAGATTGGATGGCAAATTGCTTAAGATTTCACGTGCTTCACGCGCTTGGCTTCGGCTAATGGAGTGGATTGCAACGTCCCCAAGAATCTCCAAAAGCTGAGCCGCCTTTGGAGAGTTCTGATCGTAGGTTCGCTCAGTCCAGCGCTTTTCTGCTAGCTGGCTGTCAAAATAGGCGCGTATTAACTCGTTTAGAGTCATACAGCGTGGATCGCTATTGGGTGTGCTAGCTGGCGCTTCTGGAATCGGTTGATTGCTGGGTAAGTGCTGAGTGTGCCCTTGCAGCTGTTGGAAGTAGTGCCTTGCCTTAACCCCTGTCTGTAACGCCCCCTCAAGAGCTGCTTTTTCGTTGGCGAGGCTTTGGGCGAGTCTAGCCGCCATGGTTTCATCAAAGGTTATGTTATTCGCACCAGGGAATAGTTGTTCAAGCTTTGCTTGTAGGCTCGCGCTTGAGAAGACGTGCTTGGAGCTTTGCCTGATAGCTCTGGTGTGAAACTCGAGGTATTGGAGCTTTTGGCAGGCTTCAGCGAAATTCAGGGCAATAGTTTGCCCTTCGTGAGGGTAGTGAACCCGGTCAGGGTGAAAATCATGTAATTCCATTATTTTTGTGATTATTTGGAATTGGCACTCTATGTATATCCGTTCCCTTTCACCTAATAGGCTGGCCTTTTGCAGATTTTCAGTGCCCAAGCTGAACTTCAGCTCGCTGCGGCCAATTACGGGACGAATTAATCTCGGTATAGCAAGGCGCAGATAATACGTGCCGTGCTTACTCAAGTAAAGGTACTTACTGGTTGCTTTCATCGTCACCTCAAAATGTACAAGTTGGATGTACAGGCGGCGACTCTGGGCAGGAAAAATAGAACCCAAGAAATTAAAAACCCTTCTAAAACAAAGGCTTAGAAGGGTTTCGAATATGGTGCCCAGAAGAGGGTGAGCCAAACGGTTGTGAAGCGGTAGCTTCACGTGCAGGCAAACGCACGCCAGCTTCGCTGGTGGGCCGGAAGTCCCTGGGCATAAAAAAACCCGCTCATTGAGCGGGTTTTTTATGTATGGTGCCCAGAAGAGGACTTGAACCTCCACGGCCGTAAGGCCACTAGCACCTGAAGCTAGCGTGTCTACCAATTTCACCATCTGGGCAAATATGACGAGATTATACTGCGGCCTATTTAACGCAGTGTATGCCCTGGCTACGTCACGCTACGCGTGGTCTCTGGCGGCTCCTGCCTAACGAGACACCTGTGCATCCTGCACATCGTCTATCATTTCACCATCTGGGCGGGTCAGCAAAAGCTGAGGCGCGCACTATAAGGATCTGGTATATGCTTGTCAATTAGCGAAGGTGAAAAAATGCGGGATTTTGGTGAACTTCGCTGGTACTGGGGCGCTCTTAGGGTATAGTGCGCCCCGTAGCCCATTGCTACATCTATATAAAGGAAAGAGTATTGACCAAGAAACGATCCATTAAGCAAGACCCCTTCGCCCGCCGTGAGGCAGAAAAGTACGAAAACCCCATCCCCAGTCGCGAATATATCGCCGAGCTTCTCAACAATGCCAACGGCCCGCAAACTCAAGATGAGTTGGCCTTTACGCTGGGCCTGACTACCGATGACGATCGCGAGGCTCTGCGCCGGCGCTTGATCGCTATGGAGCGCGATGGGCAGTTAATTTCTAACCGCAAGGGCGGTTATGCCGTAATTAATAAAGTTGATTTGATTCGTGGCCGCGTACAGGGCCATAAAGATGGCTACGGCTTTTTGATTCCCGCAGACGGCGGTGAAGACATCTACCTCTACAACCGCCAGATGCGCAAGGTGTTTGATGGCGACGAAGTGCTGGTGCGTATCAGCGGCACAGATAACCGCGGCCGCACCGAAGGCGACATTGTTGAGGTGATTGCCCACAATACCCACCAGGTGGTGGGGCGTTTGGTGCACGAGCAAGGCGTGGCGTTTGTGCGCCCTGAAAACGCCCGTATTTTGCACGACATTCTGGTTGCCCCCGAAGATTTGGCCGGTGCGGCCGATGGCCAGGTGGTGGTGGTAGAGATCACCCGCCAGCCCGGGCGCAAGCAAAACCCGCAAGGGCGCGTGATTGAAGTGCTGGGTAATCATATGGCGCCGGGTATGGAAATCGACGTTGCCATTCGGGCCCACGGCATTCCCCATATGTGGCCCGCCTCTGTGCGCACGCAGGCCGATGCCATTGCCCCCGAAGTGCAAGAGGCCGATAAGCAGGGCCGCGTGGATGTGCGCCACTTGCCGTTTGTTACCATCGACGGCGAAGACGCCCGCGATTTTGATGATGCGGTGTATTGCGAGCCAAAGAAATCCGGCGGCTGGCGCCTGTATGTGGCCATTGCCGATGTGTCACATTATGTGACCGTGGGTTCGGCCCTGGATCGCGAAGCAGTGGTGCGTGGCAACTCGGTGTACTTCCCGGATTTTGTGGTGCCCATGCTGCCCGAAACCCTGTCGAACGGCCTGTGCTCGCTCAACCCGGAAGTGGATCGCCTGTGCATGGTGTGCGAGATGACTATCTCAAGCGCCGGCAAAATCAGCGGTTACAAATTTTATGAAGCGGTAATGCATTCCCATGCCCGCCTAACCTACAACCAGGTGGGCGAGGCGCTGGCTGCAGATGTAGACGAGCGCTCAACGGGCCGCAAAATTGTAGACACCCTGTTGGGCCGCAAGCGCAAAGAGGGCGGTGCACTGGGTGCGCGCATGCCGCAAATACGCGAGCTGCACAATTTATACAAAGCCCTGCGCAAAGCCCGTGACGAACGCGGCGCTATTGATTTTGAAACCGTAGAAACGCGCATTATTTTTAATCGCGAACGGAAGATTGATCGCATTGTGCCGGTGGTGCGCAACGATGCCCACAAGCTCATTGAAGAGTGCATGCTGGCGGCCAACGTGTGCGCGGCGCGCTTTTTGGAAAAACACAAAGTGCCGGGCCTGTACCGGGTACACCGTGGCCCGGCAGATCAAAAGCTTGCCAACCTGCGTGAATTCTTGGGCGAGCTGGGCCTGGATTTGCCCGGCGGCGATGAGCCCACGCCGGCCGATTACCAAAGGGTATTGCACGCCATTGAGGGCCGCTCAGACGCCCATGTGATTCAAATGGTGATGCTGCGCAGCCTCACCCAGGCAGTGTATCAGCCAGAAAACGAAGGCCACTTCGGCCTGGGTTACACGGCCTACGCCCACTTTACTTCGCCCATTCGCCGCTACCCGGATTTGCTGGTGCACCGCGCCATTCGCTCGGTTATCCGCTCTACCTTGGATTCCAAGCAGGTGCAGCGCGTGAAAGGCGTGGCAACCCTGCCAAAGGCTAAAATTTACCCCTATAACATCGACGACCTGCTGGTTTTGGGTGAGGGTTGCTCGCTTACCGAGCGGCGCGCCGATGAAGCCACCCGCGAGGTGATGAGCTGGCTTAAGTGCGAGTTCCTGCAAGATCGCGTGGGTGAAAATTTTGAAGGCGTGGTCAGTGGCGTCACCGGCTTTGGCCTGTTTGTCGAGCTGAAAGATCTGCACACAGATGGCCTGGTGCACGTAACCAGCCTGCCTCAGGATTACTACCACTACGACGCCGCCCATCACCGCATGGTGGGTGAACGCAGCCGCCAGGTATTCCAGCTGGGTGATGAGCTGGAAGTAAAAGTCGTGCGCGTAGACTTGGATGAGCGCAAGGTAGATTTCGAGTTGGTGCAGGTGCTGAACAAGCGCAAGGCCAGCCTGACCAAAAAAGGCGCGAAAAACCTGCGCCAAACAACCAAAAAGAAGGGCCGCGCACGGGCTGACGCCGCGCCCAAGCCCGGCAAGGGCGGCGGCAGCAAGGGCGCGGCTGGCGGTAAAACCCGCGCCAAGGCGCGTGGTGCGGCAACCGTGGCGAGCACGGCCAAATCCACAAAAACCGGCAAGCCCAAGCGCGCCACAGGCACCAAACCTTCTGCAAAACCACGAACCCGCAAATGAAAACCGAATTGATCTATGGCCTGCACTCGGTGCAGGCTTTGCTTAAAAGTGCGCCCCAGCGCATTCGCAAGTTGATGTTGCTCACTGGCCGCGACGACCAGAAGCTGCAAAAGGTGGTGAACTTTGCCGAGCGTGAAGGCATCAGCCTTGAGCGCTGGAGCCGTGCCAAGCTCGATGCCCTGGTGGATGGCAATCACCAGGGGGTGGTGGCCGAGTGCGACCCGGGCCAGGTGCACGACGAAGCCTTTTTGCTAAAGCTCATCGAGCGGCTGGACGAGCCTGCATTCTTGCTGGTACTAGACGGCGTAACCGACCCGCACAACCTGGGCGCCTGCCTGCGCAGTGCCGAGGCCGCAGGCGTGCACGCAGTAATCGTGCCGAAAGACAACTCCGCAAGCCTCACGGGGGTGGCCCGCAAGGTGGCCTGTGGCGCGGCTGAGGTGCTACCGCTGGTGCCGGTGACCAACCTGGCGCGCACCCTGA
This sequence comes from Simiduia sp. 21SJ11W-1, assembly GCF_024138675.1. NCBI lineage: Bacteria > Pseudomonadati > Pseudomonadota > Gammaproteobacteria > Cellvibrionales > Cellvibrionaceae > Simiduia > Simiduia sp. 21SJ11W-1. The sequence continues at coordinate 3,630,911 of NZ_CP090959.1, read as the reverse complement.
ACAAGCTGCGCGATGCAGGTGTTTGGTTCCAGGGTGCCGCCGGCGAGGCCACCGTGGGCCTCTACCAGGCCGATCTCACCGGCCCTTTGGGGATTGTGATGGGCGCCGAAGGCGACGGCCTGCGCAGGCTGACGCGCGAAACCTGCGATGGCCTGATCAGCATTCCCATGGCGGGCGAAGTCTCCAGCTTGAATGTGTCGGTTGCCACTGGCGTGTGCTTATTCGAGGCTGTGCGCCAGCGAAGCGCCCTGGCGACTAAATCCTAATAGCCAGCTTCTATTGATCAAACTTGCATCAACTCCCGGCCTCGCATACAATGCGCGGCCCTAAAACTGGCTGGATTTTATCCAGCTCTCCTTGCCTCACCGCCATTTGAGTGGGAGGCGTAACCCGTAAGGAGCTATCAATGCGTCATTACGAAATCGTATTTCTGGTTCACCCGGACCAGAGCGAGCAGGTGCCCGGTATGATCGAGCGCTACACCGCTACCATCACTCAAGATGGCGGTCAGGTGCATCGTTTGGAAGACTGGGGTCGTCGCCAGCTGGCTTACTCCATCAACAAGATTCACAAAGCCCACTACGTTCTGCTGAACGTTGAGTGCAGTGAAGCTGCTTTGGAAGAACTGAACACCAACTTCCGTTACAACGACGCCGTTCTGCGTAACCTGGTGATCCGTCAGGACGAAGCTATCACCGAAGAATCCCCCATCATGAAAGCCGAGAAAGAAGGTCGTGAGCGCAAGCACCGTCCAGACGCTCGCCGCGAATCGCGTAATGATGCGGATGAATCAAACGACAGCGACGATAGCAACGACGCTGGCGAAGACAGCACTGACGAATAAGGAGTTCCACCATGGCACGTTTTTTCCGTCGTCGTAAGTTCTGCCGTTTCAGCGCCGAAGGCGTTAAGCAGATCGACTACAAAGATCTGGAAACCCTGAAAGCCTACGTTTCAGAAACCGGCAAGATTGTTCCAAGCCGTATTACCGGTACCAAGGCTAAATACCAGCGTCAGTTGGCAACCGCGATCAAGCGCGCGCGCGTTCTGGCCCTGCTGCCTTACACCGACAGCCACGAGTAAGACCGTTTAGCGTGCAGGCACTGCTGGAATTCATTATGCGTGGCCGCCTTCAGGCGGCAACCGTAGCGTTAATCGGCAGTTGGTTTCCACTGGTCAGTCCGGCCGTGGTTGCCCTGGTCAGCCTGCGCAAGGGCGCCTTTGAAGGCACCCTGACCCTGGTGTGGGCCATGATGCCCGCGCTATTTACCCTGGTGCTATCCAGCCAGGGTGTGAGTGAAATGGGGCCGTTAATGCCCTTTGTTACCCTAATCGGGTTGGTGGTCGTGTTTGTTGCGGCCCAGGTGTTGCGCTTAACCATATCCTGGTCGCGCACACTCACCGGATTGGTGGCGCTGTCGGTGGCGGGCGCCGGGTTGATGGCAGTGGTATTGCCAAACCCCGTGCAGAGCTTGACCGCAGCGCTGGGTGACATGTTGCGAAACCTGCAATCAAGTGCGCCTGAGGGTGCCGCGATTGCAAGCCCCGATGGCACTTTTGTGCTGGGCCTGATTGCCTACGTGGTGGCCTTAAGTGGCCTGGGTAGTCTGTTATTGGCCCGCTGGGCGCAGGCAAAGCTGTATAACCCCGGCGGTTTTCGCCAGGAGTTCCATAAGCTTCGCTTGGCACCGGCACAGGCGTTGGTATGCATGGCTGCAGCGGCGTATTGCTTGATGCAACCGGTGGGTTACCAGGCTTGGGCAAGTGTGTTTTCGCTGCCGCTTTTACTTGCAGGGGTAGCGCTGATTCATGCCATTGTGCATGCGCGCAAAATGGGCATAGGCTGGTTGATCATGCTGTATCTCGGGCTCTTTTTGATTGAGCCATTGAGCCTTGCAGTGGTGATACTGGCGCTGGCCGACACGTGGTTAAACTTACGTAATCGTTTGAATGTGAATCCACCTTCCAACGATTGATGCAATCGAATTGCAAATTTAGAGGAAAACCGAGATGGAAGTTATTCTGCTCGAAAAAGTTGGCAAGCTGGGCAAAATTGGCGACAAAGTTGTTGTTAAGTCTGGTTATGGCCGCAACTTCCTGCTGCCGCAGGGTAAAGCAATTATGGCAACCGCTTCTAACGTAGCTGAGTTTGAAGCCCGTCGTGCCGAGCTTGAAGCCGCTGCGGCTGCCAAGCTGGCTGACGCCGAAGCGCGCGCTGCCAAGATCAACGAACTGTCTGTAACCATCGAAGCCAACGCTGGCGACGAAGGCAAGCTGTTCGGTTCTATCGGCACCCGCGACATTGCTGATGCAGCAACTGCCGCTGGCGTTGAAGTGGACAAGGCTGAAGTTCGTCTGCCTGAAGGCGCACTGCGCGAAGTGGGCGAGTACGAAATCGACGTACAGGTTCACTCAGACGTTACCGCTACCCTCAAGCTGTCTGTTGTTCCTGAATAAGGCGCTGCAGGCTGCCGGGTAACCGGGCAGGGCTTAGCCCTGCAAGCCAGGCCGCAAGGCCGCGAACGGGCACTTAACTGAATTGGCGCTACGCCGGTTGGGTTGAGTGCCCGTTTTGCATTGGGCCGCACGGGAGTGAATTGCGGCCGTTGGCCCATTAGGGCAAACTCACTCCTCACCTAATTCTGTACGATTGCTGCAACGAGAAACCGCATGGCCGAGCCTCGCCCCAAGCGCGAATCTGATGATTCCCCAACCACCGCAACCGGTATGACCATGCCCCATTCGCTGGAGGCAGAGCAGGCGGTACTGGGCGGCTTGATGCGCGATGCAGGCAAGTACGACGCCGTAGCCGAGCTGATCAGCCCGGAAGACTTCTTCCGCGACGACCACCGCCAGATCTTCACCATGATGCAGCGGCTGGTAGAGGCCGAGCAGCCCATCGACGCCATCACCCTGGTGGATGAGCTGGAGCGCAATGGCGAGTTGGAGCGCGTGGGTGGCCACGCCTACCTGCTGGATTTGGCCCACAACACACCCTCTGCGGCCAATATTGCCGCCTATGCACGCATTGTGCGCGAGCGCTCCACCCTGCGCGACCTCATCAGCGCCGCCAATGAAATCAGCCAGTCGAGCCTGAACCCCGCGGGCCTGGATTCCGATGACCTCTTGCAAATGGCCGAGCGCCGGGTGGCCGCCATTGCCGAAGATCGCCCGAAAGAGGGCGGCTTTGTGGGTGCCGAGGCGCTGTTGCACTCGGCGGTGGCGCGCATCGATGAATTGTTTCGCACCGATTCAGACCTCACGGGCCTATCTACCGGGCTTGATGAACTCAACGAACGCACCGCCGGTTGGCAGCCGGGCGAACTGATTATTCTGGCGGCGCGCCCCTCTATGGGTAAAACCGCGCTGGCCTTGAATTTTGTAGAGGCCGCGCTCAATACCTCGGCCAAGCCTTCGCTGGTATTCAGTATGGAAATGCCGGCCAACTCGTTGATTATGCGTATGCTCTCAAGCCTTGGGCGCATTGATGCCGGTAAGCTCAGAAACGGCAAGCTCACCGAAGAAGATTGGCCAAAGCTTTCCTCTGCCGTGGCCAAGCTTAAAGACAAACCCCTCTACATCGACGATACGCCCGCGCTCACGCCCCAAGAGGTGCGCGCGCGCATCAAGCGCGTTGTGCGCCAACACCAGGCCAAACTGCAACAGGCCAACCCAGATATGCCAAGCGATGAAGCCGAGCAGCAAAGCCTGCCCGGCATGGTAATGGTGGATTACCTGCAGCTCATGCAAGTGGCCGGCAGCAATGAAGGCCGCACCCAGGAGATTTCAGAAATCTCGCGCTCGTTGAAAGGCATCGCCAAAGAATTCAACTGCCCGGTAATCGCACTCTCGCAGTTAAACCGTGGCGTAGAGCAGCGCCCCAACAAACGCCCCATGAACTCAGACCTGCGTGAATCGGGCGCCATCGAGCAAGACGCCGACGTCATCCTGTTCATCTACCGCGACGAATACTACAACGAAGACAGCCCCGACAAAGGCCTGGCCGAACTCATAATCGGCAAACAGCGTAACGGCGAAATTGGCACCTGCAAGGCGGCGTTTGTGGGCAAGTACACGCGGTTTGAGAATCTTGCGCCGGAGTATATGCAGCAGCCAGATTACGGCCCTTAGCGCTAGCTGCGTAGCCGATGCTGCGTTGCAGTGATTTTAAAAAATGCTCACGTACTCTTTGTACGCTCCGCTTTTTTAAAATCACTGCGCCTTGCTTCGGCGTCCTCGCAGAACGCGCTAAGGCGTGTGGGCTGGATTGGTGTGAGTTGGTTTAAGAGAGTCGGTAATCCTTGGTGCAGGCTGCGTAGCCGATGCGGCGTTGCAGCGATTTAAAAAAATGCTCACGTACTTTATGTACGCTCCGCCTTTTTAAAATCACTGCGTCTTGCTTCGGCGTCCTCGCAGAACGCGCTAAGGTCTGTGAGTCTGCGAGAGTGAGGCGTAAGCCGGAGTGCTGTTCTTTCCTGAATGTGTAGCCGATGCGGCGTTGCAGCGATTTTAAAAAATGCTCACGTACTTTATGTACGCTCCGCCTTTTTAAAATCACTGCGCCTTTCCTCTGCGTCCTCGCAGAACGCGCTAAGGACTGTGAGGCTGCGAGAGTGAGGCGTAAGCCGGAGCGCTGTATTGTCCTGAATGTGTTGCCGATGCTATGTTAAAGCGATTTTAAAAATGCTCACGTACTCTTTGTACGCTCCGCTTTTTTAAAATCACTACGCCTTGCTTCGGCGTCCTCGCAGAACGCTAAGGTATACATCACGCGTACAAGGGAATCCTCTCGCGTGGCTGAAACTTTTTTCTATTTTCATTACTGGCCGCGGCGCCTGATCCCGTGTGATTGCAGCCTGCCCGGAAATTAACATTTTATTTAAAGTGCTTTTTTGTTTTATTGCCGTTACGGCTGTTTTTTTCAATTTTGAATGCATGGATGTAACAACTAAGGGAGATGTTGTGTGTTGATGATAATTAAGCGCCTGTTGGTTGGTTTGGCCGTTTGTTTGTGGTGCGTGAACCTTGTGGCGGCGCCTGCTGCCGAGCTGAATGCCGTGATTGTTGCGCCATTTACTTATGCGGAATCCGGCGTGCCACAGAATGTTTTGGATGAAATGGCGCTGGATCAAGATGTACCGCGAGAGCTTTTCAAGTATATCGAGGGCCTTGAAACCTATCGCACTGTCGCCCTTGGTGATTTTGGGCAAGCTGCCGATGTGTACGTTACCGGCCGTATCCAGTCGGTAGAGGCTGGCAATGGCGCAGAAAGGTACTTTGGCTCAATTGTGGGTGCCGGGCGTTCCGCTGTGGTAGTGCGGGTTCAGGTGTTCAATAAAGACAAACAGCTGCTATATGAGGGTGGGGCCGTGCAGGTGGGTGCCAGAGGTGGCAGCATGTCTTCTGTATTTTCCAACAAGAAAAACATTGCCTCTGCCGTGCGTGCTTTACCTCGTAAACTTTACCCCATTGTTATTGCAGGTGGTGTTGATACGCCAGAAGGCATTATTCGCGCTTTCGACTCCAAAGATCCAAGGGCAATCCAGCTAGCTGCCAAAGGCGCGCATCAACACAAGCTTCAGGATGAGCCAGCGGTAAAAGCGGCAATGGCCGCGCTGCTGAGTGATTCACTCAACGGTGGTTACGAGCATGGTTATGCCATCGACGGTTTGGCCTGGTGCGCCATTAACCTGGGTGCTGCAGGTGATGCCACCTACAAGCCCTTGCTTGAGGAGGTTGTGGCCAGCGAGTTGCCGGGTAAAGTGCGCAAACATGCGAAAGCCGCCCTTAAAAAGCTGGCAAGTTCGTAGGTATTTATGGGTGGCTTAGATGTCCGCGACTCGCGTTTTATGCGCCCACTGGGTTGCCCTTGGGATTACCGCAATCACCGCTGCGTTATTTTTTATTGATTACTTTGTACTGGGTGGCAACTTGCCAGGTTATGGGCTTGTGGCTTACCCGGGCATTGTTTGGTTGCGGATGTTTTCCGAGGAAATTGATTTCTGGCCGAAATTTTTGTTGCTGATGCTCGGGCAATACCTGGCGTATTTTGCAGCTACATTCGTACTTTTGTGTATGCGCAGCCGTCTGAAAAAGCCCCTTGGCAAATAGCTTAGTAGCCGGTTAGGTATATCAGTACCCAGTCTTCGCCGCTGATGGTCCAGGCGCCGGTTTTCGTGTTTTCCATTTTGAGTAAATGCCCGGCCGGCAGCGTGTACTCGTCTTCACCTTCTGTGGGGCGCAAGGTGAGCGACGTGCGATGGCTGTATGCAAAGCAGAGTTTTTCACCCAGCACTTTCACCCGGGCAGGCTTTGGGTAGGTTTCAACGATGGTTTGAAAGCGGTGGCTTTTGGTCACCACATTCAATGCAGTGACTGGGCCCGCACTCAGGCGCCCGAAGGTGCGCTGGCCGCCGTCAAACTCGTGGTGGGGCAAGGGGCCCTGAAGTTTGTGGGTGGGGCCTTGCTCGTGGGTGAGTTCGGCGCCGGCGCCTTCCAGCACAATAATTGTGTGTTGGTAGCCCGCAAACTGCGATAGATAGCCGTCTTCAATCACTTCGGCGATGCTTAGGCGCCAATCAAAAGACTGCAATGTATGGCCGTTGCTAATGGCAAGTTCCAGCGTTTCGCCCCGGCCATTCTTCCAGGGGATGCGCTTGAATTCTTCTGGGCCTATGGCATCAAACATGGGCTTACCGGCGTGTCCGTTAGGTATGTGCAGTTTACAGCACGTCAAGTCAGCCCCAAGGTTACCCCAAGGAAGGCCTGTTAACGACTAAAAATTCTCCATTGCCCGGATAAATGTCGTCAATATCCGGCAAAGCCGCGCCCGTGGGTTTTATGGGAGGCTCTGGCCCTGGCGATTATTGCTGCGAAGTGACCGTAAGTTCACGGTAACTGGCGCCGATCTGCCGGGAATAGCCGAATAATAGCTCCGCTTTTGCCTATAGTGCTGGGCCGGTTCATTTAGTAGAATCCGCGCGTTTTCACGTGTGCCCGAAGGGGGTGTCATGCAGATTTTTCACCACATTCAATCTTTACGCGATGCACTGGCTGCTGAGCGCAAGGCCGGCAAACGCATCGGCTTTGTGCCCACCATGGGCAATTTGCACGATGGCCACATTGCCCTCATCAAACAGGCGCAAACCAGTAACGACATAGTGGTGTGTTCCATTTTTGTGAATGGCCTGCAGTTTGGCTTGAATGAAGATTGGGATAAGTACCCGCGCACCTTCCGCGAAGATTGCGAAAAGCTAAAGGCCGTGGGTTGTGATTACCTGTTCAACCCGGACGACAATGAAATGTACCCCAATGGTTTGGATACCCAGACCCGCGTGATTTGCCCCACTATGACCGATGTGCTCTGTGGCGCAAGCCGCCCTGGCCATTTTGAGGGCGTCACCACCGTAGTCACCAAGCTGTTTAACATTGTGCAGCCAGATGAAGCGGTGTTCGGCATTAAGGATTACCAGCAGCTGGCAGTGATCCGCCGCATGACCGAAGATTTGTGCATGGCCATTCAGATTACCGCCGCGCCCATTCACAGAGAGGCCGACGGCCTGGCCATGAGTTCACGCAATGCCTACCTAAAGCCCGAAGAGCGCGGGCGGGTAAAACAGCTGCAGGCAAGTTTGCAGTGGGCGGCGGGCGAAATTCAGCGGGGCAACCGCGATTTCGACGTGATAGAGCTGGAAGCTAAATCGCAAATTATTGCAGCCGGCTTTCGCCCCGATTACTTTTCTATCTGTAATAGCAAAACTCTGGCGCCAGCGGCCCACGACGATCAGCACATCACTATTTTGGGCGCCATGTTTACCGAATCTGCGCGCCTGATTGATAACGTTTCTATTGAATTGAGGTAACAGCCATGCTGACCACACTACTTAAAGGCAAATTGCACATGGCGGCCGTCACTCAGGCTGAACTCTGGTACGACGGCTCCTGCGCGATAGATCAGGATTTGGTAGAGCTTGCAGGCCTGCGCGAGTTCGAACAAATTGACATCTATAACGTGAGCAATGGCGAGCGCTTTACCACCTACGTGATTCTGGCAGAGCGTGGCTCAGGCACTATTTCCATGAACGGTGCCGCCGCCCGCCGCGTGCAAAAAGGCGACCGGGTTATTATTGCCGCTTACGGCCAATTCACCGATGCCGAAGCACAGGTGTATAAGCCCAAGCTTGTATACCTGAATGAAGACAACAGCGTTGAGCGCTCAACCAATACCATCCCCGTTCAGGTAGCCTAATCATGGCTGCGCGCTTTTCTTGCGCGCAGCCTTTTCATCTATGCTGTAGGTTGCCCGGATTAAGCGGGCAGCGGGTATTGCAAGAAGATAAAGTGCACAAGATTTACGCCCAAGTGTGCGCCCATTGCAGCCCATAAGCTCGCCGCGCGCCAGTAGAGCCAGCCGTAAAGCAAGGCCGCAATTGTGGCCAGCCCCACGTAAAATAGCCCACCTGCAAAGTGCAACGCGCCGAAAATTACAGCGCTTGTCACTAGTGCAAGTTGTATTGAAGCAGGTGATGAAAATCGCCTGCTAAGTTGCGCAAATAATTGCTGTTGAATAACCCCGCGGAAAAATATCTCTTCACACAAGATCACAAAGCTCAGGTTTGCCAGCGCAAACAGCAGTGCGAATGCGCTGAATTTTACATCCCATTGGGCGCCCAACAACCAGGCCGTTAGGCCTAGCGCCGGCGGACCCAAAATCAATGCAAGCCACACCGAAGCCGGCCAGGGCCGCGCGCCAAAAGGCGTGGAAAATTGGCCCGCCGGCACCAGCGGCAACAACAGCAGCCCAACAAGGGATTTGTTGATGCCGATGTAAATTGCCCAGGCGCCACTGAGTACAGATAATTCCTGGTTGGCAACCGGCCCGATAGCGCTAAAGGTGGGGAGTGCGCGCACGGCGATGGCGAGCCCCAGAGCCACGCACAGCCAGGTAAGAAGGGCCCGCCAGCGGCCTTGTGTTTGCAGGGTAATAAACACCGCTGCTCCAAGGCTCAGGTAGCTGGCAATGCTCGCTATGTTTGCGTGGGTAGCCAGTGCACTGCACACAACAGGTACGAAGATAGGCAGCCATTGCCAGTGGCCAAGTTTGCGGGTGGCGATGTGTAAAACGGCAGCGCCTAAAAATAGCGCGGAAAATACATAGAGCATGTGAAGGGGCTTCTAGCGAGTAGGTATGTTCGTGAAGCTTAACATTTTTTGCGTTTGGCCTGAGCCTGGTTGGTAGCAAGGCGGTCGAGCCTTGAGCCCGCGGCGTTTGCCTTGCATGGGGGCAAGGGGTGGTGGGCGGGCACCAAGGCAGTGCAGTTGTTACAAGCCTTATGGGATTTTCTGTCATCTTTTGGTAAAGAATTTACTTTACAAATGTAAAAAAACATCGCAGACTAATTTTAACTGTAAGACGCAAGATGTGATGACTAAAGTTGCGGCAACGCCCGCGCGCTTTTGCAACTTCACTGGCGTTCTTGCCACCTCTTGGCCGAGCGCCTTTGTGTGAAGTTCTTCGCGCACGGCGGCTATCCCCCTCAAGTTTTACACATCTCACGTTCACGTTTTTTGCACACAGCTTTTTTACGAAAGTTGTATTGCCGCAGTTATATGGCGTGCCGATAAATGTATAACCTTTAAATTCACATTGCACAGGAGCCCCGCAACACCGCAGCGTTATCCGACATTTTTGTAACCAATGGAGCCCGGACTCATGGCGAAAAGATCGCAAGCGCGACGCAAAAACTACGACGACCAATACGCAGATAAGAAACTCAAGAAAGCCAGCCGCAACGCCCGCAAGCACCAAAGTAATATTGTGGAGCTGAATGCGCGCTACAGCGGTGCCGATACGGCTTACAGCACCCAGCGCAACAACACGCCCCTAAAAGCCCGCACCCCCGCCCAGCAACAGTACATCAACGCAATTAATAACAATGCCCTGACTTTTGGTATTGGCCCTGCCGGTACCGGCAAGAGCTATTGTGCCGGGGCCTTGGCGGCGCAGGCGTTAGAGTCTGGTGAGGTTGAGCGCATAGTGATTACCCGCCCGGCGGTAGAGGCAGGTGAAAGCCTGGGCTTTTTACCCGGTGCGCTGGATGAAAAGTTTGCCGTTTATATAGATGCCTTCCGCGACATTTTAAACGAGCGGTTGGGTTCGGGCACGGTGGATTACTGCCTGCGGCACGGGCGCATAATTGCGGCCCCCTTGGCGTATATGCGCGGTAAAACCTTTGATCACCGCACCTTTGTGATTTTGGATGAAGCGCAAAATACATCGGTTGCACAAATGAAGATGTTTTTAACACGCATTGGGGAAAATTGCCGGGTAGTGATTAACGGCGATATTCGCCAGAGTGATATTCGTGGCAAAAGTGGCTTGGCCGACGCCGTAGAAAGGCTGCGCGGCGTGAACAATGTGTTTATTCACGAGTTCGAGCGCGACGATATCGTGCGCAGTGGCTTGGTGCGTGAAATTATTGATCTCTACGAGCCACAAGACGCAGAAGTTTAAGCGGGGCGCAAACGTTTAGGGCGCAAGGGATTAACAGGCGAAACTAAAAGCGCCCTGCCGTTAGCGCGGCTTTACCACTTTGAGGGTCAAGAAACTTGGGCCATTGTGTGAGAGGTTAGCGGGGCGCACTCACGGCAAGCCATCAGGCGCCCGGATTTTACGCTTCGCAATTAACGGCGCTGGGCTGAGGTGATTTCAGCAGCTGTTGAGCAGCGCGTGAGGCAAGTGTTGCCCCCACGGTATTGCCGTGAGGGGCTTTGAAGTTTTTAGGTTAATCGTTCGACGTTGCGCCAATGCGGTGGATGGATAAATCAGCGCCGTTAAATTCTTCTTCATCGCTCAGGCGAATGCTGCTGATTGCGTGGGTAATACGGTACACCAGGTAGCCGCCCACAAAGGCAATGGCAACCCCTGCCAGTGTGCCAACAATCTGCGCCATGAGTGAAACACCCCCCAGGCCGCCCAGGGCTTCCAGCCCGAAGACCCCAGCGGCAATGCCACCCCAGGCGCCACATACGCCGTGCAGTGGCCACACGCCTAACACATCATCAATTTGGTGCCAACGGTTTTGCATGTGGGTAAATAAAAATACAAACAAGGCTCCGGCCACGCCGCCGGTGATCAGCGCGCCCACCGGGTGCATCACATCAGAACCCGCACACACTGCCACCAGGCCCGCGAGTGGGCCGTTGTGTATAAAGCCCGGGTCTTTCTTGCCCACGAGCATGGCAACCAGGGTGCCGCCCACCATAGCCATCAGGCTGTTTACTGCCACCAGGCCGCTGATGCCATCGAGCGTTTGGGCAGACATCACATTAAAGCCAAACCAGCCAATGCACAGAATCCACGCGCCGAGCGCCAGGAAGGGAATGTTGGACGGTGCAAAGGCCACCAGCTGGCCGTTGCGCACGCGGCCTTGGCGGGTGCCCAAAATAATCACCGCCGCCAGCGCAATCCAGCCGCCTACGCCGTGCACCACCACACTGCCTGCGAAGTCGTGAAAGCCCGCGCCAAAGGTTTGTTCAAGCCAGCCCTGAAAGCCGTAGTTGCCGCCCCAGATCAGGCCTTCAAAAAACGGGTACACCAGGCCCACCACACAGGCTGCGGCAATTAGCATGGGGTAGAACTTCGCGCGCTCGGCAACGCCGCCGGAGATAATGGCAGGAATAGCGGCGGCGAAGGTGAGCAGGAAGAAAAACTTCACCAGCTCATAACCGTTATTTTGTGCAAGCTCTGAGGCAGAGGTCAGGAAGTGGGTATCGTAGGCCACCCAATAACCCACAAAAAAGTAAACGAGCGCCGAGATGCCAAAGTCGGTCAGGATTTTAACCAGGGCATTCACCTGGTTTTTCTGGCGCACTGTGCCCACTTCCAGAAATGCGAAACCTGCGTGCATGGCGAATACCATAATGGCACCCAGCAGGATGAAGTAGGTGTTGGCGCTGGAGACCAGGGTTTCCACTGCGCTGTTGATAGAGTCCATTTGCTGCTCCTATGGTCTTTTTTGGTGCAATATTTACCATTAGGCACTGATGTGGTGCCTGTGTGGTTTTGCATCCATAGACGAAAAGGCTGGTAAGCCGCTGTTTTAATAAGTTTTATTCAGGTGAACACACCTGGTGCAGGCTTTCTAAGGCAATTTCAGTGCCATGCGCACTATATTGGTGCTTTAAGGGCGTGGGCAGGGCCGCTGTGTAATTGGCCGCCTGCAAGCGGGCAGATGGGGCACGCCTGGCGCGTAAATCGTGCTGGCGCTGTGCGGAATCTATGGGCTGTGGCACACTCGATGTTCGGTAAATAATAAAACAAAGGAGTGATTTTAATGTCTGAACTTAAACCGCTGGATCCTATTGTGGTACCCATTGGAGGCGTTGCCTCGCTGCAATTGCAATTGGTGCCGCCTTTTCGCAACCCCAGTGATAACCGCCCCGCCAACTGGAGCGTATTGAATGAGGCGGGTGAAGTGGTTGATGCCAACTCGCTGCAAATTTCCTTTAATTCAGATTCCCAGCCCTACCAGCGTATGCGCGAGCGCGCGCTATTGATGGTGACCCTAAGCACCGCCGGCTCCAATCTGGACGACCGTTTCAAGTTTTTCGGCTCAGGCCTTGAGTACGCAGAAGATCACGAAGATGTGAACGATGATGTCACCACAGATTTATCCAAAGATGGGCAAACCCTGGTGTTTACTATCCAGAACCAGGGTGGCACCCAGTCTACGGTGGATTTTGGCTTTTTAGTGTCGCGCAAAAATCGCCAAACCGGTGAGCTGCACATCTTTGAAGGCCCAGACCCGCGTATGGAAATTATCCGGATCTAGGTTGCTGGTTGCTGGTTGCTGGGCTAACACAGTCTTGTGGTTTAGCTCAGCTTTTAGCCGCGCAAGGCGGCGTAATGCCTGTGGATTCAAAGGCGCCAAGGTAGGTTTGTGTTTTGCACAGCGGCGTGAACCACGGCAAGGTAAACCACACAGCACCAAACTCCTCGCTGATTAAGTGCGCCACTATGTCTGCCGCTTTGCTGTGTTCTTTTGACTTGGTGAGCAGTAGCGAGCGGGTGTAGAGCACATCAAAGTTATCTGCTTCAATGGCTTCGGCTTGCGTTAAATAATTTGCCGCCTCTGCAAGCTGCCCCAGGTGAATGGAGGCGGTGGCGCGAATCACCAGTTCATCCAGATTTTCATTAGTGCGCGCAAGTTGCAGGGCCTGGGTCAGGTGTGCATCGGCGTTTTCGCGCGCGCCTAAAATGCTGTAAATCTCACCGGCAGATAATTGATAAGAGGCCTTGTTAGGCGCCAGTTCCAGCGCAGCCAACTCGTGTTCAAGAGCCGCCTGATAGTCGCCACTGATTACCAGCGTTTGTGCAAGGTTATGTAAGTTGGGTGCCGAAGGATCGGTGGCCACCAGATTGTGGTGTGCGTCGAGCGCCGTGGTTAAATCCCCGCGGGTGGTGGCAATGGTGGCTAGAAAGCTATTGGCCGGAATGTGGTTGGGCGCCAATCGCACAATTTCCTGGAGCGCGCCAATGCTGTGGGAGTTGTCGCCGGAAATATAATAGGCGTATGCGAGCCTGTAGAGATTATTCACCGAGCGGCGCGATTTTAAAATTTCGTTGTACAGCGCAATGGCCTCATCAAACTCGCCGGCTTCAATGGCCAGGTTTGCCTTGAGTTCAAAGTAGCTATCGAGGTGGCCCAATTTATAAATGCGTTCGATTTCTTCGCTGGCGCGCTCAAGTTGATTGAGGGTCATGAAAATATTGGCGCGCATCTGGGCAGTATCAAAGGGGCCAAGGTGCGGGTTGTCGTTCAGCAGTGACTGGCTGATGGCCAAATATTTGCTGTCGTTTTTCATGTGAAAATGCACAACGGCTGCATCAATCAGCAGGCGTAAACCGGGCAGAAAGCCTGGGTCTGCTTGCAAAATCGCTTGAATTTCTTCGAGCTCAGCGTCGCTCAACATGGGGTTCAGCAGGAAGCTGTCTAGCAGTTTCAGGTAGCTGAGGTAGCTTTCATCATTGGTTTGCCGTGCGTCTTGGGTGTCGGCCTTTAGCAGGTCTGCGGTGCGTGCCCAGGTGGTGAAATAGGCGTCGGCAAGGCTTTCCAAATGTACCTGCCAGCTTTCTTTGGCGATCACGTGGCCATCGGCGGTGGCGATGTTTTTCAATACCAGATCGCAGCGCAATGAATTGCAATGAATCTCCGGTGCAATCACTTCGGTGGCGCCAGTTTGGGTGGTGAGCTCGTTAATAGACGCGCCGGCAAGCCATTCTTTTCTGTCGATAAGTTTGACCTGCTTCTGGCTTAAGAGCACTTCCTGAATGGTGTTGTCTACGGCAATGGCTAGCAGGTGTACGGCGCTTTCGTTTACGTTTTCACTTTGCTGCACCTGAGGTTGCAGCACTGCCACGTGGCGAGGTTCGGGAGTGAGCAGCTGTGATGTCCAAAGCCCCACAACCACCGCCAGCAATATCAGTGCGCTCACTGCAACCCAACCGCCCGGGCGTCGGTTGTCGGTTGTGGTAGCGGGCTGCTGAGGTTCGGGTTTGGCGGGCGCAAGTGCCAGCCCGCTTGCCATGGCCTCGGCGCTTGGGCGTTTGTGTGGTTCCTTATTCAGGCTGCTTTCTATCAGTCGGGCCTGTGCTTCGGTATTGCTGTTCTCGCCGCCCAGTAGTGAAAACGGCATGGGCGCGCGATACAAAATGCCGTGCAGTATGTCGTCCGGGTCGTTGGCCGTGCCGAAGGGGTGATGGCCACACAGTAAGCTGTAGGCCAGTATGCCGAAGGAGAAAATGTCGCTGGCGGTGGTGAGGTCGTCACCCATGGCTTGCTCTGGCGAGAGCGAAGCGGGGCTGCCGATGTACTCGCCGGGCAGGGCCTGGCTGTCGTGAATGTTGGCGGCCTGGGGTTGGGCCTGCTGGCGCGCAATACCAAAATCCATGATTTTCACCTGGCCATCATGGGAAATCATGATGTTTTCAGGTTTTAAATCCCGGTGAATAATACCTTTGGCGTGGGCGCTGGCCAGGCCCTGGGCAATTTGTTGCAGCCAGTTAAGACGCGTTGCCAGGCTAAGCTCGCCGCTTGTGAGTGCATCGCTTTGCAGCCACTCGAGCAGGGTTTTGCCCTCTACGTATTCCATCACTAGCGCCGGCGCGCCGTCCCATTCTATGAGATCGTAAATTTGTACGATATTGGTGTGGTTTACCTGGGCCAGTAATTTGGCTTCTTCGCGTACTGCAGTTACCCAAAGCGCGTTGGCGCGGGCCTTTCGAATACACTTGATCGCTACCTTGCGATCCAGCCGCTGATCTTGGGCCAGGTACACAACCCCCATACCCCCTTTTCCCAAGATGGTATCGATATCGTAATTCGGCAGTGTTTTCTCTGGTTGTTCGGTCATCGAGGCTTGGCTTATTTTAAGTGCATTGTTGTACGCCGAGTGACCGTCCCTGTCGTGTGTTCGGGTGAACAAGCGCTAACATACTGTGCACTGGTTGAGTATGCAATGGTGGCCTTCGACTATTGGCTAATAGGGAATTGGCGGTGGTGTTGTTATAGTCGGGAGTTCAGTGTCGGGCTTGGGTATCAGGCGGCTGGGGAACTGGCAATGAACCCCTCCACGCTATTGTGCGCAGGCCTTGGAGTACAAAATAAAATAACGGAGCTCGTCTATGTCTGAAGTAAAAACTTACCCGGTGCCCGAAGGCTTTGAAAGCGCCCACGTGAATAAAGCCCGCTACGATGAAATGTACGCGCGTTCTATAAACGAACCGGAGGCGTTTTACCGTGAGCAGGCCGAACAATTTCTGACATTTGATCGTGCGCCCGAACATATTTGCAGCTGGGATCTCACCAAGGGTGAAGCCAGCTGGTTTGCTGGCGGCAAGCTCAACGTGACTGTGAACTGTATTGATCGCCACCTGCCGGCACGCGCCGATCAAACGGCCATCATTTGGGAAGGTGATGACCCGTCGGTTGATAAACACATTACCTACGCCGAGCTGCACGAACAGGTGTGTCGCCTGGCCAACGTGCTGCGCGCGCGCGGTGTAAAAAAAGGTGACCGGGTGTGCATCTACATGCCCATGATTCCGGAAGCCGCCTACGCCATGCTGGCCTGCGCGCGCGTGGGTGCGGTGCACTCGGTGGTCTTTGGTGGCTTTTCGCCCGATGCCTTAAAAGACCGCATTCTGGATTCCGACTGCCGAGTACTCATTACCGCCGATGAAGGCGTGCGCGGCGGCAAGGCCGTAGCACTTAAGGCCAATGCCGATAAAGCCCTGGCTGCCTGCCCCGACACCCACACCTGCCTGGTGGTGCGCCGTACCGGCGGCGAGGTGCACTGGGCCGAGGGCCGCGATGTGTGGTACCACGAGGCCGTAGCAGCGGCAGCGCCTGAGTGCGCGCCCGAGCCAATGGACGCCGAAGATCCGCTGTTTATCCTCTACACCTCTGGCTCCACCGGCAAACCCAAAGGGGTGTTGCACACCACCGCAGGCTACCTGCTGCACACCGCCATGAGCTTTAAATACACCTTCGATTACAAAGAAGGTGATATCTACTGGTGCACCGCCGATGTGGGCTGGGTAACCGGCCACAGCTATATCGTCTACGGGCCTTTGTGCAATGGCGCCACCACCCTGATGTTTGAAGGCGTGCCCACTTACCCCTCGGCCTCGCGCTGCTGGGATGTGGTAGACAAACACCAGGTAAACCAGTTCTACACAGCCCCCACAGCCATTCGTGCGCTCATGGGCGCGGGCAAGGATTTCGTCACCAAGAGCTCCCGCAAGAGCTTGCGGGTGTTGGGTACCGTGGGCGAGCCCATCAACCCCGAGGCCTGGGAGTGGTACTACCACGTGGTGGGTGAAGGCCGCTGCCCCATTGTGGATACCTGGTGGCAAACGGAAACCGGCGGCCACATGCTCACGCCACTGCCCGGCGCCACGGCCACCAAGCCCGGCTCTGCCACGCTGCCGTTTTTTGGCGTGCAACCCGTGCTGCTGGATGCCGAAGGGCGCGAAATCGAGGGCGCGGGTGAGGGCTCACTCGCCATCAAGGCCAGCTGGCCCAGCCAGATTCGCACCGTGTACGGCGATCACCAGCGCATGATCGATACCTATTTCAGCACCTATAAGGGCTACTACTTCACTGGCGACGGCGCCCGCCGCGACGCCGATGGCTACTACTGGATCACCGGCAGGGTAGACGACGTGCTGAACGTGTCTGGCCACCGTATGGGCACCGCGGAAATCGAGAGTGCACTGGTTTTGCACGACCTGGTGGCGGAGTCGGCCGTGGTGGGTTACCCCCACGACATCAAGGGCCAGGGCATTTACTGCTATGTGACGCTCATGGCCGGTACCGAGCCTACCGATGCGCTGAAAAAAGAGCTGGTGGCCCTGTGCGCGAAGGAAATTGGCCCCATCGCCAAGCCCGATATCATCCAGTGGGCGCCGGGTTTGCCGAAAACCCGCTCCGGCAAGATCATGCGCCGCATATTGCGCAAAATTGCCGCCAACGAGCTGGAAAACCTGGGCGATACCTCCACCCTGGCAGACCCTTCGGTGGTGGATGAGCTGATAGAGAACCGCGCCAACCGCTGATAATCGGCCCTCGTAAGGCTGGGTGATCTGCCCAGGTTGCCGGTGCGTATACACGCCTGCACCCTTGGGTGATGCCCATCACCCGGCTGGCAATGCCAGTAGATTTCCGGCGGTCAAATTGACCGCCCTTTTTTTGCACGGTATCTTTCGCCCTTCGAGTTTCCAGGCGCCAGCCAGGGCTCCCTCAGGAGGTAGATGTGAGCGGGTGCGAGCCCTTTGATTTTCCCAGCCCCTACGTGCAGCAAATCACGCCCCAACAGGCCGATATCGACGGCCTGGGGCATGTGAACAACGCAGTCTACGTACAGTGGTGCGAGCAGGTGGCCTGGGCCCACTCAGCGGCGCTTGGGTTGTCGCTGGCCGACTATGTGGCGCTCAATCGCGCCATGGCCATCCGCAATGCCCACTACGACTACCTGCTTCCCGCTCAGGCGGGCGATGGCCTACGCTTGGCCACCTGGTTGACGGCATCGGATGCACGGCTCAATATGACCCGCCAATTCCAGCTCTTGCGCGGCGACACCACGCTCATGCGCGGGCGTTGGCAATTGGTGTGCATTGAAATGAGCAGCGGGCGGGCCAGGCGCATGCCACAGGCCTTTCTGGAAACCTACCAGCCGGCGCTGGTTGATGCCGGCAGCCAAGGTGGAGGCAGCCATGAATGAGGAATCCTTTTCCGGCCTCTTGGGGGCCGAGCTGTCCGAGGTGCGGCCCATCGAGAGCCAGCCGCGGGTGGCGCTGGCCAAAACCCGGGTTTCCGAGGTGGCTTTGCGCCAAAAACGCGCCGATGCCGTGCGCGCAGAAGTAGAAGAATACAACCGCCTGAGCGGGGAGTTCATTGAGCCGGTAGATCCGCACGACATACTGGCCTTTAAGCGCCCGGGTATCCAGAACGGGGTATACCGCAACCTGCGCCTGGGCAAGTACGCCATGGATGCCCGGCTAGACCTGCACAACCTTACCGTTGAGCAGGCCCGGGTAGCGGTGCACACCTTTGTGCAAGACTGCTGCCAGCACGATATCCGCGCAGCGCTGATCACCCACGGCAAGGGCGAGGGCAGAAAACCGCAACCGGCCATGCTCAAGAGTTGTATTGCGCACTGGTTGCCCCAATTAACAGAAGTTCAGGCCTATCACACGGCCCAGAAACAGCACGGCGGCGCTGGCGCCACCTATGTGCTGATTCGCAAGAGCGACAAAAAGCGCCTGGAAAATGCCGAACGGCACCACAAACGGCGCTAGCATCAGGGAAGAGTGCAAAAACGCGGTACCCAAAGCGAAGTAACCAGAGATTAGAATAATGACAAAAGACGCAACCCAAGCCGCTGCCGGAGCAGCCGATAAGCCCAACCTCACGGTGAATATTCCCGAAGTGGTCAACCTGGCCTGTAATATCTTGCACGGCGGTTTTATCGCCAAGGGCGATGAACACGGCAAAAAGCTGTTCAAGCAGCTCAAAGAGCAAGACAAGCTGGCCGCAGGTACAATGACCGTGGGCGAGCAGCTCAATATCGACCTCACCATATCGCTAGATCGCAAAGAGTTTCGCGGCCAGCTCGGCTTTCCGGTATTCAAGGCCATTTTACAGGCCATGATGCAGAACATCGGCCAGGCCATTAAGGCGCGCCAGGATTTAAACTTCCTGACCAGCGACACCGGCAACATTCTGGTGCACAAGCCGGGAGTGATCGAGAAAGACGGTGAGTTTAATGTGATGGTATTGGTTATTGCGCCGGGCCAGAACAAAGAGATGAATCTGTGCTTAACCTTCTTAGACCCAGATCAATATGAATCCTTGCGCAAAGCCAAGGAAGATAAAACACAATCGACGGATAAATAAGAGAGAAGTTTCGTGACTAAACAACTTTTGATTTACGGCAATGCCACGCCCATTTCCAGCGAGCGCCACCGCAACTGGGGCATCGAGCCCACCGGCAACCTGGATTTCGCCAAAACCGTAAACTCTGTGCCGCTGACGGCCGTAGAATTTTTTAACGCCGGTGAATCTTTCCCGGTGGTGTTCACCAAAAATGGCGACAACGTTATGCCGCTGGCGGTGATGGGTGTTAAGCCTGAGCAGAACCTGTTTATCGACGACGAAGGCAAGTTCACCGGCCAATACCTGCCGGCTTTCTTCCGTCGCTACCCCTTCGTGTTCTCAAGCAACGACGACGGCAAGAACTTCCTGCTGTGCCTGGATGAAACCTACGAAGGCTGTAACCAGGAAGGCAAAGGCGAGCGCCTGTTCGACGACGAAGGCAAGCAGTCTGAGTACCTGGGCAAGGTGCTGGAATTTTTGAAAGAGTACCAGATGAACTTCGCCCGCACCCAAGCTTTCTGCAAGCGTTTGCAAGAGTGGGAATTGCTGGAGCCCATGGAGGCCCAATTCACCCCGAACAATGGCGGCGAGAAAATCCGCTTGGGTGGATTCTTGGCCGTGAGCCGCGAAAAGCTGAAGGCGCTGGAGCCCGAGAAGCTCACAGAGCTTATGAAAAACGACGGCATGGAGTTGATCTTCACCCACCTGCAGTCGCTGCGTAAGTTCCGCGAGCTGATTGCCAAGGTGCCGGCGGAAAAAACGGAAAAGTAAATTTTCGGCCCATAAAAAAAACCGCCAGCTGGCGGTTTTTTTATGGGCGATTAAAGCGCGTCTTAGCGCCGGCCAATGCCCTCATAGGTAAAGCCCAGTTGCTTGAGCTTTGCCGGGTTGTAGATGTTGCGCCCGTCAATCACCAGGGGGTTGTTGAGCTGCGTTTTCAAGCGCTCGAAATCTGGCTGGCGGTATTGCTTCCACTCGGTAACCAGCACCAGCGCATCGGCCTGGTTGCAGGCGCCAAAGTGGCTTTCGCAGTAAACCAGCTGGCCTTCTTCAATGTGCTTGGGGGCGAACTCGCGCTTGGAGGTGGTCATGGCTTCCGGGTCGTGCACTTTCACAATGGCACCGGCGGCCAGCAGCTCATTGATCAGCACAATAGAGGGCGCCTCGCGCATGTCGTCGGTACCGGGCTTAAACGCCAGGCCCCACACCGCAATGGTTTTGCCGCTTAAGTCATCGCCCAGGTGGCGTTTTACTTTGGCTGCCAGCACGTGTTTTTGGGCCAGGTTGCGATCTTCCACGGCGTTTAACACGCGCGCTTCATAGTTTACCGATTCGGCCATGCGCACCAGCGCCTGCACGTCTTTCGGGAAGCAGGAGCCGCCGTAGCCGCAGCCCGGGTAGATAAACGAGTAGCCGATGCGCGAATCTGAGCCGATGCCGTGGCGCACTTCTTCTACGTCTACATCCAGCGCTTCACACAGGTTGGCAATTTCATTCATGAATGAAATTTTAGTGGCCAGCATGGCGTTGGCGGCGTACTTGGTCATCTCTGCATCGCGCACGCCCATGTACATGACTTTGTCGTGGTTGCGCGAAAAGTTTTGGTACAGCTCGCCCATTAATTCGCGCGCGCGCTCGGAATCTGTGCCTATCACAATGCGATCGGGTTTCATGAAATCGTTAATGGCCGCGCCTTCTTTCAGGAACTCCGGGTTGCTCACCACATCGAAGGGGATGTTCACGCCGCGCTTGTCGAGCTCGGCCTGAATGGTGGCGCGCACCTTGTCGGCGGTGCCCACGGGTACGGTGGATTTATCCACAATCACCGCGTATTCCTGCAGGTTTTCACCAATTTCACGGGCCACGGCCAGCACGTATTTTAAGTCTGCCGAGCCGTCTTCACCCGGCGGGGTGCCCACGGCGATGAAGTAGATGTTGGACTCTGCCATGGCATCTGGCAGGCAGGTGGTGAAGTTCAATAGATCAAGCTTGATGCCGCGCTCAACCACGGCCTCAAGGCCGGGTTCGTAAATGGGTATTTCGCCCGCGCGCAGGCGCTCGATTTTGGCTGCGTCCACATCGACACAGGTTACCTTGTTGCCCATATCGGCAAAGCAGGCGCCGGAAACCAGCCCCACGTAACCCGTTCCTACGATGGTAATGTGCACAACAGACCTCCTTGTTCAAATAAATTGGAAAATGCCATCAGCAGGCTGGGTGGCACAGATGGCGCGCAGTTTACCATGATGTGACAGCCAGGCGATTGATTCGAAAGTGGGTTTTGCACGCCAAGTGCCGGGCCTTTGGCGTGCAAAAGCAAAGGGCGCCCTAGATGGGCGAGCCGGGTGGCAGGGGTTTTGGTTTGATGCCGTCTTTCCCGGCCAGCTGCCCTTGAGCTTTTTTGATGAGCGCGGCCAACACCTGTTGGTGGCCAGGGGCGGGAGCCTTGGGGCTGATGCGGGTGGCAAAGGCTGAAAGCGTGGCGCGCAGGTTGGGCGAGAGCTGCTCGGCGGCCAACAGTTCGCCAACGTGGGTGGCGATTAACAGCTGGTTCTGCTCGCTGATCAATCGCGCAACGCCCGTCTGCGGCGTTTGGGTGCTGGCCCACACGGCGTCCAAAAGCGCGCCGGGCGAAAGCGCGCCTGAATCGTTGGCATGCTGCCACTGCAGGCGGGCCAGCCGCTCTGGGTGTAGCAAAATGCGCAGGCTGTGGCCGGCGCTGGCCTCGGCCATGGCGAGCGGGTCTAGCAGGGCGCCGGTGTAACCCTGGGTGCTCTCGCGGGATTTCTCATAGCCGTAGGCCTTGGGTGCAACCCTTGTGCTGATGGCAGGTGGCAGGCTCAGGAACTCGGGCGTTAGGGTATGTATAAGCTGGCGCAAGGCCTGCTTTTGTACTGCTGCGGCCACGGGTTCGAATTGCAGTTTTTCACCTTTGCGTTTCACGCCGTAGTTGTAGTGATAGCCGCCCAACAATTTGCCCGCGGCCTCAGCCTGGTAGCGGTGGTAGTAATATACCGGCACCAGTATTTCCTCTAAATCCGAATAGGGGCGCCCAAAGGCCAGGGCATTTTCGTTGAATTGTGCCAGCGCATGGGCGCGCAGTGTGATCACCCGCGCCAGCTCGTCGGCCGGTGCCTGGCCGTTATCCCAAAGGCTTGCGGTGGCGTGAAAGTCGCCCAGGCTGCGGCTGTCTGGGTCTGAAATAAATTCAAAGCCCAAGGCGCGCGATTGCGCCACAAAATCCAGCCGGGCCTTGTTATTTCCAAAGTCGCCATAGCCGTATTGAATGACGCGTTTATCCCAGGCGCCAATGCCCTCGGCGTAGGCCTGGCGCAAAGACACCTGGCCGTTTTCAAGGGTGATGAGCGGGTGGGGGTAATCCATCACCGAGGCGCGCTCAAAGGGGCTGGCGGCAAAGTTGTGGGCAATGCCCAGGGTGTGGCCTATCTCGTGGGCCGAGAGCTGGCGAATGCGCGCCAGTGCCATGTGGGTCATGGGGGTGGTGTCTGTGTTTTCATCGGTGAAGGGTGCGGTCATGCCCTGGGCGATGAGGTAATCCTGGCGCACGCGCAGCGAGCCTAGGGTCACGTGGCCCTTGATGATTTCGCCGGTGCGCGGGTCTGTGAGGCCATAGCCATAAGACCAGCCGCGGGTGGCGCGGTGTACCCATTGGATCACGTTGTAGCGCACATCCATCGGGTCTGCGTGTTCGGGCAGTATTTTTATTTGAAAGGCGTTGCGGTAGCCGGCCGCTTCAAAGGCGTCGTTCCACCAGCGCCCGCCTTCCAGCAGTGCGGTGCGCACGGGCTCCGGGGTGCCTGGGTCCAGATAATAGATGATGGGCTGCACCGCCTCGCTCAGCTCTGCTGATGGGTCTTTTTTGGCGAGCCTGTGGCGTGGGATAAACCGGCGGGTCATGTCGGCTTCAATGGGGGCTGCATAGTCTTTGAACTCAAAGGCCCAAAAGCCGCTTTGGGGGTGAAATTCCCGGGGCGTGAAGCCGGGCGCGGGCAGCGCCACAAAACTGTGGTGCATGCGCAGGCTGATGCTGTGGGGGTCGGGCGCCACGTCTTTTACAAATTTACCCGGTTCGGTGCCCGTGAAGGTCACCGTTGCCTCAAGTTCGGTGTTGTTGGGGAAGGCCTTGGTGCGTGACAAATACACCGCCGAGCGGCTGGCATCGGGGCTGTATTCGCCCTGTTGGGTTTGCTTGAGCCTGCGCGCCACGCCGTGGCTGTCGCGCAGCATGAAGTCTGTGGCATCCACCAGCAGCGCCTCGGCATCGCGCGCCACCACCGGGAAGCCCCACAGCACAGAGCTGGCAAAGGCCTCGCTTACCGACTGCTGCTCTTGCGCGTTGTCTGACACGGCGCGGTAGTAGGTGTTGCGCTGGCGCAGCAACACTTTGTCGCCGGCCGGTTCAAAGTGTACGAGCTTGCTTTCAAGGCCCATCAATTGGCCGCGATCCAGGCCTATGTCGTTCGAGCCCAGGCCCTGGGGCAGGCTGAAGTAATAAATGTAATCGGGGCTTTGTTTGGCAATGTGCAAGTACACCTTGCCTGCCTCGGCATCAATAAACAGTGGAATCAGCCCCGGCTGATGTTCAAGCCCTTGGGTAAAGTTGTGAATGGTTTTGTTGCGCGCCTCGGGGGTCGGGCTGCAACCGGCGGCAAGCCAAAGGCATAGGGCAATAAAAAGTGTGCGGGCCATGGGGTGTCCTTTCACTGGGTGGGCATTTATTTTTCTACCAACAGTGAGACACCCTAGCGGCCCAACCCCTCAACAGGCAACTTTATATGGCCTCAAGTCAGCTGGCCGCCACATGGCGCGAACACCCGGTTGCGCTCCGTGATGATGAGCGCCCAAGGCAACGACCGCATGTTTAACGGAGGCCGCGCACAGCCGCTAGGCGCCGGGGCCGCAATCTATGCAGTTGGCCGTGAGTTCCGGGCCAATGCTGAGTTTGTGGTTTAAGTCGCGCAGCGCCGTGCGCAAGCCTTCTTCCAGCACCGGGTGATAAAAGGGCAGGGCCAGTATTTGTTCAACGGTCATGCGCATTTGGATTACCCACGCCAGCTGGTGGGCCATGTGCTCGGCGGCCGGGCCGAACAACTCCGCACCCAACAGCAAGCCCGTGCCATGCTGGCCGTACACGCGCGCGGCGCCCACATTTTTGTGCATTACCCGCGCGCGGCCCTGATTTTCAAAACTCACCGCACCTGTGGCATAGCAGCCCGGGTATTGCTGCTTGAGGGTGTTTAAGGTCATGCCCACGGTGGCGATTTGCGGTTCGGTAAAAACCACGCTCATGGGGGTGCGCCTGGGTTCAACGCGCACGTCATTCATATCGGCCAGCGAACGCCCGGCATTGGTGCCGGCGGTTTTACCTTCATCGGCGGCTTCGTGCAGCAGCGGCAAGTCGTTTGTTGCATCACCGGCAATAAAAATATGGCTGTTACCGCACTGGCCTGTGTGCCGGTTGTGTTTGGGCGTGCCGCGCTCATCGCATTCCAGCCCGGCGTTTTCCAGTGCCAGGCCGCTGAGGTTCGGTTGCCGGCCGGTGGCGGCAAGCAGGTAGTCGAAGGTTTCGGTTACTTCGCCGCGCTGTGCGTGCTGGTAGCGAATTTCAACGGCCTCGCCCGTGCGTGCAATGTGATGCACCCGGGCCTCGGTATCTAAGTAAAACTCTTTGTTAAATTGCGCAATTGCTTTTGCGCGCAGCTCGGGTTCGCTCAGTGTGGCAAGTTTGCCCGAGCGCCCGAATACGCACACACGCACACCCAGGCGCGCCAAGGCCTGGCCCAACTCCAGGCCAATGACGCCCGGGCCGAACACCGCCACCGAGCGCGGCAGGCTCGCCAGTTCGAATACGTCATCATTAACCAGCAGTCTGTCGGCCGCGGCTTTAAGGGGGTCGGGAATGTGAGGTGAGGAGCCTGTGGCAATGACAATGCGCTTGGCTTGTACCTGCAATTGTTGGCCGTCTGGCAATTGCACAGCCAGCGTGTGGGCATCTATAAAGCGCGCTTGGCCTTTGAGCTTATGCTCGGCGGGGAACTGTGTTATGTCTTCAACCACAAAGCCCGCAAACCGGTCGCGTTCGCGTCGCACGCGCGCCATGACCGCCGCGCCGTCTATGTGTGGCGGCGCGTAATCAACACCAAACACGCCGTTGTGTTGATGGTGGTAGGCCTGCTCTGCGGCGGCAATAAGGAGCTTGCTGGGCATGCAGCCCACCCGCGCACACGTGGTGCCGTAGGGGCCGCCTTCAATCAACAGCAGGTTATCAGTAAACGCGCGCGCCGCCCGGTAGGCGCCGAGGCCTGCGGTGCCCGCGCCAATGATTGCGATGTCGGTTTGTTTGCGTGTCATGGGGTATCCTGTGTAGGCCGTGTTCTGCAATGCTTGGTAGCGTTAGAGGCGCTTGTCGCCTGTTTGTTTCATATTTGTGTTTAGCTCAGGTTAGCCAAACGGGAAATTATTCGTGCAATGGTTTGATACTCATGCCCATCTGGATTTGCAGCCGCTGGCAAGTGATGCGAAAAGTGTCTGGCAGCAGGCCCGCGCTGCGGGCGTGTGCCATGTGCTCATTCCCGGTGTTAGCCCTGATGCCTGGGCACAAACTTGCGCGCAGGCAGCACGCCTTACGGGTGCTTATTGGGCGGCGGGCTTGCACCCCTGGTGGCTGGAAAAATGCCCGGGCTTAAGCCCGGAGCACTTGCAGCGCCAATTGCATGAGACGTTTGAAAACAACCCGCAATGCCCACCCATTGCCGTGGGTGAGTGCGGCCTGGATGGCACTTTGGCCACACCCGTGGCGCTGCAAATTCCCTGGCTTGAAGCGCAGCTGGAAGTGGCGCAAGCGCTGGGTAAACCCGCCATCTTGCACGCCCATAAAGCGCACAATGAAGTGCTGCAAACCCTGAAAAAATTTCCGGCCGTGCGCGGTGTGATTCACGGCTTTGCAGGCAGTGTGTCACTGGCAGAGCAATACCTGAGCAAGGGTTGGTTGCTGGGCATTGGCGGTGTGGTGACCTATGAGCGCGCGCAAAAAACCCGCACAACCCTGGCGGCCTTGCCGGCCGGCAGTTTTGTTTTGGAAACCGACGCACCTGCTATGCCAATTGCCGGCCGTCAGGGCCTGGCCAATACGCCCAGTCAGTTAATTGAAATTGCAAGCTGCGTGGCGGGCCTGCGAAATGAAAGCATGGCAGAGCTCAATGCGCACACTGGGCGCGCGGCCAAAACACTGTGGGGTACTGCACTTGAACGTTAAAATTTCAGGTAATGCGTGAAGGGAAAAAGCTTTGCGCTAGAAAATAAAAACGCGTTAAAAGTGTGAAATGTTTGCACCGGTTGCCCGGTGCAAACATTGTGCGTTAGGCGTTATTTTTTACGAATGCCTTCAACGTTCAGCCACAGCTTTACGCTTTCGGAGGCGGGCCCCAGGTTGTAATTGATATTGAAATCTTTCAGGTTCAATTTGGTTTCGCCAGAAAAACCTGCGCGGTAACCGCCCCACGGATCTTTACCTTCACCCACCTTGCTCACTTTGATGGTGACGGGCTTGGTTACGCCATTGAGGGTGAGGTTGCCCACCAAATCAAAGCCGCCGTCTGCCACATTGTTGACGGCCGTGCTGGTAAAGGTCGCCTTCGGGTGCTTGCCGGTATTGAGGAAATCTTCACCGCGCAAATGCTTGTCGCGCTCGGCGTGGTTGGAATCTACGCTGGTGGTGTCGATGGTGACGTTAACGGTGCTTGCAGCAGGTTTTTCGGCGTCGTAGCTGAAGCTGCCTTCAAAGGTATTGAAGCGCCCGGTAAGCCAGCTGTAGCCCAGGTGCTGAATGGCAAAGTTAATGCTGGCGTGTGCGCCTTTGTTATCAATAACGTAATCTGCCGCTTGGGTGCCAGCCGCGGCAATAACCAATGCCGTACCGGCCAATGATTTGGTAATAAACGAACGGGTTGCAGTTGCCAGATTCATGGCGTTCTCCTCGTGAGTGAGTGTTTAAAGCGATGTTGAATCATCTTTGGCTGAGGCCTTGTGAGCCTTTTGGCTTGCGCGTGAGTCTAGCGCAGTAAAGGGTAGCATGCGTTTTAAGGTGGCATCTTTGTGATACAGATGATGAAAAATGGCCGCCCCGGCATGGCCTGCCACTACAACAATCAAAGCCCAGGCGCCCCACAGGTGTAGCAGGCCCGCGGCATCTACCGTGCGCCCGTCAAGCTCAAATAGGCTGGGCAGTAAGGGCCAGTCGAAAAACCGTGCCGGTTGGCCTTCGGCTGTGGTGATGAAATAGCCGCTGATTAAAATGGCCAGCAGCAACATATACAATGCGCGTTTCACCCAGGTTGCCGCGCGGATCATCCAGGCCGTGTGCGTGGGCAGTGGTTCGGGCGCACGATTGCGGGCACGCCACAGAAGGCGCACCAACGTCAGCACCATTAACAGCAGGCCAAGGCTTATGTGCAACGCCGGGCCTCGGTTGTACCAGTTGCTGTAGTAATCGAGCGTGACCATCCAAAGGCCCAGGCCAAACAGGCCGAGCACGAGCAGCGCAGAGCTCCAATGCAAGAGTTTTGACAGTGAGCTATAGCCCGTTGGCGTATCGCGCATGTGAGTTACCTGGGTTGAATGTTGAGTGCCTGCCGTAGCTACCCGCGAGAATAAGGTAGACTTACGCACACAATGACACTTTGGTTTAAAGCATGGGGTTAATGCATGTCTTTTCAAGCCCCGCTGGACGACTTCAGCGCGCTGGATCCCGCCGAGCTAAGCCGCGTGCAAGGGTGGGCAGCAAAATACAAAATGCTCATGGCCTGGGGCAACCGCGTTCAGGTTAAACCCTGGCTCAGGTGCGACCAACAGCGTGTGCGCGGTTGTGAAACCGCCTTGTGGTTGGCCCATGCCGAGGCCGATGGGCGCCACTGGTTTGCCGTTGATGGCGAATCGCGCATTGTGAAGGGCTTGGCGGTATTGCTGCTGGTGCACATTAACGGCCAAAGCCGCACCCACATTGCCGCACTCGATCTTCCGGGGTTGCTGGCCGCAGAAGGGTTGGAAAAACACCTCTCGCCTTCGCGCAGTAACGGTTTTAACGCCTTGGTTACCCGCGTGCGCGAATGGCTGGTGCACGCTTAATTTTTTGGCGCATTTTGCGTCCGTAAAAAACGCTCAATGCCGCGGCTTGCGGCAATCATGCCAAAGCTTGCGGTCACCATGGTGGCCGCGCCCAGCCCGCCGCCGCAATCCAGTTTTACCTCGGCGCCCAGTGCCGATTTGTTTTCACACACACCGCCTTCGGCATCGGGAAACTTTAGCTGCTCGGTTGAGTAAATGGCTTCAATGGAGAAGTTGCGCTTGGCGTTGCGGCTGAAGTTGTAATGCCTGCGCAAATTGTTGCGGGTTTTGGCCAGCAGCGGGTCGTTGGTGGTTTTGGCCAAATCGAGGGATGTAATCTGGCGCGGGTCGGTTTTACCGCCCGATGAGCCCACGGTAATCACCGGTGTTTTCTGGCGTTTGCAATGTCCGATAATGGCCGATTTCACGAACGCCGAATCTATGCAATCAAGCACCACATCGCATTGTTTACCAATAATGGCCGCCACGTTTTCAGGCTCTACAAAATCTTCCACGCAATGCACACACATTTCCGGGTTAATGCCGTAGAGCCGCTCGGCAATCACCGCGGTTTTGGGCTGGCCAATGGTGCTGGCGAGCGTATGCAACTGGCGGTTGCTGTTGGTGACGCACACCTCATCCAAATCCACCAAGGTAATGGTGCCCACCCCGGTGCGCGCCAGCGCTTCCGCCGCCCAAGAACCCACGCCGCCAATGCCTATCACCATGAAGTGGGCGCTGTGCAGTTGATCGAGTGCCGCCCGGCCATATAGCCGCGCGATACCGCCAAAGCGTTGTAGGTAGGCATCCGAAAGTGGGGTTGTGCTGGTCATTGGGGAGTCCGTCGCGCTGGGGCCGCCATTATAGCGGCCCATTGGCTAGGGGCCAGTAACCTCTTGTTATTGCGCGTGCGCGATGAAGTCGCTTTCTTGCACTTCAATGACCGTGGGTACTGTGGCGGTTTGCGCCTCGCGCAGGGCCTCGGCAAGCTCTGCAAGGTTTGTGGCCCGGCGGGATTTGCAGCCGTAGCCCTCGGCCACTTTCAAAAAGTCCGGCGAATAGATGTCGCAGGCCATGGGCGCCATGCCGGCATCGCGGAAGTTCATGGCAATCATTTCGTAACAGCTGTTGTGCCAAATAATGAGTGCCACCGGAATTTGTGCTTCAACGGCGGTGGCCAGTTCATTGAGCGAAAACTGCACGCCGCCGTCGCCCAACAGGCCAATCACCGGCCGCTCGGGCGCCCCCAGGCGCGCGCCAAAGGCCGCCGGCAGGGCCCAACCGAGGGTGCCGTAGCCGGTGGCGGCCGAGCCAAAGCTGCGCGGGCGCAGGGCGTCGAACTGGTTGGCGGCGTAGTAGGCAGGCTGGGTGGAATCACCCATCACAATGGCCTCAGGCAGGGTGCTTAGCAGGCAATCCAGAAATGCCTGGTAGCCCGGGTGTTGTTCGGCTTGATGTTTTTCTTTCGCAGCTTTTACGCGGGCAAGGCTATCGACCGCCTGCCGGGCGCCAAGCGCGGGTGTCAGCCCCGCCATAAAGGCGCCGCTGTCTGATTGAATAGCCAAGTGCGGGCGGCAGTTGCGGGTGAGTTGGGCGGTATCTATGTCTACCCGAATCAATGTGCCGGGAATGTGAAAATCCCCTTTAAAAAAGAAATCGTAATCGGTTTCTGAAAGCTCTGTGCCAATGGCCAGTACCACGTCGGCCTGCTCGAACTCGTGGCGAATTGAGGCAAACGAGGGGTTTGAACCCAGCAGCAGCGGGTGGTCTGGCGGCAGCAGGCCCTTGGCGTTGTGGGTCAGGCTTACGGGCGCCTGCAGGGCGTCTACCAATGCCAGTACTTCGGGCTGGGCATCGGCGCAGCCACCGCCAAGGGCAAGCAACGGGCGCTTGGCATTATTCAGCAAATGGGCGGCCTGGCTTAGGGTTGATGGGGCGGGCGCCGGGCGCGCGGGCCGCGGCCACAGCTCTAGCGGCACATGGCCGGCCGGTGCGGTAATCACATCGAGAGGCAAGGTGAGGTGCACAGGCCCTGGCCTTTCGCTTGCAAAAATGGCGAAGGTGCGCGCCATGACTTTGGGCAAATCCTCAGGCCGGGTAAGGGTGTGGGCCCAGCGAGCGCACTCGGCCATGGCCGCTTGCAGGTTGCGGGTTTCGTGCAGCCGGCCCTCGCCCAGGCCGCGCTCCCAGGTGTTGTTGTCGGCGGAAATCACAAGCATTGGCTGGGAGTCTTGCAGGGCCTGGCCCATGGCGCCGCTGATGTTGAGCGCGCCGGGGCCGGAAACGGTAATGCATGCAGCCGGCTTGCCGGTGACGCGGGCGTAGCCATCGGCCATAAAACCCGCGCCCTGTTCGTGGCGGGGTGTCACGTGGCGGATGGCGGTTTGCGGCAGGCCCCGGTAGAGCTCGATGGTGTGGGTGCCAGGAATACCGAAGGCCACCTCTATGCCGTAGGCCTCTAAATACTTTGCCAATAACTCGCCGCAGGTTTGCATGTTTTTCTCCCAGTGAATAACTGGGCTAAGCATAGAGGCTGGGCTGTGCGATGAAAAATGCGTTATTTTGCTGAATTCAGAAGCATTTGTGATGATTGCGCCGCTAGCGTGTCCAGCGGCTCAACAAATTGGCTTGCTGGGCTGCCGCCAGAAAGGTTTTGCTGGCCTGGTGTGCACCCACCGATTGCACTGCGCGCGCAGGCTGGGCCCGGCGCAACTCCCCGATGGTTTTAGCCAGTTTTGCGCGCAGCCGCGCGAGTGTCATCTCGGCTTGGTCTGTGCTTACGGTAATGGCCTCTTGGCTGAGCTTGGCGCCCAGGGATTTTAACTTTTGTATGGTGTAACCGGCCCGTGGGCTTGGGTCTACAAAGGCCAGGGTGAGTTTGTTCAGCGGGCCGGTAACCTGCGCCAGCGCCTGCTGTAACCAGGTGTCTGCGTGATTGGCTACGTGCACGTAAGTGTGCGCGCGATCTGCTGATTGGGCATCTTCCAGCGCTTGGGCAAGTTGCGCGCACAGAGCGTCGCGCCCGGTGGTTTTTTGTTGCGGTGTTAACCATTGGCCTTCAAGGTTTTCCAATGGCGTTGGAATAAAAAAGAGTGCGCTGGGTGCGTTGGCAACCGCGGCCAGGGGTTGGGCAAGTTTACGCGCTTTTTCTACTGCCGCGTTGAGGTGGCTGGCACTCACTATGCAGGCTTGTTCACAGCGATTAAAGGCCGCGTGATCGGGGCGCAGCTGGCTGCCTTCAAGCCTAAATTGCCCGGGTTGTGTGGCTTGCAGCTGGGCAGATTTAATTTGCGTAATGTACACCCCGGGGCCATTTTCGCCGCCTTGCTGGCGGAGGGTGTAGTACACCTCAAAACCGGCAATGGTGCTCATGTGTTGGGCGGCATTGGCAATATTTTGGTGAGCGCGAAGGCCCGCCGCAGTGGCGCGCAATTGCTCTATGCCCTGCACTAGGCTGTGGCCCTGGTGGCTGCGCAAATCCACCGCCAGTAGAAACTGCGGCAAGCGGGTGGCATCAATAAACACCGCGCGCCCGCAAGCGCCGTTGGTGCGGGCAGAAAAAAGAATAAAGCGCGAATTTTGGGGAGTGGGGCGAAAGCTCGGTGCGTTCAGTGCTGTGCCGTTCATCGTGCGTTCCATGCAGTACGGTGAGGGCGCGCATTATAGTGTGCCCCGCAAGCTGCTGCCTAGCAAAGGCCCATCAAGCAGTACGACGGTTCCAGCGGATGGGCGGCAAGTGCGGTCAGCGCTGCTAGCCTTGTGTGGGGCAGGTATTAGGTGACTTAAGAGTCATGCTTGGTGCTAAAGTTTTAATTTGCATTTTGCGCTAGTACCAAACGCTGTTTAGCGCGCCACCAGGTCATTTTTGCTTGTGGATTCAGGCGCCTTTGTCGTTCTATTTGCAGGCTTTGTTTGCCCCTCTAAATACCATTCCGTTCGGGTTTTTCAGAGCTTCTGGGTTGTTTCAAAAAGTTATAAGAATTGGCAGCCCAGTAGATGTCACGCCTTCGCCTTGGTGCGATGCACGCGCGGCAATCTTCCAATTCGCGTTGGCCGGTGATCCCGGTGAAAACGCACTATCACAGTCCATGGAGTTGGCTTTATGAAAAAAACGCCCCTTAATCTGCTTGGCAAGTCAGTGGCCTTGTGCCTGTCTTGCTCGGTTGCAGCCTTGGCCGGTGCCCAGGCTATAGACCCTGCAAAACTGTCCCTTGAACGCCAGTCGCTTGATATCAACAAAGCGCCCTTCGCCAACGGTAAAAACCGCATTGAAATTTTTGTAGAGTTAGAGAGCCCGTCGGTGGCAGGTTTTGTAGTTAACGAGCTGCAAACCACAGAGGCCGAGCCCACCCGTGATCGACAGCAGGCGCACGCCAAAAAAATCAAAGCCGAACAAGCCGCACTGCGCGCAAAAATGCAAAAGCTTGGCGCCACCGAGGTGAAAAGTTTTACCGCGGGTGTGAACGGCAGCAAGTGGATTGTTGAGCGCCGCGATCTTGCCGCGATCCAATCTTTAGTGGGCGTGAAGCGCGTAATGCGCGTGCCGCATCACAAATTGATGAACAGTGTTTCTGTGCCTTGGGTAGGCGGCACTGACGCCTGGGCCATGGGCTATTCAGGCGCGGGCAAGAAGATCGCCGTGATTGATACCGGTGTAGATTACCTGCACCAAAACTTCGGCGGCGATGGCAATTACGATGGCAACGATCCATCCGTGGTTGAGCCGGGCACATTCCCCACCGCAAAAGTGACGCGCGGTTACGATTTCGCCGGTGCTGACTACAATGCCGGTGGCACTCCCGAGCAACAGATTCCCCAGCCCGATCCAGACCCGATGGATTACAACGGCCACGGCACCCACGTTGCGGGCTCCGCTGCCGGTAGCGGTGTAGACGGCAAAGTAGGTGCAGGCGTTGCGAAAGATGCCGAGATCTGGGCGTTAAAAGTATTCGGTGATGTAGCCGGCTCCACCGCGCTCACCGTAGATGCCATTGAATACGCGCTCGACCCCAATGGCGATGGCAGCGTGGATGATCGCGCCGATGTGATCAACATGAGCCTGGGTTCCGATTTCGGCAGCCCCGATGACCCATCCTCTGTTGCTGCCGATAACGCCGCCAACATGGGCGTGGTTGTGGTGGTGGCCGCCGGTAACTCCGGCAACGGTGTGCCCTACGTGCACGGTGCGCCTGCCGCTGGCAAGAAAACCATCGCGGTTGCGGCAACCCTTGCCGGTGGTGCCAACGAGTTTGCGGTAAAAATTGAAAGCGATCTGGTAGGTGGCGATTACAACGCCGCCTACTCGGGTATTTCGCCCGCGCTTGAAGATGGCAGCCCCATCAGCGGCCCACTTGAAATTGCAAGCCCGCTCAATGCCTGTACGCCGCTGGCCAACGACATGACCGGCAAGGTGGCCTTCCTGCAGCGCGGTGCCTGTGCATTTACCACCAAACTGCAAAATGCAATGGCCGCCGGTGCCACTGGCGCCATCGTGTTTAACAACGTCGCTGGCGCGCCCATTGTGATGGGCGGTTCACCGGTTGAGCTGCACGCCGCGATGATTTCGCTGGCCGACGGCACCGGTATCTACAACGCTATTGCCGGTGGCGACATGGCAGTGGGCGTACTGGATGCCAACAACTATGTACCCTTCCCCGATAACGACGACACCCTGGCGGCCTTCAGCTCACGCGGGCCGAACAACGGTGGCTCGGACTTCAAGCCCGATCTGGCCGCACCCGGTGTGGGCATTTCATCGGCAGCTACCCAGTCTGGTGACGGTGCGGTTAGCCTGAGCGGTACTTCTATGGCAACGCCTCACGTGGCCGGTGCAGCGGCAGTGTTGCTTGAGCGCTTCCCACAGCTTGAGCCTGATGCCATTAAAGCCATGCTGCAAAACAGCTCGCACCCGGCCAATGCCGCAGGCCCAGGCTCGAATACGCCATACCCGCTAACGCTGCAGGGTACCGGCGTGATCAACGTGGCTACTGCTGCACAGCTGAGCTCGCTGGCCATGCCCGGCGCCATCAGTTTTGGTCGCATTAACGAAGATCGCGATGTGCGTGTGCACGAGCGTGTAACCTTGAACAACTTGTCTGGCTCTGCCCGCACCTTCAACGTTACCCACGTGCCGAACCGTGCCATTCCCGGTGTATCGCTCAAGTTCCCAAGCCGCGTCCACATGGGCAGCAACAGCAAGCGCCCGGTGTTGGTCACTTTGGCAGTGGATGCCTCCGAGCTGCCGGCTGATGATGCTTTCTACAGCCAAACAGAAGTAGACGGCTGGTTGGTGTTTGATGACGGCGAAGACAAGTTAACCGTGGGCTACCTGGCCGTGGTTGACCCGGCCTCGCGCATCCGCAGCCGTGCCGATCGCAATGGCAACATGACACTGCACAACCAAGGGCAGGGCATGGGCATTGCGGAAGGCTTCACTCTGGCAGGTGAAGACGGCCTGTTCCTCGATGGCACCTCTAACGCCATCAAGGCCTTGGGTTATCGCGTGGCAGACTTCGGTTACCCGGTGCTGCAGTTTGGCCTGGCCACCGAAGCGCCCTGGAACAACCTGTCGCAACTGTGGACTGCCATGTACATTGATACCAACGAAGACGGCATCGATGACTACATTCTCTACAGCTACGACCAAGGCTGGCTCACCGGCGCGGCCGACCCAAGTGGCCAAATGGTGACGGCGTTGCAAAACCTCAACACCGGTTCATTCCTGTTGGAATACCTGGTAGCGAACGAT
Organism: Simiduia sp. 21SJ11W-1; assembly: GCF_024138675.1. Taxonomy (NCBI): domain Bacteria; kingdom Pseudomonadati; phylum Pseudomonadota; class Gammaproteobacteria; order Cellvibrionales; family Cellvibrionaceae; genus Simiduia; species Simiduia sp. 21SJ11W-1. The sequence continues at coordinate 3,595,601 of NZ_CP090959.1, read as the reverse complement.
TACAACGACAGCAGCGCTATCCATACGGTAGATTTGTATGGCCAATACGGCTTCCTGGAGCCGGGTGATACCACCTTCAACTACTGGTTGGAATCCTATAGCCAAACCGATAGCAGCAGTGTGGATGTGCAATACGGAAGTATTGATCTGGCCGATGAAATTGTGGTGGATGCAGCCTCTGTTCCCGTTCAGGCACGCTCGCGTGTTCAGATCGAGCGCATTGCCGGTGAAGGCCGCTACATGTGGCTGTTGCCCAACGACAAGTCGGGCAGCCAGCTGGCCATCGAATAATTGCACCGCGCAATAAAGCCTACCGGGCAGGTCTTAGGGTGTAAGGTCTGATCGGTTGCCAAAAGCCCCGCACACGCGGGGCTTTTTTTATGGGCGGCGCGCCCTTTCGTTGTGTGCCAATTGCCTTATACTCAACAAGCCTTTCAACCAATACTGAGACGCCATGACTGAGCGCCCCACAGCCCGGCCAAGGACATTCGGCCGCTGGCCCGCGATGGGATTCGCACTTTTACTCGCCGCGAGCGGCGGCGTGGTTGCCGATGATTCGCTATCGGTAGAGGCGGCCTTTCAGCAGCTGGAAGAATCAGAGCTGATTGGCAGCTTTCAGGATTACCGCAACGCCTATAAGGCGCTGGGTGCACGTCTGGATCCCAATGACCCAAGTCAGCAAGAGCGCTACCAGCGATTGGGCTGCTGGATGCAACCCGATGATACCGCCGAGCAAATTCAGGCCGCACGCGCCAATGCCAGTGGCTGGCTGACCGAGGCCCGGGCCAATGCCGACACCTTGGGCCAGGCAGATTATCAGTTGTGCCGGGGCTGGTTTAATGAGATGGGTGGCAACTATAAAGCGGCCCTCAGTGATTACAACGGCGCGCTGGCGCTGGCAGAAGCCATAGAGGATCGTCGCCTGATTGCCGATGCCTTAAGTGCGCGCGGTGAGCTGTTGGCGCTGCAGGGCGATCTGGCCCAGGCGCTGGCCGACTTGCAGGTGGCCCACCAACTCTACCACCTGCTGGGCAATCGCTACTGGACGGCCTACACGCTGTCGATGGTGGCCAACACCTACCGGCGCATGGGCGACTTCGAGCGCGCCAAAGAATTGTTGTTGGAAGTGATTGGCATCTACCAGCAGCGCAGCGACATAGAAAGCGCCGATGCCGCACGTTTCTTGTTGGCGCTCACCTATGACGATCTGGCCGAGTACGATGCCGCCTATGACATTTACCAAACCATGCTGGCTGCTGAAGAGGCGCGAGATGTTCCCCGCGCGCAGTTGGGTACGCTCATTGCGATAGCCGATAACCGGCTGCGCGCAGGGGATATCACTACCGCCACCGATGCCCTCGATCGCGCAGAGCCCCTGCTCGATTCAGAGCTGGATCCACTCAACACGGCGCTCTGGAATTTGTTCAAGGCGAATCAGTTGGTTGCCACAAATGACCATGCCCGCGCAGTAACCCTGCTGGCCGAAGCGGAGCCGGGATTGCGCGAACAAGATCAATACCGCTACCTCGCGTGGATGCAAAAACTGAAAGCCGAGGCGCTGGGCCAAACCGGCCAATGGCAGGCAGCCTTTGTTGCGCTTTCGGCCTACCAGCAAACCCAGGAGTTACTGCAAGAGAAATTGCGTGATCAAACCAGTACGCGCATGCGCATTGAATTTGATGCAGAGCGCAAAGACGCCGAAAATCGCGCGTTGAAATTCGAGCGCGAGGTGCGCCAGGCGCGGCTGAAGGTGCTAGAGGAGCGCAAGCGTTGGCAGGGCATGTTGGCGGTGCTCGGTTTACTCTTGTTATCTGGCGCAGTGCTGCTGGCAATACGCCAGTGGCAGCGCTCCCACAGATTGCGCTACCTGGCCATGACCGACGAACTCACGGGTTTGCCCAATCGGCGCAGTATTTACCAGAGCGGCAAAGATGCCCTCAGCGAGTGCCGCCTGGCCGGTGAACCCTTTAGCCTGTTGGTGTTTGATGTTGATTACTTCAAACGCATTAACGATACCTACGGCCACGAAGTGGGCGACAGGGTGCTGCAAAAAATTGCGCAAGCGGCCAGTGAGTGTTTGCGCAAGCACGACGTGCTAGGGCGTACCGGTGGCGAGGAATTCCTCATTACCCTGCCCAGTGCGAATTTAACGGCCGCCGCCGATGTGGCCGAGCGGGTGTGCAAAGCCGTGGCCGATATCGACCTGCGCCAGGTTACTGACAACCTCTCGGTCACCGTAAGCGTGGGGGTGGCCCAATACCGCAAAGCCGACAGCGATTTTAGCCAGCTGATCAATCGCGCAGATAACGCCCTTTATCGCGCCAAAGACAGCGGCCGCAATGCAGTAGCACTCGATGGGAGTTCCGAATAATGAAAAGCGTTATTAATTTGTTGCGTTGCTTGGGCTTAAGTGTACTGGCAGCCTGCGCATTTGCGGCTGAAACCATAGGGGCTGAACCCGGCGCTCACTCGGCCTCCGCAATGGCCACTAAAGCAGCCTTGGCAAGCAGCCGTTGCCCTGCATTTCTAAATCAACCCTACCGGGCACTGCATGCAACTCACGAGGTAAATTTATGTGAGCTGTTTGCCGGTAAGGTTTTGCTGCTGGTAAATACCGCCAGCCACTGCGGCTACACCAAACAGTTTCGCGCCCTTGAGGCATTGCATCAGCGCTACCACACAGAGGGCTTGGCCGTAGTGGGCTTTGCCAGTAACGACTTCAACCAGGAAGCGGCCGATGAAGAAAAGTCCGCAGACATCTGTTTTGTAAATTTTGGTGTCACCTTTACCATGCTTGCACCCACCCACGTCAAAGGCCCGCACGCCAACGTCACTTTCAATGCGCTGGCCAAGCAAACCCAGCCGCCCGCGTGGAATTTTAACAAGTATCTTTTGTCTGCCGACGGGCAACAGGTGCAGTATTTTCCAAGCAAGATTACCCCTGATTCAGCAGCCATAATCACCGCTATAGAAACAGCGCTGCTGGCCCGCAACGGCGCTGAGTGAATTTCACCGCGCAGTTAAATGATGCTACACAATGCATCATTTAACTGCCTGCTGCGTGCTTATGGTGCGTAGGCGTTTTTGTAGCTAAGGTTTTTTTGTTGAACCAGGCGACAAGCCTGGTACTCAAGCACTAATCATTGCCCCGATTCTTTAATTCCCCGCTGATTTATTCCGTCTGTCAAGGTTTGTTCATATTTATGGCGCAGACTTTGCACCTCCGATTTGGGAACAGGCCCAAACCGAGTGATTTTCACAGAGGTGAACACGATGGAAGAGGTGTACCTAGTTGCAGTTGCGCGCGAGCCGGCAGTAAAAGCCACGCCCCTGGATGTAGCCGACCTGGCGGCGCGCGCAATCGTCCCGCTGTTTGATTCAGCCAATGTAGATCCGGCCGATGTGAGCGCCTTGTACCTGGGCAATATGCTCTCGGGCCTTTTGTCTAATCAACAATTGTTGGCGCCTTTGGTTGCGCAAAAATCCGGGCTCCAGGGTGTAGAGGCGCTAACTGTTGAGGCCGCCTGTGGCTCGGGTGCGGCGGCTATTCGCGCAGGATTTTTGGCCGTGGCCTCGGGCGCCCACGCGCGCGTAGTGGTGGCCGGCGTTGAAAAAATGAGTGGTGTAGATCGCAACACCGTTAGCCGCGCGCTTGCTTGCGCGTCACACTGGGCCACTGAAGGCGGCGCGGGCGAAACCTTCATTACCTTAAACGCAAAAATAATGCGCCAGTACATGGCGCGTTATCACCTAGAGCGTGCAGCCTTCGCGCCCTTCGCCGTTAACGCGCACCGCAATGGCTTGCATAACGATTGTGCGATGTTAAAAAAGTCCATTACCCACGCCGACTACTTAGCGGCGCGCGAGCTGGCCGAGCCCATCGGCCTGTATGATGCGCCACCCATTTGCGATGGTGCCGCGGCGGTACTCTTGGGCAATCGCGCAACTGCCCACGCCGCCCGGGCGCGTGGCTTGCCGATGGTAAAAATAACAGGCTCCGGTTGTGCCAGCGATGCCCTGGCACTCGCCGAAAGAGACAACCCTTTAGCCTTGCAGGCAGCGGCAGATTCAGCGCTCGCAGCCTACCGCCAAGCGGGAAAAACCCCGGCCGATATCGATCTTTTTGAACCCCACGATGCCTACACAGTAATGACGGCCCTGAGCCTTGAAGCGGCGGGCTTTGCCGATAGAGGTAAAGCGACAGAGGCGGCGCTGGCAGGCAGCTTTGACATGGATGGGGCATTACCCATTACCACCTTTGGCGGCTTAAAGGCGCGCGGTCACCCAGTGGGTGCCACCGGCGTGTACCAGATTGCCGAGTGTTTTTTGCAGCTCACCGATCAGGCTGGGTTGTTACAAGTGGCCAATGCCCGGGTGGCAATGGCGCAAAACCTGGGTGGCGCCGCAGGCTCTGCCTTTACTCACATTCTCGAACGCGTTTAACGCAAAGGAGTGACCATGATCGCAAAAGCACCTACTACAAATCGCTTGGCGTTTGTAACCGGAGGTACACGGGGTATTGGCGAGGCTATCAGTATCGGGTTGCAGGAACAGGGCTACCGCGTGCTGGCAAGTTATCAGCGCAATCAGGAAGTGGCTGATGAGTTCTCAGCACGTACCGGCATACCGGTGTTCAAATTCGATGCATCGGACTTTAAAGCCACTGAAAACTCTATTCGCACCATTGAAGCAGATCTAGGCCCCATTGAAGTGCTGGTTAACAATGCTGGCATTACCCGCGATGGGGTGCTGCACAAGATGTCGCCACAAAACTGGAGCGATGTGATTGAAACCAATTTGTCGTCGTGCTTTTACACTTGCCATGCGGTGATTGCGGGCATGCGTGAGCGAAAATTCGGGCGCATCGTGAATATCAGCTCTATCAACGGCCTGGAAGGCCAGTTCGGGCAAACCAACTATGCCGCCGCCAAAGCGGGCATGTGTGGCTTTACCAAATCCTTGGCGAAAGAAAGTGCGCGTTACGGCATTACGGTAAATTCCGTGGCGCCCGGTTATGTGGATACCGACATGGTGCGCGCCATTGCCCCGGAAGTGTTGCAAAAAATAATCGACAAAATTCCCGTGGGCCGATTGGCCAAGCCCGAGGATGTATCGCGCTGCGTGAATTTTTTAGTGGCCGACGATGCCGACTTTATTACCGGTACTACCTTGTCGGTAAACGGCGGCCAGTACATGAGCTAAGGTTGTTTGGCATGCTGTTGGCGCTGCAAAAGCCGAGACCGGCTGGCAGTCGCCAACGCGCCTATTAAGCTCAAGGAATAGTTTATAAGGATGCGCTATCAGTAGAGCTTGGGTTGGGCACTAATAATAACTCCACTGACTTTCCAGCTTCGCCTTCAAGATAAAGCGTGCAGCGCCCCCAAGAACTGGGGACGCTCCACACTTGCTTCTTCTCAATCGAAACAATCTGCCGTTTAGCATCACAGCGAGCCTCAAAAGAATCTAATGACTCTATACCACTGCCAATAGAAAAGCGGCGCCTAGGTAATTCAAAATGCCACTGCCCGTTTGTGTCTAACTGAATATCCATTTTCAGAGTTAGGTGGCTATCCAGTTGAGCCTGTATGGTTTCAGCCGTTTTTTGAGTTTTTGGATCTATCTCGTCGCTTAGGGCTTTAATCTGTTCATAGGTACGTAGTGCTTCTGCATAGTGCTGGTAATGCACGTCAAGCAAGAACAACGTTTCAAGCGAGCTAAGGTATTCATTGTCGGGAAGGTAGTTGCCCTCATAGGCGACAGCCCGTTTTAGTGAGCTGTAGGTGGATTGATAGTCGCCTTTTTTCCGATCGAGGTGGGATTTTAGATACCAGTACCATGCATCCTCATAGAGGTTCCAGCTCGACAGTTCACGTAGGTCGTTGAGGTGTGTTTCGGCTTCGGTAAGTTCATTGGCGTCTATGAAAGCGACAATTTTCTTAAAATTCCTTACGAACTTGGGTGTGGCAGTGGCTGTATTCCCTCTGATGGCAAAAGTTATTTTTGCACGTGTTCTACATTGTTGAACGGGTTCTCCGTTCAGGGTTGCGGGTTCATACTTCCACTTTTTTACCACTTTAAGGGCGGCTTTCTCAAAGCTGCTTACGCCGGTTGAATCATCAATTTTTGGGTCTATAACGCTGCCATCTTTGTCGATAACGTAGCTAATAACAGCCCAGCCTTCGCGGTTGCTTTGGAGTTCTTTTAGTGGATATCTAGGGGCCATTCTCTCAACAGCCTTGGCGTCTGTAAGAATGTCTGCTGCCAGGTTGTTGCTAATTGCCAGCGTGAGAATAATGAAGGCCAGCGCGCGAGTCATAAGGTCACATCCATGTATGTGGTTGATGAATCGCGCAGTCTAACAGAGGATTTTAGGCAAGATAAGTGGCGATGTTATACACTGTTTGTTTCACCTGTAACGATTAATGAAGTCGGTGATGAGTGGCCGTATGTGTTTACGAAACTTCGAACCGCTAAATATCCCGTAGTGGCCGGCACCTTCTTGCAGGTGGTGTTTGCGCATATTCTTTGGAATGTTTTTGCAGATATCCTGCGCGGCTTCGGTTTGCCCTATGCCGCAAATGTCATCCATGGCGCCTTCAACGGTGAGCAGGGCGGTGTTGTCTATGGCCAGAAAGTCCACTTTTTTGCCGTGGTGGGTGATGGTGTTATTGGCGATTTCATTATTTTTAAACACCCGCTCGATGGTTTCCAAATAAAACTCGGCGGGTATATCCAGTACTGCCATGTATTCATCGTAAAAGGCGCGAAAGCGATCGGCGTCTTCTTCTTCACCGCTGATCAAATTCTGGAAGAAGTTAAACAACTTGCGGGTGTGGGTATCGAGATTCATAGAGAGGAATCCGCCCAGTTGCAGAAAGCCCGGGTATACCTGCCGGCCTTCACCCGGGTAGCCCTTGGGCACCGTCATAATCGCAAAGTTGCGAAACCACTCCATGGGGTGCTCTTCGGCATAGCTGTTTACGCGGGTGGGGTTCTTGGTGTTATCCAACGGGCCTGCCATGAGCGTAAGCGACTTTGGTGTGGCAGGGCTTTTGCGCTCGGCGAGCACGGCGGTGGCTATTAGCGCCTGCACTGTGGGCTGGCAAATGGCCAACACGTGGGTGTTTTCGCCTAGGTGTTCTATGAATTCTATGAGGTAATCTACGTAGGTATCGAAGCTGAAATCGCCTTCGTGCAAAGGCACTTCACGGGCGTCTAGCCAGTCGGTAATAAACACTTCGTGGTCGGGCAGCAAGGCTTCAACGGTGCCCTTGGCAAGCGTTGCGTGATGGCCTGAGAGGGGGGCAATCAAGAGTACTTTTTCTGTGTCGTTGTGGGCGCGGCGCTTGAAATGGATGAGGTTACAAAAGGGTTTGTCGTACACCACCCGCTCGTAAACATTCACCACCTCGCCGTTGATCTCCACTTCGCGAATGCCAAACTCCTGCTTTTCATAGTGCTGGGTAAGACGCAGGCCCATTTCAAGCACGGCGTTTTGCGCCCGGAAAAACGGCGTGGCGGCGAGCGGATTCAGGTCGTTCAAGTGCTGGCCCAGGTTAAACCACTCGTGCCAGACGCGCATGCTGCGGGTATAGGTCTCGAAAGTTTGATAGCGCACAGTCGCTCCTGTTGCTGCATTGCAGCAGGCATCTGCAAAGGATGCAGGCAAGTGCTGTGCACTTGCCTGTGGTGGCCTGGGGCTTAGGCTGCCTTGGCTGTTTTACCCGCGGGTTTGGCGGCTGGCGTGGCAGAGCTCCAGGCCTCTTTCACCATTTCAGCGGCTTGTTCCTGTGCCTCTGAGACAATGCTGTAGGTCTCTTTGGTGGCGCTGGTGAGCTTTTCTTGCATGTCTTCCATGAAGCCTTTCTGCGCTTCCAGAAAGCCGTTTAAGTCTTTTTTGTCGGTCAGGCTTTTGGTGAAGGTCATGGTGTCGTTCACCATGCCGGTGACCAGCGCCGTATTGTGCTGGGTGAGTTTTTCAAAGGTTTGAATGTTTACCGCCAGCAGGCTGTTGGCAGGCTTAAGGGCGGACTGAAACTGCTCGGTGATTTGCTCAAACATGGTCTAGCTCCTTGTGTTTTTGCTGCGCTGCAGCATGATGTTTTCAAAGCATAGTCAGGCATTTCCCATGCGTCAACGGGTTTATGCTGCAGCGCAGCAAAAAATAACAAAAATCAGACTTTGTTACGAATAGGGTAAATGGCAGAGGGTGGGGCAGCGCTAGGGTTTGTGTTTGTCGCCGGGGTTCCAGAATTGCATGTTCTTGGCCATCATCTCGTTGAAGATGCCCATGGGGCCCGCGCTTACCATTTGCTTCATCAGCGTCTCGATGGCGCCTTGCTGCTCTAGAAAGTGGGTAAGGCTTTGCTCTAGATACTGGCGTACGAAGGCCTGCTGGTCGCTGTCGTAAAAGCGGATCAGTTGTTTGAGCAGTGTATTGGTGAGTAGCGATTGTTGATCGGTGGCCTCCTGCTCGCTGATGATCTGCAGCAGCAAACCTTTGGTGACATCGGCGCCGGTTTTGGAATCCAGCACCTGGAACTCCACGTGCTGGTTGATCATCGCCTTGATGTCGTCGAGGTTCACGTACTGGCTTTTGCTGGTGTCGTATAACCGGCGGTTGGGGTACTTCTTGACGGTGATCAAAACGGGCGCCTGGCAGGAGTTTTGGGCCTTTCAGAATAACGCGGCCCCGCGTTTGCCACAAGTTACCGGCAAAGCACAGGGCGCGCTCGCGCGGGTGCAAGGGTGCAGGTGTAAGGGAGCAGGTGGCCATTGCCCTACACACGCCTTAGCACGTACTCGCCCGGCGCTGCCGCAAGTGGCGGGTAGTGCACATGGCCGGGCGCGCGCGCGGGCACTTGGGTGCCTGCGTGGGTTGCCAGCCACTTCGCCCAGTGGGGCCACCAGGAGCCCGCGTGCTGCTCGGCTTGCTCAAGCCATTGCTCAGGGCTTGCCGCCAGATTGTTATTCGGCCCGTGGCCGCCGCCCGGCAGGCAGTGAAAACCGTATTTTTGCTGCGCAGGCGGATTCACAATACCGGCAATATGGCCGGAGCCCGCCAGAATAAAATGCGACTGGCTACTGAGCAATTGCGCGCTGCGATAGGCCGCCTGCCAAAGTACGATGTGGTCACTTTGTGCGCCCACCACATAGCTTGGGCAGGTTATTTGGCCGAGGTTTACCGGCGTGTCGCGCACTATCAAGCCATTGGGCTGGGTTAGGCGGTTATCCAGGTACATGGCCTTAACGTATTGTTCAAATACGGCTGCACTCATGTGAGTGGAATCGCTGTTCCAATACAAAAGATCGAATGCCGGCGGCTTCTTGCCCAGCAAGTAATTGTTAATAAAATTTGGCCAATACAGATTGTTTTCCCGCAGGAAATTAAAACTGGTGGCCATTACCCGGCCATCAAAGTAGCCCCGCTGCTGAATGTCGCTTGATAAGGCATCAAGCAAAGGTCGTGTCATATAGTGGCCCAGGTCACCGGGCTCAGAAAAATCCAACAGGGTGGTGAGCAGGGTAACGCTTGCCAGTGGCGAATCCTCACGCGCGCTGAGCCACGCCTCGGCGCAGGCCAATAGCGTGCCGCCTACGCAGTAGCCTGCGGCGTTGATTTTATCGGCCCCTGAGATGGTTTGTACCACACGGGCTGCCTGCACCACGCCGTCTGTAAGGTAGTCGGCAAAGCCAAGCTGCTTGTGCTCGGCGTCAGGGTTTACCCAAGAGATCATGAACACGCTAAAGCCTTGGTCAAGTAGCCAGCGCACCAGGGATTTTCGCTCGTTCAAATCCAGAATGTAGTACTTGTTGATAAACGGCGGCACGATTAACAAAGGCCGAGCAAAGTGTTCGCGGCTACGCGGCGTGTATTGAATGAGCTCCATAACTTTGTTGCGATACACCACCGCGCCCTCGGTGCTGGCAACATTTTTACCCACGCAAAACTCTGTGCCATCTACCTGGCTTACCCGCAGGCTGGCCGCTGGGCTTTGGGCGAGGTCTTCCAGCAAGTTGGCCATGCCGCTGCGCAGGTTTTCACCTTGGCGCGCCAGTGTATCTCGCACCACTTCCGGGTTGCTCCAGGCAAAGTTGGCGGGCGAGCAGGCGTTCATGTATTGGCGTGCATAAAACTGTATTTGCTGTGCGCTGGTGGCATCTTCAAATTCCATGCTGGCCAGTTGCTGTTCAATCATTTGGGTATTAAGTAGATAGGACTGGCGCAAAAAACTGAACAGCGGGTTGCTCGCCCAGTCGGTATCGCTAAAGCGTGGGTCGCCTTTGGGTGCTACCACATCGGGTAGGGGTTTGTTTTCCGGCAGTGCGTCTGCAAGTGCCTGCCAGAGTTCTGCTTGTTTGCGAAAGCACTCAAGCTGGAGGTCGGCCCATTTTTGCGGGTTAATGGTTGCCTTGCTGGCAAGCCCCTGGCCCAAGGGCCGGGTGAGCTGCTGCCACTGGTGTAGTGCGGTAGTGGCCATTTGCGACATCATTTCGGCGTAGTTTGTCTGCATGGTGCAAGCCTCGGCAAAACAGTTTTTAAATAGGTATTCAGGTGTACCGCTTTTTATTGCGCGGTCCAGCCGCCATCGAGTACCAGGGTTTGGCCCGTGAAATTGCGCCCTTGGGGGCTGATGCAAAAATCCAGTGCGGCGTTCAGCTCAGCCTGGCTGATGAAAGATTTCTTGGGCATGGGTTTTAGCATGATGGTGTCTATCACCTCGGCCTCGCTCATGTTGTGCGCTTGCGCCTGGCTTGCAATTTGTTTTTCCACAAGCGGGGTTTTTACATAGGCCGGGCACAAGGTGTTGATGGTGATATTTTGCTGGGCGGTTTCCAGTGCCAAAGCCTTGCTGAAGCCCAGCAGGCCTTGTTTGGCGGCCACGTAGGCGCTTTTATAGGGTGAGGCCACCAGCGAGTGGATTGAGCCGATGTTGACAATGCGTCCGAAATTTTTTGCTTTCATGGCCGGTAAAAAGGCCTGGGTGACCATGGCCGGCCCCACCAATAAAACGTTGATAATGCGCGCCCAGGTATTGGCAGGAAAGGCTTCAAGGGGTGCCACATGTTGAATGCCGGCATTGTTTACCAGTACATCCAATGCACCCAGTTCGCGCGCCAGTTGGCTGGCTTGGGCGGGGTCGCACACATCCAGTACGCAAGGTATCAGTTCGCCCGCCCCTGGTTGCAGTGCCAGTTGTTGGGCAGCCTGGCCTGCGGCGTCGCTGTCTAGATCTGCCATATACACGCGGTAGCCTTGCGCGTATAGGTGGGCCGCCAGCCCCAAACCTATACCACTGGCGGCTCCGGTAATCAGTGCCTTGCGTGTTGTATCACTCATGGGCCTGGCTCCTGCTAATCTGCGGCGTGTTGTACTGCTGCCTGTTGGCTTCCTTATGTGTTTGCTATCCGGTTCTTGTTCGCTCTGTTTCTCTGTTTCTCTGTTTTTCTAATGCGCTTTCCAGATTTTACCCACTGGCATCAAACCCATTGTTTGGGCTGCCTACTTAAGTTAAGAGTGAGCAAGCCTATCTAAAAAATATGACACTTTTCAGACGTGGATTTTGCCCAAAGGCCAGCACTTATAGGCTTGGCCTCAGGCAACTGCGCGTACCTCGGCTTTCTTCTTAGCGCTGGCCTCGTCTGCCTTGGCTGTGGCAGCGTCGGAGTTCGGCTCTGCCTTTTTATTGGTGGCCGCCGGATTACTGTGTCTGCGGTGCAAAAATTCAAGTACTTCGGCACGGTAGTGGTTGTAGCGGGCATCGTGCGCCAGTGCGATGCGATCGCGCGGGCGGGCTAAATCCACTTCCAGAATTTCACCCACAGTGGCGGCCGGCCCGTTGGTCATCATGACAATTCGGTCTGAAAGCAGTACGGCTTCGTCTACATCGTGGGTAATCATTATCACGGTGCTATTGAGTTCAGATTGAATCTCAATGAGTGAATCTTGCAAGTGCGCGCGGGTTAGGGCATCCAGTGCACCAAAGGGCTCGTCCATCAGCAGCACTTTTGGCTCCATGGCAAGCGCGCGTGCAATGCCCACCCGCTGCTTCATGCCGCCGGAAATTTCGTGGGGGCGCTTGTGCATGGCGTGCTCCATGTGAACCAGACGCAGATTGTGCTCAATCCACTCGCGCATCTCGGGCTTGGATTTCTTGCCGCGAAAAACCTGTTGCACGGCAAGCGCCACATTTTCATAGGCGCTGAGCCAGGGTAGCAGGCTGTGGTTCTGAAATACCACGGCGCGCTCGGGGCCGGGCTCGTTCACTTCTTTGCCATCTAATATCACGCCACCTTTTGTGGCCTGATAAAGCCCTGCCACAATATTTAGCACGGTAGATTTTCCGCAGCCAGAGTGGCCAATTAGTGAGATGAACTCGCCTTTGTTGATGCGCAGCGAAACATCTTGCAGCGCGCAGAATTCACCCTTCGGGGTGGGGAAGTGCATGGCAACCTGTTCAATGCTGAGGTAACGATTTTCCATAGTAAACTCCTGTGCGTTGGCAATTAGCGAAGCGTGGCGGATTTATCCCAGCTCACGGTTTTTTGCAGCAATAACATGGTGCGATCAAGGGCAAATCCAATAACGCCAATGGCGAAAACGGCCACCATGATGCGCGCTAAAGATTGCGAGCTGCCGTTTTGGAATTCATCCCAAACAAATTTTCCAAGGCCCGGGTTCTGTGCCAGCATTTCCGCGGCAATCAGCACCATCCAGCCCACACTCAATGACAAGCGCAGGCCCGTAAAAATACCGGGAATAGCTGAGGGGATAACAATCTTTCGAATGTGCGCAAGGGGAGAAAGCCGCAGCACCTTGCTCACGTTCACCAGATCCTGATCAACGCTTGATACTGCAACGGTGGTGTTGATCAGCGTGGGCCACAGGCAACAGAGAGTCACGGTGACAGCACTTACCAGAAAGGACTTGGCAACCAAGGGGTCGTCTGAAACGTACACGGCAGATATCACCATGGTCACCAGTGGTAGCCAAGCCAGTGGTGAGATGGGCTTGAAAATTTGAATGAGCGGATTAACCGAGTTGTAAAACCTGCTAGAGAGCCCGCAGATGATACCCAGTGGCACAGCCACAAGCGATGCCAGAATAAAGCCCACAAAAGCCGTGACCAGGCTGGTACCTATTTGATCAACAAATGTGGGGCGGCCACGGTAGTCGCGCCATTTCACTTTGGCGTTTGGATCTTGGGCCAGCTTTTTCTCGTTGCGCGATTGCTGCCGCTCGTAGAATGCCTGTTCTTTACCGCGTTCTTGCTGGTGCTCGGCCCACAGGCTTTGCATTTGTGTGTACACCTGCGTAGGGCCAGGCAGCTGCCCGAGGCTTGTATCAATTTTACTTGCAACAATGTGCCAGCCCACCAAAAACATCAACAAGGTCACCAGGGTAAATGCCGCTTGCCGAAACGGTTCGCCGGCCGGTGCCTGATTAATGGCTCTGAATATTCTTGCAAGCGGGTGTGCTGTAGTCACTGTGGCTGTCATAGGTGGCTCCTTGTAACACCGCAACCTGTGCGGGGCTTGCCCGGCAAAGCCGGGCAGTGTTGTGTTTACATCCTGCGATTAAAGTGTGTCGCGCGCTTTCAGGCCGATGGAGAATTTCTCCAGGTAGGCATTGGGTTCGCGGCCGTCGTATACCACGCCATCAATGAACCCTGTTTGCGGGCCTTTAAATCCTGTTTCATCGGCAGCCGGGAAATCCGATGCCTGCATCTTGCCTTCTTCTACAAGCTCCGCTGCGGCGAGTTTGTAGATGTCTGGGCGGTATACTTTTTTGGCGATGTCCATGTACCAGCTGTCTGGCTTGGCATCAGCGATCTGGCCCCAGCGGCGCATTTGCGTGAGGTACCAGATGGCATCGCTGTAGTAGGGGTAGGTGGCGTGGTGGCGGAAGAAGGTGTTGAAGTCTGGCACTTCGCGTTTGTCGCCTTTTTCATATTCGAAGGTGCCGGTCATGCTGTTGGCAATCACTTCGGCATCGGCGCCTACGTAGTAGGGCTTTGCCAGAATTTTCACAGCTTCCGGTCGGTTGGCGTTGTCGTTGGCATCCAGCCATTGGGCGGCACGAATCATGGCTTTCACAACGGCGATGTGTGTTTGTGGGTATTTGTCGGCCCAGGTTTTACTTACGCCGAATACTTTTTCCGGGTTGTTACGCCAAATTTCGTAGTCGGTAATTACCGGCACCCCTATACCCTTGAACACTGCTTGCTGGTTCCATGGCTCGCCCACGCAGTAGCCATAAATGGTGCCAGCTTCCAGGGTGGCGGGCATTTGTGGTGGTGGCGTTACACTCAGCAATACATCGGCTTGTAATTGGCCTGAGGTGTCGCTTTTGTGTGGCGCATAGAAGCCCGGGTGAATACCGCCGGCCGCCAGCCAGTAGCGCAGTTCATAGTTGTGGGTGGACACGGGAAACACCATGCCCATGTTGAATGGCTTGCCATCGGCTTTGTAGGCCTCTACCACAGGTTTTAGGTAGTCTGCTTTAATGGGGTGCACGGGCTTGCCGTTTTCGTGGGGAATATTTTTCTTCATGTCTTCCCATACGGCATTGGAAACGGTAATGCCGTTACCGTTTAAATCCATGCTGAAGGCCGTCACAATGTGTGCTTGGGTGCCGTAGCCAATGGTTGCGCCCAGTGGTTGGCCTGCCAGCATGTGGGCTCCGTCCAGCTCGCCGGTAATCACGCGATCAAGTAGCACTTTCCAGTTAGCCTGGGCTTCAAGCTCTACAAACAGGCCCTCTTCTTCAAAGAAACCTTTTTCCAGTGCAATGGCCAGTGGCGCCATATCGGTAAGCTTGATAAAGCCAAATTTAAGCTCGTCTTTTTCAGGCTCTGCGGCCTGGCTTGTGTTGGCAAGGCTTAAACTTAAGGCCAGGGCTGTGATCAGGGTTTTAACGCTTCTCATGTGACACTCCTGTAGCTTTGTAAGTATTTTTTAGGTTTTAAAGTCTTGGCGTTTGTTGCGCTCTGCGTATTGCGCGCTAATTTGGTCTGTATGAATTCGTTTTATTTCCATAACTCCCCATAACCAATACAAGGCTTGTGCCAACTTACCTGTGTACACGTTAATTTGTATTTTGATGCCGGTTTTTCACTGAATTGGTGCGACTTTAATTGCGCCAACTAGTGCGTGCATGAAGTTGGTGCTGAAGGCCGCGCCGGAACGCTTTGCAAGTGCATTTAATTGTGGCGCAGGTGCCGGGTTGGCGCGCGTAAATATTGCAGGCTGCAATTTGCTGGTGCATGAATGCCGCAATGTCGAGCACAAAAAAGCCCCCAAGAAGGGGGCGAAAGAAAAATTTCTGTGAGGTGGGTGCTAGCAGTTATATGGCACCCTAAGTGGATACAACTGGCCCGTTACAGGCTCAGCTGTACCTGGAACCAGATTTTTTGCGTATCGGTTGCGTAGTCGTCTGCGCTGTAGTCTGCAAATTTAATCAGGGTTTTTAACTGCTCGTTAACGGCGTAGGCCACAACCAAATCCCATTCGGTGCCGTACTTAGCGCTACCTTCGGCGGCTTTGAAGTCGTGGTAGGTCAGGGCAACCTTAACAGGGCCAATGGGCATGGCTGCGCCAATGTAGGCATCTTCAATGCCGTTGGCGGGGGTGCCCAGGAATTTGTCTGCAAAGCCCTGGAACTTGTGCCCGGTTGCCAAGGGTGTTTGAAAGGCTCTTATGCCGCTATCAGAACCCAGTATTTCGTAGCCAGCGGTTGCGGTTAGGCTGCTGACTTTTGCACTGGCCTCTATCAGGAAGTAGTCGGCGCTGTATTCAACAGGCGCATCGCCGGTTTCATTTTGTGTGGCGTAACTTGCGGTGATGCTGAAGGGGTCGAAGCTGCCTTGGTAGCGAACGCCAAGGGTTTGGTTGGATGCGCTCGCGGCATCTTCAAAATCCATGTGGTAGTAAAAGCCCACGATTTTTTGGCCTTCAGTAATAGACCAGGCACCATTCAACAGGTGTACATCACCGTTGATGGTTGCGCCGTTGCCCTCTGGCCCAAAGATCCGATTTACCTGAGCCACATAGCTGTAGTCTGCGGCAAAAATTTCGGTTTTTGCTTGCAGCCTAACGCCATCGTAGGTTTGCTCATTCTGGCGCCAGGCCACCCCGCCCACGAAGCGCTGATCATCTAGCACTATGCGCTGACGGCCACCGGTAGCGGTAAAGCTCCCGGTTGTGTATTTTGCATACCATTGGTTTAAGTCTGTACCGCGTGGATCTGCCACTACCGGGTAGGCACCGTTGCCATTGCCTGTGCTGTTAAAGTCATCGCTGCCCAAGTGGCGCACGTCGTCAAATTCCAGGCCCATGCTCAGGCCGCTCACACTGCCTGAGGTAAAGCTCAGCCGCGTGCGCAAGGTGTTAGCTGCGGCATCTTCAACAAAGCCTTCTTGTTCAACGCCTTCAAAACGGTAGCGCAGGTCGAGCTTGGTTTGGCTGTTTTTCATGAAGGTTTCCAGGCTGGAATCTGCATAGGCGGTGCCTGCCAGGAGGGAGGTAGATAGAGCGAGTAGCATTTTTTTCATGTGTGACTCTCTTTGGTCTTGTAGTTGGAAATAGTTAGAAAATATAACCGATGAAAATTATTGTATTTGCCGCCCGGCTGTGCATCGGGCCGCAGCTTTTGTTTAAGGCCTATCAATTAATGTGCCAGATGCGATACGCGCCTGAGGTTTGAGCGCGCATTAGACGCGGCTGATGTTAAACAAACCTAGTGGTTTCGGGCCGTGGGGTGAAATGTTAACGGCATGCGCTACCAACCTGTGTCACACGCAGGGCCATGTGAGCGTGCCTTTCACGGCACGCAATATAGCGTTGAAGCATGAACGCTTGTTTCGTATTGGCGCACAGTTTGGGAAAAAAAGAATTTTTTGGTGCACTCAAAATCGAAATAGCCCTTCAATTGGTGCAGCCCGCACCGAAGCAGTGACTTAGCCCAATACCTGATACATCAGCGCCGGGGCTTCCCACCAAGGGATTAGGCGCCTATCAATGGGCCTGGCGTACAAATCATCTTTTGCTGGCATGGAACCTGCTCTTGCCCTGTGTGCACAGATATTCCGCTGCGCGATGAGCCTTCACGAGGAAACCACTATGAGAGCATTACAATTTCTACTATTGGGCGTGTTAATCGCTCTTGTGCCCGGCCAAGCATTGGCAACCAGCATGGGTGAGGCCATAGATCGTGCCGGCCAACAGCGCATGTTGTCGCAACGCATAGCGCAGAGTTACCTGCTCAGTATGATCCAGCCGGATAAACACAAAGGCCCGGATACAATGGCGCGCGCTATCAGGCAGTTTGAAACCAACGCCGCTGTGTTGCAGCGTTTTGCCGGTGCGCGCCCCATTAGCGGTGACCTGAAAAAAGTTCTCGCGCTTTGGGCTGGCTATAAAACCCTTGCCGAGGCGCCGGTATCACCCGGCAATGCAGAATTGTTGCTGGTGCAAAGTGACGCACTTTTGGCCAGTGCCCATGCCTATGTACAAGCGCTGGAAAAACTTTCCGGCTCCAATAAGGGTGAGGTGGTGAATATATCCGGGCGCCAGCGAATGCTCTCCCAGCGCATTGCCAAAAATTATTTCGCCTACTATTTAAAGCTGGGCGGTGAAGAACGTATTAAGGCGCTGTATGAAGATTTGGCGGAATACGAAACCGTGCTTGGCCTGCTGGAAGAAAACCCCCTCAACACTGAAGACATTGTGCTGAAGCTGCGCAGGGTTTCTGGCCACTTTGCCTACGCCAGCAAAGGCTTCGACGGCTTGATGTCGCTCACCGGTGATCGCCTGATATTCGTGATCACCGGCACCACCGATGCCATGCTAAAAAATATGGACGATGTGACAAAAATGTACGCCGCTTTGTAGTGCTGCCGGGCTGTGCCTGCAAAGCGTCTGTAGCGCTTGTTTAGGTTGGATTCAATCGGTGTAGTGCACGGCCAACCAGATGGTGGCTGCGTCTGGTTTTGTCCAGGCCACTCGGTGGCGACAGTGGGCGGGCAGCGTGATGTGATCACCGGCATGTAGGTGATGCTGCCGCCCGTTGTCCATTTCCAATAGGGCCTCGCCCTCAAGCACGAGTACCCACTCGGTGCCGGGTTGGTCGTACCACTCGCCTGCAGGTGTTGTTTGGCCCTGGCTTACTATGCGTTCAATTTTGCAGTTGCCGGCGCCTGCCAATTGCTCAAAGACTTCATTGGCGCGGGCATCGGGCAGGTTCTTAAAAACGTTTTTCAGTTCAGTCATTTTAGGTTGCTAATCCAATACTGGCGTCGGGCGGCGATTATCATCAATTGCGACGAATTTAAATTCGCCGCTAATGGCCTGGTGCTGGCCGTCTGCGTACATGCTTTCAATAAAAATATCCACCCGCACCGTCAGGCTGGTGCGGCCCACCTGCGCCACCCTTGCCACAAGCTCCACAAAAGTGCCCGCGGGAATGGGCTCTTTGAAATCAATGCGATCGGTTGACACCGTCACCAGCGGTTTGCGGCAAAAGCGGGTGGCGGAAATAAACGCGGCTTCATCCATCCACGAGAGCGCCTGGCCGCCAAACAAGGTGTTGTGGTGATTGGTGGTGTTGGGAAAGATGGCCTTCACAATACGTGTTTCCGATTGTGCCTGGCGTGATTCAAATGCTGCGTTCGCGGCTCTGGTCATAACTTTCCTTGGGCTGGTAATGCTGTGTGAATGTTGGCTCTCTTGAGCCCATTGTGTATCAAAGCGGTGTTGGCCAGTGTAACGCCAGGCGTAAATGCGGAAAAGTGAAGTATATGGGCGTTGGGTATGAATAGGATTCACCTGCCCCGTGCGGGCAGGTGATGTAGCCGCTAGTGGGTAATGCGTCGGAACTCGGCGTTCGCCTGTGGGCAGGCGATGGTTGCGTGTTCAACGGTGCACATGAGGTTCATGAGCTCCTGCTTGGCCAGGTGCACCAGATGCCGGTGATCGCCGGCTTCAAAATAGATTTCATCGTGATTGTTGAGGCTGTTGTCCCAGATGACTTTCATGCCATACACCTGGCCGAGCGCCGGAATGGCGCCGGGCGCGCAATCGGGAAACAGGGCATTGAGTTCGGCTTCCAGCGCCAGGCGGTGGCGCCCTGCGCGCTCGCGGTCTAACCAGTCTAGTACCAGCAGGTGAGTGGCGGGCAAGATGCACATAATGTACTGGTCGTCTTCTTTCACCACCACGGCTTTCGCCATTTGGATGGGGGCAATTTGTGCAGTGCGGGCCGTTTGCAATGCGTTGTAGGCCGGTGGATGCTCAATCACCTGGTAGGGGATTTGCCGGCTTTGCAGGTAGTGGGCGATGGATCGGGAAACTTCCATGGCGTGCCTCCACATTGGGATTACACGCCCATGATCCCATTGTGAAAACGCGCTGGCCAAGATGCATTGGCCCTTAAGGCTCGTGCTTAAATAGCCGCAGCTCATAAGGCTTGTGTATGCCGGTCAACCGGTGCGCAATTGCTGCGGTGTTACAAGCCGCGTAAGTGAGCCACTTAGGGTAGCTAACAAACGCCGCACTTGGCCAAGGTTAATTGCGGCCCATTGGCTGGCCGGTTAGCTGCCGGCGCGCTGCTGCAGGAAGTTCAAACCGCCCACAATGGCCGCCACTTGCGCGTTTGCACATTGTGCGGGCGTGGCGTTTGGGCTATCGGGGTAGACTTCGGTGGTGCTGGTGTAGGGTGCTTGCGTCATGCCCGCACAAAGCCCCAGCTTTTGGGTTGCGTATTCAATCACGCCGTGTTGCGACAGCTTGGTGCCAATCAGCTTGCCGTTTTCATCTGCTTCGGCAATGTGCGTGACTTTTGCCACTTCATCGAGTATTGCACGTTGAAATTGCGGCTGCGCGCGGGCGCTGCAATCTACCAGATAGAAGCCGTCGGGTATGTTCCAATTTTTGTTGGTCACGCCATCGCGCGCGGCCAGCGCCGGGCGGAATTCGGAGTTGTCGGTATCGGTGGTTTCGTGCAGGTCTATGTGGGCAAGCGGTGTTAAGCCCAGGTTTTCCACATGGGCCTTTAACAGTTGCGCCTCCGGTGCCTGGCCGTTTACGCCAAACGAGCGGTTCGGGTCTACCGCTGCCGGGTTCCAGCGATTGATGGTTTCATAACCCCAGGGGCTTACGCAGGGGGCCACCAGCAGTTGAAAATTCTGCAGGTAGTTTTGCGCCACGGTTTCCAAAAACAACAGTGCCCCCATAACCCCGCTGGTTTCATAGCCGTGCACACCGCCGGTGATTACCACCAAAGGCAAATCGCAGGCATTGGCGGCGTGTACCGCAAACAGCGGGTAGTGGCCGGGCGCGCTTGTGACATCCTGGTAGTGGAGCTCACCGTATTGTTGCACGCTAAAGCGATCAGCCAGGGCCTCAATGCGTGGTAACACATCTTTTGCATAGTGCCGTTCGGTTTTTTGCAGCGTTTGCCATTGCAGTTTTTCGGCCTTGCCCCAGGGGTTGCCCGGTGTGCCGATGGGGTAGGTGGGTTGGCGGTGGGGGCTGGGTGGGTTTGGCATAGGTGTGACTCTTGAAATTACCGATAAAGTTGACTGGCCACCGGTATAGCAGGGTAGATGGCTGGTGTGGGCTTAAGGCCACAGGTTAACAAAAAGGCTTTCATAAGGCAGGGGTGTGGGTATAATTTCCCGCGCAAACTTAATGGATGAAGGTGTTGTGCGGATGGATGCTCGCGATAACAGAATTGATATTCTGCGTTTTATTGGGCTGGCCATGATTGTCTTGGCCCATGTAAACCCTCCTTATGCGTTATCCCAGTTGCGTAATTTTGATGTGCCCTTGATGGTGCTCTTGTCGGGCATGTCTTTCGGCCTCAGCTACCGGCCGGGTGAAGCTTTCGCAAGTTATGTGTACAAGCGCATCAAGCGTTTGGTGTTTCCGGTATGGATATTTCTAACCGGTTATTTTGCGGTGCTTTTCCTGATTGATTCCGGCAACAGTGATTTAACCCTCGCCAAGATAGCAGGCTCTTACCTGCTGGTTGATGGCATTGGCTATATGTGGATTATCAAGGTGTTTTTGCTGGTTGCACTGGTGTCGCCGCTGTTGCACAGGTTCAATGAAGCAACAGGTTCAGCACACGTTTATTTACTGCTGCTGGTGGCAGGCATTGGTACCTACGAGCTAGTGCGCTATTTGACCTTACCCTATATCTCTACGGGCGCGGGCTTTGTGGTTTCACAGGTTAGCCACTACCTGATTCCCTACGCGATGGTGTTTGCATTGGGCTTGCGGCTCATAAGGTTAACGCACACACAGCTTTTATTGGCGATTGCTTTCTTTGGCGTGGTATTCGCAGCCTTTGCAATGTACTTGTATACAAGCCACGGCTATATTGTGCCTACACAGCGCTTTAAATACCCGCCGGGCATCTATTACTTAAGTTACGCCATGGTTGCATCGTTGGTGCTTTGGTTGTTGATAGATAAAATTGCGCAGCTCATACACCTTATTAAAATCCAGCCTTTGGTGCTTTTTATAGCCAGAAATTCCATATGGATTTATTTGTGGCATATTCCCTTGGTGAAAATCGTGCAAGCGGATTTTATTACCAAGTACTGTGTGGTGTTTGGCGTGGCGATACTCATCACCTTTATTCAGGTATGGTGGGTGCAAAAGCTCGCTGAAAAAACAACAAGTGCCCGGGCAAAAAAGCGCTTTGAAATGCTTTTTACCGGTTGAGTGAACTGGGGTTAGGTGGGTGATTCGGGGCTTAGCAGTTTTAACCCCGCAATGCCCAGTACAATCAAAGCGATGCAGGCAAGCCTTTTGAGGTCTGCCGATTCGCCAAACCACACTATGCCTACAATGGCGACGCCCACCGCACCAATGCCCGTCCAGATGGCGTAGGCATTGCCTATGGGGATTGCCTTGAGTGCCAGTGCCAGGCAGCCGAAGCTTAACAGCATGGCCGCCAAGGTGATCACACTTGGCCACAGGCGCGTGAAGCCCTCGGTTTGCTTAAGGCCCACAGCCCATACAATTTCAAAAACACCCGCAATGATGAGTAGTAGCCAGGGCATGGTGTGTCCTTTAGGGTTTTTGAGTGAGTGATTGGTGTTTATAGGGTGCCCCACCGTTGGTGCGGGCAGATCGCTGTTGGCTAATTGTACCCGCGAACGCCCGGGCGGGTTGCAGATTAAAGCCGCATCTATGGCTGAATATGGCAGAGCTTGCGTACTTGGCCGTAAAAAAGCGTTGACATTGCAAGGGCTTGTCTATAACTTCACCGGTAGCAAAAAAGTAAGCCTCTTGTTGATACACTTCATTTCGATGCCGCACGGCAGATTTTCGTCCTGTAGTTGCTAGATTCCAGACTTTATTTTCAGCTATAACGCCTCTAGCAGGCACATTTACACGAACTACAGGAATTATCCGTATGTCTAATACCGTAACCGGCACCGTAAAATGGTTTAACGAATCCAAAGGCTTTGGCTTTATCGAGCAAGCGTCTGGCCCAGATGTGTTCGCACACTTCAGCGCTATCTCTGGCTCAGGCTTCAAAACCCTGGCCGAAGGCCAAGCGGTTCAGTTCACTGTGACCCAAGGCCAGAAAGGCCCACAGGCTGAGAACATCGTAGCGATCTAATCGCCGCGAGCATAAAAAAAGCAGGCTTAGGCCTGCTTTTTTTATGCGTGCTATTCGGGCGCCCATTGCTGCGGTTGCCCGTGGTTTAGCCCTGACACAGGGCTAAACCGACTTTGTGTAGATGCCTTAGCGCCCGCTCTCAGCGCCCGCGCATCATCCATTGCCGCTAGGGCTGAACGATGGCATCCATGGTGCCTTGGGCCAGCGGGTGATATCCCGGGCGCGCAACCTTGTAGATGCGCTTGGCAAAGGCAGCCCCGCTGTCGGTGTGCATCAGCGCCTTGTACAGGGGCGTGATCAGCTTGCGGCGGCCAATGTGTACCAGGTAATCCTCCAGCCGTTGATAGGCGGGTTCATAGCCGTTACGAATGGCAATCAGCAACCAGCTGTGGGCAATTTCATTGTTGCGGCTGGCGGTGAGGTTGAACTGGTCATCAAGGGCGCGCATTTGATCAAGGCTGAGCTCCAGCGGCAGGTTGTTCAAAAAATACAACCACTGATGCACCGTCCAGTCTTTTACATCAATCTTCGCCGCCGGTAACTCGCCGGCCAGCCATTGATCGCGCTGGTTGTCCACCTTGGTGAACGCATCGGATTGCGGCATGGGCGCACCCTCGGGAATGCCCGCTTCATATACCCACTGCTTAATGCGCGCCATGGAGACTTGCTTGGGGTACTTGCTCACCAGGTGTTTGTCTACATAGGCCAGCCACTGTTCGGTGGTGAGGCTTTTGAATTCAAAATCGGCAATGTATTGCTTGAGGTAGGCATCAAAGGCTTCGCGGCCTACTTTGTCTTCCAGCTCTTTGAGCAGCAGTGCGCCTTTTTCATAGGGCACATCACTGAAGGCGTCGTCTGGGTCTTTGCCGCGCAAATCAATGGCCAGCTGCTGGTAGGGCTTGGGCAAATCTTTTAGGTCTGCTACCAAATCCTGGTAGCCCAGCACGCTTTCCATGTTGAAGCGGTCTGTGCCGTAGATGATTTCCATAATCCGGTAGGTGAGGTAGGTGGTGTGCCCCTCGTTCAGCCAGAGGTCGCGCCAGGTGGCGTTGGTAACGGTATTGCCAGACCAGGAGTGCGCAAGCTCGTGGGCAATGAGCGACACCAGGCTTTTATCGCCGGCAATTACCGTTGGGGTAATGAAGCTCAAGCGCGGGTTTTCCATGCCGCCAAAGGGGAAGCTTGGTGGCAGAATCAGCAGGTCATAGCGGCCCCAGCTGTAGGGGCCGTAGGCTTTTTCCGTGGCAATTAACATGGCCTCTGTGTCTTCAAACTCGGCCACGGCACTTTCCACCATGGAGGGCTCGGCATAGACGCCAGTGCGCTCGCCCATGGCTTTAAATTCCAAATCGCCCACTGCCAGGGCAATCAGGTAAGAGGGAATCGCCTGGGGCATTTTGAAGGTGTACACGCCGGTTTTGGGGGCGTTGGGGGTGTTCTCGGCGCTCATCACCGCGCGCAATGCCTTGGGTGTGCGCAGGGTGGCAGTGTAGGTAGTGCGCACTTGTGGGGTGTCTTGCAGGGGAATAAAACTGCGCGCGTGAATGGCCTGGGCCTGGGTAAACAGAAAGGGGTGCTTTTTGCCGGCGGTTTGCACGGGCGTTAGCCACTGCAGGCCAGAGGCCTGGGGGCTTGTGCGGTATTGCACTTTGATTTTGTCGGCCGCAGGCGGCAGGGCGATACGCAGCGGTTGGCCCATGGCCGGGTCGAGCTTGCCGAGCTTGAAGCCGGTTTTCTGCCACTTGCCGTCAATGCGCGCGCTGGTAGCAATCACGGTGATGTCGCGGGTGTCGAGCACCAGCTCGCGGGCGTTAGTGTCCAGGCGCTCAAAATCGAAGATCACGTGGCCGGCCAGCTCGCGCTTGGTGAAATCTACCGTGAGGTCTAAATCCAGGTGAGTGGTGCGCACCTGGTGCGGGTTAGAGACGCTGTGGTAATCCTGCGCCGGGTCTAGGGGCGCGGCGGTTGCCATCAGGGCAAACAGGCCAAGCAGGCCTGCGCTCAATAGTCTGATCATGGGCTTCTCGCTCTATTGGGGGTATTTAAGGGGTCGTTTGTATGACGAAGGGGGCGGCAATATCCCCCGTGCAAGCACAAAAAAGCCCCGCAAGCGGGGCTTTTAATGGAGCTTAATGCTTAGTGGCTTTCGCCCAGCTTCTTCTCAAGGTAGTGGATGTTAACGCCGCCCTTGCGGAAGGCTTCATCGCGTACCAGGTCTTTTTGTAGCGGGATGTTGGTGCGAATGCCATCAATTACCACTTCATCGAGCGCGTTGCGCATGCGGCTCAGGGCAATTTCACGGGTGTCGCCGTAGGTGATGATTTTGGCAATCATCGAATCGTAGTTAGGTGGCACCGTGTAGCCGCCGTAAATGTGCGAATCTACCCGCACACCCAAGCCGCCCGGGCAGTGGAAGGTGTTTACCTTACCCGGGCAGGGCATGAACGTCTTTGGATCTTCGGCGTTCACGCGGCACTCGAAGGAGTGGCCTTTAATGACGATGTCTTCTTGCTTGAGCGACAACTTGTTGCCCGCGCATACGCTGATTTGTTCCTTGATGAGGTCTACACCTGTCACCATTTCTGTAACCGGGTGCTCCACCTGAATACGGGTGTTCATTTCAATAAAGTAGAAACGGCCGTCTTCATACAGGAACTCAAAGGTGCCGGCGCCGCGGTAGCCGATGTCTACACAGGCCTTCACACAAGAGGCCTGTACTTCGGCGCGCACGTCATCGGGAATGCCGGGCGCCGGTGCTTCTTCAAGCACCTTTTGGTGGCGGCGCTGCAGTGAACAATCGCGATCACCCAAGTGAATGGCGTTACCCTGGCCGTCAGACATCACCTGGATTTCCACGTGGCGCGGATTGGTGAGGAACTTCTCCATGTATACGGTGGCATCACCAAAAGCGCCTTTGGCCTCTGATTTTGTTACCTGAATGGAGTTAATCAGGGCGGCCTCTGTGTGCACCACGCGCATACCGCGGCCACCACCACCGGCGGCGGCTTTGATGATTACCGGGTAGCCAATGCGTTTGGCAATGGCCATGCACTCTTCGCGGTCGTCGGGCAGTGGGCCGTCGGAGCCGGGCACGGTGGGCACGCCGGCTTTTTTCATGGCGGCAATGGCAGACACCTTGTCACCCATCATGCGGATAACATCCGGATCCGGGCCGATGAATACAAAGCCACTCTTTTGAACTTGCTCGGCAAAGTCGGCGTTTTCAGCCAGGAAGCCATAGCCCGGGTGCACCGCTACTGAATCGGTAATTTCCATGGCCGAAATAATGGCCGGAATATTCAGGTAGCTTTGGGGCGACGGGTTCGGGCCAATGCAAACGGTTTCGTCGGCCAGGCGCACGTGTTTCAGGTCGCGGTCTACCTTTGAGTGCACCGCAACGGTTTTAATGCCCAGCTCTTTACAAGCGCGCAACACCCGCAGCGCAATTTCGCCACGGTTTGCGATCAGAATTTTTTCAAACATGAACCAACTCCTGCTAGTCAGTCGTGTGTGTGCCAGCGGCCGTTAAACGATGGTGACTAGTGGCTGATCAAATTCAACGGGCTCGCCGTCTTCCACCAAAATAGCTTCAATAACACCGGCCTTGTCGGCTTCGATCTGGTTCATCATCTTCATGGCTTCGATGATGCAAATCACATCGCCGGGTTTCACGTGCTTGCCCACTTCAATGAAGGGCTCTGAACCCGGGCTTGCTGCGCGGTAGAAGGTGCCCACCATGGGCGAGGTAACGGCGTGGCCGTTGACGCTGGCTTCGGCCTTGGGCGCGTCGGCCGCGGGTGCGGCAACGGGGGCAGCCGCGGGCGCTGCGGGTGCGGGCGCTTGCATGCTGTATTGCATGGGCATCACCGGCTGGTGGCTGCTGCCACGGCTGATGCGTACGGATTCCTCACCCTCTTTAATTTCGATTTCGCCGATGTCGGATTCTTCCAGCAGCTCAATCAATTTTTTAATTTTTCGAATATCCATCACACTCTCACTTTGTGTTGGGCCTTACGGCTTTTTTAGTCGTTTAAGGTAAAGCTAATTAGCTAGGTGATTTAGTGCGGCTTCCAGTGCCAGCTCGTAACCCTGGGCTCCCAGCCCACAGATAACGCCCACTGCTACATCAGAGAAGTAGGAGTGGTGTCTAAAACTTTCGCGCTTGTGCACATTGGATAGGTGCACTTCGATGAAGGGAATATCCACGGCCAACAGGGCATCGCGCAGCGCGATGCTGGTGTGGGTAAATGCTGCCGGGTTAAACAAAATAAAATCCACTTGCTCGCGCTTGGCGTCGTGAATGCGTTCAATCAGCTCGTACTCGGCATTGCTTTGCAGCGCCTGCAGGTGGTGGCCATTGGACAGGCAGCGCTCGGTGAGCCGCTGGTTGATATCGGCAAGTGTGGTGGCGCCGTAAACATCCGGCTCGCGGGTGCCCAGCAGGTTCAGGTTCGGGCCGTGTAACACCAGAATGGTTGCCATTGTGGGGTTTTCACCTCATCAAGCTGCGAACAATGGTGGAACGTCGTCAAAAATCCCAAAACAGGATAGCCGACATGAAGTAGTGCGCGAGTTTGCCGCAATTGTGACTCTATGTCCACGGTTGTGGGGCTGAAATGTAGATTTCTGGAAATTTAGCCGCCAGTTCGCAGAAGTTAGCATCAAAACGCTTGTTTTAACTGCTGCCAGGCTGGCGCGCCTGGCACGATAGCGACATGTTTGCGGGTTAATAGGGTATTTTGGGGAAAGAAGCGGGCCGTTTTGCGCAAAGTTGCCGAACTGGCCGCGATTGTGCGGCAAGTTCGGCAAATTGGTGTTAATCCTGCTCGGTGGCGCGCGCCAGTGCGCCCATGAAGATGTCGGGCGTAAGAATTTGCGGCAAAATTTCGGGCTCGGCATTCGGGTCTGCCGGGAACATCAGATACAAAGGCACACCGTTGCGTTGGTAGCGCGCCAGCAGGGCGGTGATTTCCGGGTTGTATTTGGTCCAGTCGGCTTTTACCAGCAGCAGGTCGGCATCGGCAATTTCAATTTGGGTGTCGCGCTTGCTGAACACCAGCTTTTCATTGGCAAGGCAGGTGAGGCACCAGTCGGCGGTCACATTCACAAACACCGGCTGGCCGCGGGCGCGTAGCGTTTCCCAGCTGGCCGCGCTGTAGGGCTCCCAGCCGCCGTCTTGCTCATCGCTTGACAGGCTTGAGGGCAAATACAGCGCCAGCGCCACGGCCGCCACTGCCACCAGGCGCGCAAAGGTGCCGCCCCGGCGCCATGCCCACAGCCCAAAGCCGAGCGAGAGCAAACCGCACAGCGCCAGGGTGAGCTGGTCGACGCTGGTTTGGCGGCCCAGCACCCACAACAGCCAGATGCCGGTAAGCAGCAGCGGGAAGGCCAGCACCTCTTTAAAGGTTTCCATCCAGGCCCCGGGCTTGGGCAGCCAGCGGTGCAGGTTTGGCAGGTAGGTGAGCGCCAAAAACGGCAGCGCCATGCCAAGGCCCAGGGCTGCAAATACAGAGAGGCTAGCCGCCGCGGGCTGGGTCATGGCGTAGCCGAGCGCGGTACCCATAAAAGGTGCCGTGCAGGGGCTGGCCACCAGGGTGGCCAGGGTGCCGGTGAAAAACGAACCCTTAAGCCCGCCCTTGGCGGCCAGCCCGCTGCCGATGTTGGAGAGGTTTGCGCCCAGCTCCAGCATCCCCAAGAGCGCCATGGCCAATATAAAAAACAGGTACACAAGGCCCAGCACCAGCGCGGGCGATTGCAGCTGGAAGCCCCAGCCTACGGCCTCGCCACCGGCGCGTACCAGCAGCAGGGCACCGGCAATGGCCACAAACGAGAGCACTACACCCGCCGTGTAGGCCCAGCCGTGCAGGCGGCGGTGGCTGGCATCTTCACCGCTGTTGGCAAGGCTTAAGGCCTTGATAGAAAGCACCGGGAACACGCAGGGCATCAGATTCAAAATCGCACCGCCCACCATGGCCAGCAGCACGGCCACCAGCCAGCTGGTGTTGGGGGCGGCAAGCTCGGTGGAGCTTGCTGCCGGTGCGCTTGCCGCCTGTGGTGGCAGGGGTTCCAGTTCTGTGAAGGTTTGGCTTGGGGCGTCGTAGGCAAAGCGCTGGTTGCGCGGCGGGTAGCAAAGCCCTAAATCGGCGCAGCCCTGGGATTCCAGATGCAAGGTGAAATCTTGCCGGGTATCGAGTGCCGCCTCGGGCAGGCTCACGCCCACCTGGTTGTAAAACACTTCCAGTTCGCGTTCGAAGTAGTCGTCGTATTTGCGCTTGCCCGCGGGCCAGCTGGCGCTGAGCGCTCGGCGCTCGCCGTTTTGCTCCACCGCAATCTTAAAGCGCTCTTGGTAGAGGTAGTAGCCAGGGCTGATGCGCCACTGCACGGCCAGGCCTTCGGCGGTGACCTCGGGCAGGCTTTGGTAGGCCTCTTCCACCGGCAGGAATTCGGCGGTTTGGCTGAGCCCGCTGGTGTTAGCGAACTGGCCAAAGGCGTTCTGGCACAGCACTAACGCCAGCAACAGCAGGGCGCCAATGCTTGGCACTGATACGGTGGATGGGGCAAACTGTGCGCGTTTTCTGGCGGTGGGCATAAATAGAGCTCGCGGCTGTGGTCTTGGTGATGTGAGTGTAACCGTAAATCGAAGCGCATAGCCGCTAAGCGGCGGCGCAACTGCCAAGGGTAACATCCGGTGTACACCAAATCCGTGCACTGGGGCTGATTTGACGATTGACGGCGATATTTTGCGATTTAACGCATCATTGTCGGCTTTTTAAAGGTGGTAGGTTACTGCCTTGTTCATGTGCAAGTAACAATTGTGGAGTGGTTTTGCTAAGGGTTGAAAAGCACGGTTTCTACCGATTCCTGTCAAGAGGTTTACGCCGCACGCTGGTGGCGGCAATGGTGTTGGGCGCAGTGTTGGCCACGGCGGCTTGCAGCCAGGTGAGTGAGCGAATTCGCCCGGCTACCTTCGTGCCCGTGAGCACAGAGCCCAAGGCGCAGGCGCGTGAATACATTGCCATGGCCGATCGGGCGCTGGCCGATGATCAGCTGAGCCGCCCCTGGCGCAACAGCGCCGTGCAGCTGTACCGCAAGGCGCTAAAGCTAGACCCAAACAACCGGCGGGCGCTCAAGGGCCTGGCACTGGCAGACCGCCGCTTTGTGGGGCTTGCTAACGCAGCCCTGAGCCGTGGCAACGTCGAACGTGCCTATACCTTGTTGGATCGCGCCATTGAGCTGAACCCGGAAAACCAGCCCGCGCGTGCGCTGCGCCAATCATTGGTTCAGCAAGAGCAGTGGCTACTGGCGCTGGGTAAAGCCAGTGTCATGGAGCTGGATGCCCGCGCCCTGTCTGAACGGCAGGAGGCGCTAGCGAAAAATCTGCAAAAACTGGCCGTGGAACTTGCGAGCAGCGGCGAGCGCATTGTGATTTATACCCGCACCGATGCCGAGGCCCGCTGGGTGTATCAGCAGCTCAAGCGCGCCAAGCCTGAGGTGTTTTTCAGCGCCTCAACGGGCCTTTCTGCCACGCCGCGCATTATTCGCGTGCCAGGTTCTGCCTGAGCCTTCAGGTCGCCGGGAAATACTGCCCGCCCAACCCGTGGCGAGAGGCTCCCGGCTGCTATTCTGGTAGGGTGGTGCCAGGTTAAGGCGCCCCACTGCCATCTGTGTCATTCTCGCCCGCAGGGAACTGGGCGGTGCGCACTGGTGGGCACAACACATAAGGAGTCTGTGTGAGTTTACTGCGTCAATTGGTTTTAGCGATTACCCTGCTGGTGGTGCTGCTACTGGCCGGCAGTATGACCGTCAGCGTGTACAACGCGCGCACCCACTTTTTCGAGCAGATGCAGGTGCACGCGCAAGATACCGCCACAGCGCTGGGGTTCAGTATTTCCCAGGCAGCCCAAGAAAAAGATGCAGCCCTCATTGGCTCAATGGTGGATGTGATTTTTGATCGCGGTTACTACCAGCGCATCAGCTACAGCACCCTTGAAGGCGAGCCCGTGGTGGTGCGTGAAACCGCCCTGCAGGCAGGTGAGGTGCCGCAGTGGTTTGTTGATCTTATTCATATTCCAAGCCCACGGGGCGAGTCTGAAGTGATTCATGGCTGGTTTCGGCTGGGCAAAATTCAGGTGGTGAGCCACACGGGCCTTGCCTATAGAGATTTGTGGCGTGTGTTTACCGAGCAGCTCTGGCTGTTTGCCTTCACCGCCGTGCTGGCCTACGGCATGGCCGGGGTGAGCTTGCACTTTTTGTTGCGCCCCTTGAAAAAAATCGAGCGCCAGGCAGAGGCCATTTGCCGGCGCGAATTCCCTGAGCAGCAGCGCGAGCCGCGCGCTAAAGAATTGCGCAGCATGGTGCAGGCCATGAACCGCATGGTGGCCAAAATACGCGATATGTTCAGCGAGCAAATTGAACTCACTGAATCGCTGCACCGCGCCTCCCATGTAGATCCCGTTACCGGGCTTTCTAATCGGCTGGATTTCGATGCCCGCCTGGAAGCTTTTATAAAATCGGAACAGGGTGGCGGTGAGGGTGCCTTGCTGTTGGGGCAGGTGTCGCAGCTTGAGCAATACAACCAAAAGCTTGGGCGCGAAGCGGGCGACCGGTTGCTGGCAACCATCGCCAACACCCTCAAGCCCATCTTGCTGGCAACGCCCGGGGCCATTGTTTCACGCCGCTCGGGTGCCGATTTCTGTATCTTCGTGCCGGGCATAGACAGGCTGCAAACAGAGGCCTTGTGCGAGCAGCTCATGAGTGAGCTTGCGGCCATCAGCTGGCCCGATGGCCCCATGCCCTTTCACTTGGGCGCCGTACATGAAACCAGCGTAACCCTCGATAGCCAGCTGTTAAGTCGTGCCGATGCCGCCCTGCGCACGGCCCAGCATCAGGCCGATGCGAACTGGCACCTGGGCCTGCAGCACAGTCGGGCCGAGCGCCCGGCGGGTGAGTGGCGCAACCTATTGCGCGGCATTATTGATGAAGGCCTGTTACAGCTGCATTTCCAGCCTGTGTTCAATCGCGAGCGCGAGCTACTGCACAGCGAAGTACTGGTGCGCATGGATATCGACGGCCAGCTGCAAAGCGCGGGCAGTTTTTTGCCGCAGGTTGAACGCTTCGCACTTTCCGACGCGCTGGATAAAAGCGTGCTGACTCTCTTGGCCGAGCAGCCCGCCCAGGGGAGCCATGCCTTTGCGGTTAACCTCTCGCCGCGCTCGGTGGCGTTGCCAAGTTTCCGTGAATGGCTGAAAGGCTT
Source organism: Simiduia sp. 21SJ11W-1 (assembly GCF_024138675.1). Taxonomy (NCBI): domain Bacteria; kingdom Pseudomonadati; phylum Pseudomonadota; class Gammaproteobacteria; order Cellvibrionales; family Cellvibrionaceae; genus Simiduia; species Simiduia sp. 21SJ11W-1. The sequence goes on along the minus strand of NZ_CP090959.1, from coordinate 3,563,712 downwards.
TTTAGCCGAGCACCCCAACCTTGCGCGCCATCTTATTTTGGAGGTGAGTGAGTCGGTGGTGCAGAGCCACTGCCAGGCGCTTACCCATTTAGTGCAAGAGGTGGGCGAGTGGGGCACGCAGGTGGCGTTGGATCACTTCGGCGTGGCCGGCAGTGCCTTTAACTACCTGCAAACCCTGCCATTGTATTGCCTGAAAGTAGATCGCAGTTTTATTGCGCAATTGCACACTCGTCAGGATAACCAGTTCTTCGTAAAATCCTTGGCTCACATCGCCCACAGTTGCGATATGCTGTTGCTGGCCGAAGGGGTGGAATCTGAACCCGAGTGGGCCCAGGCCATGGCGTTGGGGCTTGATGGAGGCCAGGGCTACCTGTTAGCGCGCCCAGCCCCCGATTTACCGGCAGGCAAGTTGCACAAATAATAAAAGTAGAAAACCCGGGAGGTTACATGAACATTCGCACGTGGTTATTGGCAGGCCTTTGTTGGGCGCCTATGGTGGCTGCAGAAATTATCGTCAGTGACGTGTGGGCACGCGAAACCGTGCCTGGCACCAATACCTCTGCGCTGTTTGCCACGCTCGAAAACACCACCCGCAAGCCCACGCGCCTGGTGAGTGTAAGTGTTGAAGGCGTAGATAAAGCCGAGTTGCACGCGCATACCGAAGAGGGTGGCATGATGCGTATGCGCCGCGTTGAGGCAGTAGAGGTAGGTGGCCGCGCCGAGGTCAAGCTTGCGCCCGGCGGTTTTCATGTGATGTTGTTCCAATTGGCCAAGCCGCTCAAGGCAGGCAACGAAGTGCCGGTGGTATTCCAATTTGCAAATGGTGAAAAGGTTAGCGCCCGCGCGCGCGTAGTGAACCCCAAGCAAGCCATGCAACACCACAATCACTAATTTATGAAAACTTACATTTCGTTCATCAATTATGAGGTTACCACTGCCCATGGCGTGGAATAAATTGCAAAAATTCTGGCATCAACGCAAGCGCAGCCTTGCAGATTACAGCGCCGATGTGCGCGAAGACTGGTCTACCCAAAACCCCTTGTGGCGCTGGCTTGCAGGCGCTGCATTGCTGCTGCTGTTGGTTGTTGGCGGCCTGGGTTTTTATTTTGATACCGAGCCCGAGCTGTTTGATGTGAACGCCGTTGCCAAGCAGCGGGTGCCGGTGGCTGAGCCACGCGCCAAGCCTGTGGTAGGTGCCACCACCACGGCAACATTGATTGAGCTTTCCTCGCGCATGCTCAACAAGCGCGGCGGCTATTTGAGCAACGATGTGATGCCGCCAGGTGTATGGATGGATAACATCCCCAGCTGGGAATACGGCGTGTTAATTCAGGTGCGCGACATGAGCAAGGCCATGCGTGAAGCCTTTAGCCGCTCGCAGTCGCAATCGCGCGAAGATGCAGACCTCACACTGGCCGAACCGCGTTTTAATTTCGATCACAAAAGTTGGGTGTGGCCGTCTACGGAATCCCAATACCAAGAGGGCATCATCAAGCTTGAAAGCTACCTGGCACGGCTTGTGGATGATCAGGCACCTGACGCCCAGTTTTATGCCCGCGCAGATAACCTCAACTACTGGTTGCGCTCGGTGGAATCACGCCTTGGCAGTTTGTCGCAGCGCCTGTCGGCAAGTGTAGAAAAGGTGCGTATTAATACCGATTTAGGCGGCGATGCATCGGCCCATCAATCTACCGCAACCCCCCGTGAAATTGTGGTGAAAACCAGTTGGTGGGAAATAGACGACGTATTTTATGAAGCCCGTGGCACCTCCTGGGCGTTGCTGCATTTACTGAAAGCCATTGAGATAGATTTTGCCGATGTACTAGACAACAAAAATGCGCTGGTAAGTTTGCAACAAATTATTCGCGAGCTTGAGGCCACTCAAGAACCCCTTGGCAGCCCCATGGTGCTGAACGGTTCAGGCTTTGGCATGCTCGCCAACCACTCACTGGTGATGGCCAATTACATTTCACGGGCCAATGCCGCCATTATCGATTTGCGCGAGCTGTTGGCACAAGGCTAACTGTGATCCACAAGCCCCCCCAAGCCCTGCCGAGTGAGCAGGGCTTTTTATTGACCCGTGATTGGCGCGATACCCGCGCAGGCCTGGCACTTGAGCTGTGGCTGCACACGGCAAAAGGCGCCCGGGCGCTGCGCATTACAGGCCTTGAAAGCGTCTGCTTTTTTGCCGCCGAAGACGAGCCTCAAGTTGCACGCGCACTCACAGGTCTTACCGGCTGGCGCACGCAAAGCCTCACCTTAAAAACCCACGCGGGCACACCTGTACAAGGGCTATATTGCCGCGAGCATCGCATTCAGCGCGAGGCTGTGCAGCGCCTGGGCGAGCAGGGTATTCGGCTTTGGGAATCCGACATTCGCCCGGCCGATCGCTTTTTAATGGAGCGCTTTATCACGGCCGATCTTGCGTATACGCCGGGCCCGCAAAGCCGAGGTTTTATTGCACCCAAAAGCCTTGCCCGCGCACAGGCCTGCCCCCTGAGCCTTGGCGTGCTCTCGGTAGATATTGAAACTTCACTCGATGGCAAGCAATTGTTTTCCATCGGCATGCAGGGCATGGGTGTGCGCCGGGTGTACATGGTGGGCGCGCAATCGGCAGCAGATGAACAACTTGAACTCGTTGGCGCCTCAAGCGAGCGCGATTGTCTGGATAAATTTCTACGCGCCGTGCGGCTGCTAGACCCAGACATACTCATTGGCTGGAACTTCGTGAGCTTTGATTTATGGATGCTGCAAAAATTCTGCGACAACGCCCGCCTGCCGTTTGCCATTGGCCGCGATGGCCGGGCACCGCGTTGGCGTGAAGAAGGCGGCGAGAGTGAGCGCCGCTATGTGCACATTGCCGGGCGCGTGGCGCTCGATGGCATAGATTTGTTAAAGGCTGCCGCCCACAGCTTCGACAGCTACGGCCTAAACCATGTGGCAGGCAAAGTGCTGGGCGCGGCCAAGCTGATTGAAGGCAATCACCGTGGTGAAGAAATACTGCGCCTTTACCGCGAAGATAAACCCAGCCTTGCCGCCTACAACCTGCAAGATTGCCAGCTCGTTTCAGATATTTTTGCCAAGCTAAAACTGTTGGACTTCGCCGTGGCCCGCGCGCGCCTGACGGGCCTGCCGCTTGATCGCATTGGTGGCTCGGTGGCGGCTTTTGAATACGCCTACCTGCCGCGCCTGCACCGCGCAGGTTTTGTGGCGCCCAACCTCGGCGAGGTGCAATCAGATGTCATCAGCCCTGGCGGGCTGGTAATGGATTCGCGCCCCGGGGTTTACCAAAACGTGGTGGTGCTCGATTTCAAAAGCCTCTACCCCTCAATTATTCGCAGCTTTTTAATAGACCCATGTGGCTATTGGCTGGCGCGTACCGAGGGCTTCAACCCGGCGTTGCATGTGCAGGGCTTTAACGACGCCTATTTTGTGAAGCAAGGCCATTTATTGCCGGGCATTATTGAAACCTTGTGGGCCGCGCGCGATGCCGCCAAGCAGGCACAAGATCAACCGCTTTCGCACGCCATTAAAATTATTATGAACTCCTTTTACGGCGTGCTGGGCTCAGAGGGCTGCCGGTTTTTCGACCCTCGGGTGTGCAGCTCAATTACCCTGCGTGGCCATGAAATCATCCAGCGCTCCAGGGTGTGGATTGAAGCCCAGGGCTTTGATGTGATTTACGGCGATACGGATTCGGTATTCGTGTGGGTAGACGCCCAGCGCACCGAGCGCTGCCCGGCCGAGGTGGGCAAAAGTTTGGCGCACTCGTTAAACCGCTGGTGGGCTGATCACCTGCGTGATGCCCACGGCGTGCAAAGCGCGCTGGAAATTGAATTTGAAACCCACTTCGAGCAATTTTTTATGCCCACCATTCGCGGCTCTGAACAGGGTAGCAAAAAGCGCTACGCCGGCATTGTGCGAAACAGTGCGGGCGAGCAGCAGCTGATTTTCAAGGGCCTTGAAAGTGTGCGCACCGATTGGACGCCCCTGGCGCGTGAGTTTCAAACCGCACTTTACTGGAAGCTGTTTAACGGCGAGCCCTACAGCGAATGGGTGCAAGCCTGGGTGGCCAGCTTGCTGGCGGGCGAGCGCGATGAGCAGCTGGTGTACCGCAAGCGCCTGCGTAGAAAATTGGCAGACTACGCAAAAAATCGACCACCCCATGTGCAGGCAGCCATTAAGCTTGCCGCCCGCGGCGACAGGCCCCGGCGCGGCGATTGGGTGAGCTATTGCATTACCGTGAACGGGCCCGAGCCCGTGTGTGATACACAAGGCGAGCCACTGGCATTGCCGGCGCCTATGGATTACACCCACTACCTTGAAAGGCAGCTGCAACCAGTGGCCGATGCCATACTGCCGTTTTTCAATAGCGACTTCAGTGCACTGGTAGATGCCCAGTTAAACCTTTGGTAACACCCACGGCCACCACACAATTGCCCGCTGTATTATTTGGCCTGCAATCACCAGCAGGCTGGCTAACCTTTGGTTTTTCAGTGTGACCAAGAACCGTACATGGCGTTGGGCAACAGCAATAGGTCGCGCCCCTGGCGCTCTGCTAAGGCCTCTGCCGAAGCCGTCGCTTGGCGCAGCTGGCTGAAATCCTGAATATTATCGCCCACTTCCAGCACCAACTGCAGCGGCCTGGCCCAGTGTGCTTTTGCGCTGGCATCTTCTGCCCAACAGGCGTGAGCGTTACCTGCCAGTAGTTGCTGGCGGCGCAAATCTTTATCGTTTGCGATACCGGGTTTGCCAATTGCGTGTTTGTCTTCAGCGGTGCGCCCAAGAATGCAGGTATTTTGCCGGTTGATGTTAAAACCCAGTGCCTTAAGGTTTGCCCAGGTGTGGTGATCTTGCGTTCGTTCACGGTTGGTAATCAGTGCCAGTTGGCCACCGGCTGCCAGCACGGCGTTGGCAAAAGCTTTGGCGCCGGGCACTTCACCGGCTTGCTCGGCACTCACCCAGCTGGCCCAGCTGGCGGCGCTGAAGCCCAGGCCTTGTTCATCGCGCGCGCGGTTGTATTGGCTGTTATCTAATAGTGTTTCATCCACATCCATAAACACTACCCAGGGTTTTTGGAAGCCTGTGTGGGTTTGCATGAGGTTTGCTTGGGCCTTGGCAAAGAGTGCGCGGGTAAGCAGTGCATATTCCACTGAGTGCTGCGTCCATTTTACGGCGCTGCTTACAGGCTGAGTTGCTGCGGCCGCAGGCGAAAGCACCGGCTGCAGTTCAGCGCTGATTGCGCAGTGATCTGCAAGCATGGTGTGCTCATAGTTATGCGAGCGCGCACTAAAACGCACAAAGCCCGTGGCGGCAGGCCCACCGAACACTATGTGGTCTATCAGCTCTTTGTATTTCGGGTGGCAACTTTGCAAGCCGCTCATGGCGTTCACCACGGCCGCAGGCTGGCCGTCCACTTTTGAAAGCTCTTGCCACAGCCGATTGTTCGGCGCCAGTAAGCGATGGTTAAAATCACCCAAAATGGCAAAGGGCGTATTGGTGGCCAACTGCGCCTCTACCCAGGCATCCAATACCGGCGCTTGGCGGCCCAATAATTTGCAGGCGCGTTTGTCTTGTTCGCGCTGGTAGTCGTTAATGAAGCAGCCACTTTTTGCGTGAATGGCCAGCAACTTTGTGGCCGGTTGCGTGTGGGTGAGGGTAATTACCAGGCCAAGTCGCAGGCCATCTTCATTCAGGCCAAGTGCGGTAAGATTTTCTTGCGGGTTGTAGCTGAACTCAACGCCCTTGCGAATGGCAAATGCTACGCGCTGCTGGGTAGAAAACTGTGTGCTGCCCCGGCATTCGTAGGTTTGGCTGGCCGCCCGTGGCGACACCACAAATTGCCATTTATCCTTTGGGAATACCCGCGCAAGTGCCGCCTCGGATTCCACCTCTTGCAGTGCTACCACATCGGCATTCAGGCGCGCGGCATAGTCGCGCAGCTGGGTGTAGTCTGCTTCGGTGCGCGGCTTGCAGCCTTCGCCATCGCGCTCGGCCAGATGCTCAATGTTCCAACTGGCTAGCCGCAAGGGTTTTGTGAGGCTTTTTTCGGCGCCGTTTTCAACAGATTTTGTTGCAGGTTTAAAAGCCGCAGTGTCTGAAGGATTGCCGCAGGCGGGCAAGGCCAGTAAACACAGCAGGGGCAGTATAGTGTTGAGGCGCATGATCTCTCCTTGTTCTGCTCTACAGGCAAAGGCCTGCGCTAGGGGGTATTTAAAGCGGCGTTAAGTGGCGCCCTTAGCGTTTGGCGCTAATGGCGGAATTGCGTTGTACCAGCGAAACGCCTACCACGCGGGTGCTCACCGGCCGAGTGCGATCTTTCATTTTGGCCGTTAATAAAGACAACGCCTCATGGGCCAATGCTGCAATGGGTTGGCGAATGGTGGTGAGCGTTGGGGTAATCAGGGCCGCCCAGGGAATGTCGTCAAACCCCATGAGTGAAACATCTTCAGGTACCCGCTTGCCGAGCTTGCGCAGCTCGTCCAGCGCGCCCACAGCAATCAAATCGTTACCGGCTACCACCAAGCTTGCCTTATTGCGCGCCAGAGCATCGCGTGCGCTTAGCGTAAGCTCTGAGGAAAAGGGCACAGATTCTTCCCACGCAATTGTGATGCGCCCGCGCGCGGCTTCAAGAAAACCCGCCCGGCGCAACCGCGCGCTTTCGGTTTCTTGCGGCCCGCTAATCAAGCCCACATTGCTGTGGCCAAGCTCAATGGCGTGCTGGGCCAGCAATTGCCCGCCTGCATGGTAATCGGAATGCACTGCATCAAAGCCTGGCAGTGGCCTGTCTACCAAAACCACAGGGCAATGCAGGCGTGCCAAACGTTGGGTGGAACGGTTGCCCGTGGGGCACCAAATCACTCCATCTACCTGCTGCTGTTCCATCAGGTTCAGGCCTTCATCTTCATGCTCGGCCTGATTTTGGCAATCCACCACAAACACCGAAAGCCCGGCCGCGCGGGCTTCAAACTCGATTTTTTGCGCAAGCTGCGGGAAGAAGGGGTTGGTTAAATCGGGAATAATCAGCCCAATACAACGGGTAATGCCCGTGCGCATAGCCTGCGCCTTACGATTGGGCTGGTAGCCCAGGCGCTCTACGGTGGCCTGTACCTTTTCGCGCATGGCAGGGCTAACCGAGCCGCGGCCAGTGAGCGCATAAGACACAGTAGCAACAGATACGCCCAGTTCTTTGGCGATGTCTTTTAGGGTAGCCACGGTGCCTAAAGGTCCGCTTGGCTAAAGGCAAAAGGCAGCAGCTCGCCCATGGTAACCGTGCGGCTTGCACCTTGGGTGTTGTACAAATACACGGGGAAATCTGAGCCCACAAATTCGCTCATCACCTGGCGGCACATACCGCAGGGCATCACAAATTGTTCGCCCTTGCCCGCCAGCAAATGAATGGCCGCAAATTGATCTACCTTGCCCGTTTGCGAAACCGCACTCACAAACGCCGAGCGCTCGGCACAAATAGTACCGCCGAAGGATGCGTTCTCTACGTTTACACCGCGCACTTCGGTGCCGTCTTTCAGCACCAATATTGCCGCCACCTGAAAGTGGGAGTAAGGCGCGTGGGCGTGCGCCTGCAGCGCCTGCAGTTTCTCAAAGTAGCTGGCCATTGGAAATCCTTGCATCAAGGCAGGCGGACTGCCTGCAAAAAAGGTGTATTAATAAATCGCTTAATCGTTTAAGTCAAGTTAAGTGGGTATTTATAGGACGCGTGAGGCACGCGCGGTTGACCCTTGGGGGCTTAAATATGCAGCATTAAGCCGTGCTCGCTGCGGTGCGCGGCGTGCTTTACCGTTGCAAGTGCGCGCGGGCCTATTGGGCGGGTATGGCTGTTGGCCTGAGTAATTGGCTCGGTGAAGGTGAAGAGGGGGGCGAGCGAGGCGGCTTTTCGAATCGCCTTCCCACAAGGCGGCAATGGTAAAAAACGTTGATAAGTTAGCGTAAGTGAGGCTCGATAGCAGCGCGAAATTAGGGTTTTTAAATCCCGCAACTGTTGTTTTTCAGTAGCCTGGTCTGATTTTTCTCTACCGGTTATGGCCTGATAGATTATAGAAAGCCTATATTTTTTAAGCGCTTATGAAGTATATTTCGAATGCTTCTACCGGAGATATGTTGCCAGCAGAAACTGCAGGCCAGCAATATCTGATGAATTAGGCGCCAAAATAGCGCGCCATAATCAAAAATACAGGGACCCAGCGTGGAAAATGCAGATTTTTTAGAAAATAAATATCCGCGCTTCGTCCGTTGAATAAGCTGTTATGACTCAATGGAAATCGACACATGAAATATAGATTCTTAGTGGCCGTTCTAGTTTTGTCTGCATGCAATGCGACAACGCCAAAAAAGGAAAACAATATAATTGTGGCAGACGGTACAGAAATTCAGCAATTTGAAGCTATGTTTTTCTGCAGCGATAAGGAAGGGTTTATGGTCGCCCTAGGTGATGTGGGCACTCATTTGGGGAAATCCTGGGATGCAATAATGGGTGATAATAACCAAACGGAGTGTACGGTTCGTATTAAAGTAAATAAAGCCGGCGACATTCTAGAGCATGAAATTGTTACATGTGAAGACCCCACTAAATTAATAGATGTAATTAAAGTCGCTTCTCCTGTGCCAGTTCCAACGAATGAATGTCTGCTGCAGAAAGTCAATGAAGTTAATTACACTTTAAATTCAAACAAAGAAAAGTCATAACAAGTCAAACCAGCAAGGGCCCTTCGGGCCGGGACACGCATACGCGCGCCCCTGTTTGAGGCGTTATGCGTCATTCGGAATGAAACCATGAATTTGAATCAGGTAACGCTTCCTGTAAGCGATATGGAGTCGGCCACCGATTTTTATCGAAAAATAGGATTTCTTCAAATTGTGGATACTCCACACTATGCTCGGTTTGAATGTCCGGAAGGTGGTTCAACATTTTCGCTTAGTCTAGAAAAGAAGGAATTTTCAAACGGAAGCATTATTTACTTCGAACATGAGAATCTTGAAGAGTGGGTTCGAGAATTAGAAGCTAAAGGTATTGTGTTTGATGAACTTCCAACTGACAAGCGGTATCTTTGGAGGGAAGCTATTCTTCATGATCCGTCTGGTAACAAAATAAAATTGTACTGGGCGGGTGAGAATAGGATAAACCCACCCTGGCGCGTTGAAATCGGCGCATAACAAAGCACTGCAGCCGACAGCTTACTTTGTGCACCTTTTGCGCGGTCGCTGTCGCTCCCATTTTCGCGCAAAATGCGCCCAAAGTAAGCTGCGTCTGAGCGCGGCGTTATTGAGCCAGGCCATTTTTACAAGTAGATAGTAAGGGAATGATTTCAGCAGTGTGCCAACAATCGGCATGCCAGTATCAAGGATTGCACTGTACCTAAGTCCGTAGTTTCGTTCTTCGTGCCACCAAAAATTGTGTAGCTTCGGCAAGTGCATGCCTTGTTTATGGTGTGCCCTAAGCGGGTTTTAAATGGCCTATAGGTAAAGTATTCTTACCAAAATTAATTGCCATCGGCTGCGCTGGCGCTTCGCATCGTGCGTTGTAGCAAGTGGGGCAGGTGGCTTCAATAACAAGCGGTTATAATCGCCGCACAAAAAACGTGCGGCTGGGACGGCCTACGCTGACGCTCCGGCCGCCCCTAAACCGGGCGTTATGCACTCCTAGGCAAAGAGAAATTTAAGTGAAAATTGAAAGTGTATTAATAGTATTTGGATTGATTTCATTGACAATAGTAGGACTTTCGGGGTTTCTATATACATCAAGTATGATAGTGACATCGTTTCAAGCTGCAATGATATTTGGTGTTGATTATGGTTCAGATAAAGTATTCTCCATGTTGGCTATTACTGCCAAAATCCATTTGGTGATCATTCTGATTTTATTGCCAGGTCTAATTTCCACATCAGTTGGTATTTTTGAATTTAATCATAATCCAAAGTGGCATAGTGTTTGTCTAAAGATTATTTCATTTATACTTTTTTTTGGGTTTCCATTGTTGTCAGTCTTGGCAGTATATTTATTTATAATTTCAGGGAGAAGGCGTTTTGCATAACAAGTGGTTTTAGGGTCGCCGCGAAAGACGCGGCTGGGACGGCCTACGCTTCGCTCCGGCCGCCCCTAAACCAGGCGTTATTGAGCCAAGCCATTTTTACAAGTAGATGATAAGGGAATGAAATCAGCAGTGTGCCAATAATCGGCATGCCGGCATCAAGGATTGTGCTGTACCTAAGTACGTAGTTTCGTTCTTCGTGCCACTAAAGTTCCCGTAGTTCTATCACGTGCATGCCTTGTTTGTGGTGTGCCCTAAGCGGGTTTTAAATGGCCCATAGGTAAAGTATTCTTACCAAAATTAATTGCCATCGGCTGCGCTGGCGCTTCGCATCGTGCGTTGTAGCAAGTGGAGCAGGTGGCTTCAATAACAAGCGGTTATAATCGCCGCACAAAAAACGTGCGGCTGGGACGGCCTACGCTGGCGCTGCGGCCGCCCCTAAACCGGGCGTTATGCAATCTAAAGAGTAAAAGTATGAATATGAATCAGGTGACTTTGCCAGTAATAAATATGGAAGAGGCAACAGATTTTTATAGGCGAATGGGATTTCTTCAAATAGTAGATACTCCCCACTATGCCCGGTTTGAATGTCCTGAGGGTGAAGCCACTTTTTCCCTTTCTCTCCAAGCAAATCAATATTCAAATGGTGCGGCAATCTACTTTGAGAATACAGAGTTGGATAAGTTAGTTCTTGGCCTAAAGAAAAAAGGGTTTAAGTTCGATCAAGAGCCCATGGATATGAATTATCTATGGAGAGAAGCTGTGCTGCATGACCCATCGGGTAATAAAATTAAACTATTTTGGGCTGGTGAAAACCGTTTAAATCCTCCATGGAGAGTCGAACAAAGTGCATAACAAGGCAATTTACCGGACTTCCACTGCGTTGTTCCTTTTGCGGTTAATCGCTACGCTACCGCAAAATCCACAACTTCGTTTCAGCCGGTAATTGCGGCGTTATTGAGCCAAGCCATTTTTACAAGTAGATAGTAAGGGAATGATTTCAACAGTGTGCCAATAATAGGCATGCCGGTATCAAGGATTGTGCTGTACCTAAGTACGTAGTTTCGTTCTTCGTGCCAATAAAATCCTGTGTAGTTGCATCCCGTGCATGCCTTGAATGTGGTGTGCCCTAAGCGGGTTTTAAATGGCCCATAGGTAAAGTATTCTTACCAAAATTAATTGCCATCAGCTGCGCTGGCGCTTCGCATCGTGCGTTGTAGCAAGTGGGGCAGGTGGCTTCAATAACAAGCGGTTATAATCGCCGCACAAAAAACGTGCGGCTGGGACGGCCTACGCTGGCGCTCCGGCCGCCCCTAAACCGGGCGTTAGCACTCAAGGAAATCATGAATCAGTGCCCCTATTGTAGCGAGAAAACAATTAGTGCTTGGCAAAAGTTCAAAGCTAGTGACTTTTATCCGGCTATATGTTTTTCGTGTGGAAAACCGTCTCGTATGTCCACTAGTTTAAATACAATCGAAGGTTTAGCTGGCACAGTACTTTTTCCGGTTGCTGCTGTTTTTTCTTTCCTTAACAAAACTTGGTTGCCACTGGTTGCTTTCGCGTTTATCTTAGTGCTTGGGGTATTTTTAAAGTTGCGGTATCTGCCAATGGTTGCAGTAAACGAAAAGGCCGTAGTTAAAAAATACTGGTTCGCTTTTGGCGCATTGGTAATGTTGTTTATCTGGTTGCTTTATGATGGATTCATCAGGTAAAAGCGCTAACAAGTTGCTCCATTTGACGCAGCGCTCTGCGCTCCTTTTTGTGCATTCGCTACGCTCATTGTTGCACAAAAATCCACTACAACCGCCGCGCAAATGAGCAAGGCGTTAGTTTCTTTATGGATACGTACGATTTTACTAAAGAGAAACTGATTGCTCTGGGCTTCGAAACCAATGAAGTCGAAGATCTAGCAAAGACGATTTCCGAATCACAGGTACTGAATGAAGAAGTCTTTAAACAATTTAATGCAATCGCAGATAAGTTGCCGTGGCCACAAGATCATGACTTTGGAGCCTTAGCTCTACAAAAGTGGGCGGCATCAGCTACCAAGCCAGTTGCAAGAATGATGATAGAAAAAGCAATACAAAGGGCTGGATATTGTGCCCAATGCTCTACATCTGGTGGAGAAGGCCTTGCAAGATCAGAGCATGTACGGGAGTTAGAGTGTGAATATAGGCAGAGAAACTAACAAGGGTGGTCAAGGCGCGGCTATCGCCGCTGGACTCGCTGACGCTCGCCCTTGCCACCGGCGTTAAATTCCTATGCAGGTCATCGGTACATTGCTCATATATATCGCGGTAGCATGTTTAGGCTGCTATCAACTGATGCTGTATCTTAAAAGAAAGAAGGGTGTTGGAGTTCTTCAGTTAGGGGCAACTGCAATATTTCATTTGCAAGAACTGATTGAGCAAGAATATGTTTTCAAACTAAAAGTGCTGTATGTGGTTGGTATGTTAGGGCTATTTGGTGCAATCATCATTCGATGTGTAATCTAGTTACTAAATTTAACAAGGGTGGTCATGTCGCAGCTATCGCTGCTGGACGGCCTCCGCTGCGCTGCGGCCGCCCATGCCACCGGCGTTATGCGGAAAAGCGAAATCCTGAGAACGATGGAGCACAAATTACTTCGTAGTCATGATCAACAAGGCATCGAAGTGGGGTGGCTCCAAGAAGTTCTGATGAAAAGAAGATTGGTTAGCGGTGCCCATCACTGGTAGCTTCGTAGTCAAGAAGGGTTTGCGGTCAAAGTGCGCGCTTTAGAATATGCTGTGTTTTAAGCGCACTTTTAGTAAAGGGCTTTTCTTGCTGGGCCAAGAAATGGCAGTGTTAATTTAGGAATATAGGCCTGTAAGTTGGGCAAAATAAACAAAGGGCGGTGCGTAACTAGGTCGCGCATAACAAGCGGTTCTAGGGTCGCCGCAAAAAAACGCGGCTGGGACGGCCTACGCTGACGCTCCGGCCGCCCCTAAACCGGGCGTTATGCGGAAAAACGAAATCCTGAGAGTGATGTCGAAAAAATTACTCCGTAGTCATGATTGGCGCGGCATCAAAATGAAGTGGTTCAAAGGGGTAAGGCTACAAATAGAATTGATTAGGCTAGCCCATTGTTAGTAACTTCGTAGTCAATAAAATCTTGGCACCAAAGATAAGCCTAAGAAAAGAGTGTTGTATACTCACATTTGCTAAGTGTATTTTCTTGCTCTGCTAGGTAGTGGCAATGTTGGTGCAAAAATAGTGGGCCAAAAGTAAATTAATATTAACAAAGGGCGGTGCGTAACTAGGTCGCGCATAACAAGCGGTTCTAGGGTCGCCGCAAAAAACGCGGCTGGGACGGCCTACGCTGACGCTCCGGCCGCCCCTAAACCGGGCGTTAAAATGCTCTGCGTTTTTGTGAAAGTCGCAAGAATCAAAGTGAGCACATGAAGTCTAGTATTCGGCATCAGGGAGTGTGCCAGCGTCAATATCGCAGTTTCTCCCCGTGCCACGTTTAAGTCCGTAGTGGCGTACAGTTTGTAGCTTCTTTCGTTTAAATAGGTGGGTTCGCAGGTTGTCCTATTTGTGGCATTCTTGCGGGTAAAATTAATTGGCTTTGGGTTACGCTGCCGCTTCACAACACACGTTGTAGATGTTTTGGCAGATCGCAGTTTTAACAAGGGTGGTCATGTCGCAGCTATCGCTGCTGGACGGCCTCCGCTTCGCTGCGGCCGCCCATGCCACCGGCGTTAAGGTGCTCTAGAAAATTTTGATCGAGCTAGTGCCTGGCAGGAAGTTTTACGCAGTTTCATAGAATTCCGGCCTCAGGGAGCGTGCCGCGTCTAAATCGCAGTTTCTCCCAGTGCCAAAAAGTAAGCCCGTAGTGGTGCGTAGTTCGCAGCATCTTTCGGCATAAGTTTAGGTTTCGCAGGGTAGCCAAGCTGTGGCATTCTTGCGGGTAAAATTAATCAGTTTAAGGTTTCGCTGCCGCTCCACAACGTACGTTGTAGCAAGTTTGGTAGATCGCATCCTTAACAAGGGCGGTCATGTCGCAGCTAGCGCTGCTGGACGGCCTCCGCTGCGCTGCGGCCGCCCATGCCACCGGCGTTAAAATGCTCTGCGTTTTTGTGAAAGTCGCAAGAATCAAAGTGAGCACATGAAGTCTAGTACTCGGCATCAGGGAGTGTGCCAGCGTCAATATCGCAGTTTCTCCCCGTGCCACGTTTAAGTCCGTAGTGGCGTACAGTTTGTAGCTTCTTTCGGTTTAATATTAAGGTTCGCAGGTTGTCCTGTTTGTGGCATTCTTGCGGGTAAAATTAATTCGGTGTGGGTTACGCTGCCGCTTCACACCGCACGTTGTAGATGTTTAGGCAGATCGCAGTTTTAACAAGGGTGGTCATGTCGCAGCTATCGCTGCTGGACGGCCCCCGCTGCGCTGCGGCCGCCCATGCCACCGGCGTTATGCAAAATGAAGAAACTATTACAGATATCTATAGCCCTGATATTTTCTGCAGCAGTCAATGCTAATGAATATCCAGAACAAATTGAGTTCAAGGAATGGATTATCGAAAATTTTGATCAGCTGAAATCGCTAGATATTAAACTGCAGCAGGATGATAGGTTTGATTATATATGGAATATCGTGCCGCCGAGATTTAGGTCTAGGAGTCAAAATGGGAAAAGTGTAGATATTCAAGATAAAGAAGACTACATAAAACTCCTACCCAAAAATGCAAATGTTCTCATATCTAGTGACAACAAAAAGTTTGTAATAGAAAACGGCGTTTCGTCGGTTTGCGGAAAGAAAATGTGTATAGTCTCTGCTGTTATGTTCAGATCAGACTTCGATGGCTCTACCTGTCAAGAGGCTGCGGAGCCAGCACCAGGAGTTTGCTTTATAAGAATGTTTGAGAATTGGTACTTAAGGTATCTTATCTTTGATGTTGATGCATAACAAACGCAATCAAACCGGCCTGTCGGCCTCGACTCGCTACGCTCGCGTTTGTTGCGGGCGTTATGTTTCACCAGGAATCTAAGCCGTGGAAATCTCCAAAGAAGAAAAAGAACTCTTGAAGCAATATCAATCTCTATCAGACTCAATGCCAAGTCTTGCCAGTCGGGTGGCAATTGAGGTTGTTCCTCCAGCAATCTTTGTGGCAATAGGGCTGTTTACTGGTCAAGTGATTTGGTTTTTGGTCGTTATCACCCTGATGGTTGTTTACAATGTTCAGCGTGTTCTTAGGCAATATAAAAATATAATCAAGTTAAAATCTATATCAGAGAAGACAATCGGTAGTATCGGTGGAGAGCCAAAAACATAACAAGCAGCGGCAGAGCGACAGCCAACGCTACGCACCTTTTGTGTTACTCGCTGACGCTCAAACATTAACACAAAATGCGCTCCGCGCTGGCTGCGCCTGCGCTGGGCGTTATGGCTCATCGCGCGAAAGCGCCAAGTCGTAAACTTCGTTTCGGTTTCGTTTTCCAACGACAAGGACGGTTACGGTAATTGTCGAGTCTGTTACTGAATAGACAAGACGATATCCGAGCTGGCGAAGTTTTATTTTGTAAAGATTTTTCCCGCCACGAATTGCAGAGGCGGGAACATGAGGAGTCTCAAGACGCTCAGCAAGCTTTTTCTTAAAGATGTCACGCACAGATGGGTTTAGTTTTTTCCACTCTTTGAGAGCGCTCTTTTTAAACTCAAGATTATAGGTCATCTAGCCGAACCTTGATACTCTCTTCGTCTATCCTGGCGCGTACGATTTCGAGGAGCTCCTTATCCTCAATTAGATTAATCATGGCCTCGTAGGCCTTGGCTGGAATGCAATAGAATGCGGGTTCGTTCCTATTTAGTACGGCGATAGGCATGCCTTCGCCACTGGAAACTACCTTCATGGGGTTGGCTTTCAGCTCAGATATACTAGCAGCCATTTCGGTAAGTATTTGATATGCCACGGTTTTGTACCTTTTTAACGCCAGCTGGAGACCTAATTATAGACCTATTTAAAGGTCTCCGAAAGGGCCATAACAAGGCGGTCAAGCGTGACGGCTATTTCGTCGCTTGTTTGTGTGGCGGTCGCTACGCTGCCACAACACAATCAACTACATAGCCGCAGCTTACCGCGGCGTTATGTGAAATCAAAGATCATCTATGGATAAGCCACGAATAAAGGTAGATTTTAATGAGCTTTTAGATAAAGACTTGGTTTTTTTATCTAAAACAGACACGAGGGAAGATTCAGATGGGAATGTTGTCATTCTATCAGAGGGCTTACATGTTTCTTTGTATGAACATAATGAATACAGCGACGGAGAGATAGAATATCTGTATGCGGAAGGGGTTGTTGTGCCTAATGTCATACAGGAAAATCCGATAGCTATTTGGTGTTGCAAAATTAACGAAAAAGGAATTACCGTTGTCAACGAGTAGTATATAGGTTTTTTAAGAGTGTCGTTGCACATAACAAAGCTATCCACCAGACTCCATTTCCGTCGCTTGGTTTTTGTGCTTGGATAGCACAAAAATCCAATCAACTCCAATTCGCCGGTGATAGCGGCGTTATGAGTTCATATGAGCAGCTACGATAAACTTAGACCTTGGACAGAGATAGAGAAATGTGATTGCAAAGAAATCACATCTATTGTACTTGTGGATATATTGACAGATAACCCAATTCACTGTTTTAGCTGCAAAAATGAAATAGATCCGGAAATTTTAAAATTAGATTTAAAATTAGTTGATGACATTGCGAGTTGGTATGGAATATTCCAGTCACTATACAACTTATGGTTAAATTCCGGAGAATATGAAGAGTATGCAAAAGAAAAGCTCATAAATAAAAATAGTCAGGTGAATGTCGAAGGTATGTCTGTTGCAAAAAGACTGTCTGTCTATTACCCGTCGTATTATTGGTGGTTCTCCGACACGGATGATGGTGAATTAATCCATTGCCCCAACTGCGCTACGAAACTAGACCCCAATGTTAAATTCGGCACGGGTAAATGCGAGGCCTGTAATGTTGTCGTTTAACACTCATAACAAATCGTGCCAGTCGGACAGTTTGTTCCGTGGCTTCTTTTGTGCAGGTCGCTACACTAGCACAAAACACCACTCCACAAACTGCCGCTGCACTCAGCGTTATGAAAAATTAGAGAGATTGATCGCGAAATGGAACAGGTAGTTGCTGTGACTGTTTTTATCAGCTGGGCGCTTTATATTACGGCTCTAGTAAAGGCGATAAGGGAGCCAGTTAAGTATGAATTGGGAAAGCACTTGCTCATCCCCTTTTTCTTTACAACCGGAAAAGGCAAGATGTGGGCGTCTATATGCTGGGTATTGTTTGTTGCGATATTCTATCTAACTAATTTACTTTTTGAGCTCGCAGGAATTAAAATTTCATAACAAGCGCAATCAAACCGGCCTGTCGGCCTCGACTCGCTACGCTCGCGTTTGTTGCGGGCGTTATATTTACCAAGGAAGTCCAGTGGTCATTACCAGAATAAGTTTATTAATTACTTTACTGTTTAGTCTCAATGTTTATTCCGAAGAAACAACGTCTTGTCTTGAAACGGCAATGAGTCAGCGAGATATGAATCAATGTGTAGGAATTGATTACAAAAAAGCTGAGTTCGAAATGCATCGAGTAATTAAAGAGATTCGAAGGCTATATAAAGGTGAGGTGAAATTTCTAACCAACCTAGAGAAATCGCAACAAAACTGGGAAACTCAACTTGAGTTAGATCTGGATTTGAAATACCCAAAAGCAGATGAGCCCATGTATTACGGAAGTGTTTTTCCAATGTGTTACTCTGGTTATAAAACAAGACTTACGCTTCAACGAATTGCCTTTTTGAAAGAGTGGTTAAAGGGTAGTACAGAGGGTGAAGTTTGTTCTGGTTCAGTAATGCACGAATACTATTTAAAGAATGGCAAAGGGTAAATATAACAAGCTGTTCAAGCGGGACAAATTACAGTTGGCTGGTTCCGCTTCGCTTCACATTTTAGCCAACTACAATTTGCCCCTTAACAGGGCGTTATGCAGTGGAAGATATATGGACATTAATCGACTTGATGGAATACTTGATAATGGATGGAACTCTACAAAGGAAGAGAGAGTCCGGTCAGCGCTTGAGTATCTCGAAGGTGTGGAGCCAGCAAAGGTATTGCCGGTCTTGAAAAGACTCAAAACTAAATATGAAGATCAACTCCTTTTGCAAGTGAGAAACATTACAGGATCAGGCTCTCAGCAAGACTACATTGATGCATATGTGTATGCTTTTGAAGCATGCGAAATAGTCTTAGATGCCATTAAAAAGAAGCATGATGTTGCATAACAAGCCAAAGCAGCAAGGGCCTGCGGCCGGGACGCGCTGAACGCGCGCCCCTGTTTGAGGCGTTATGTTGAAAGGACTCGATGAAGAAGATTAGTGTTAGGCATTTTGCGTCGAAGACCGTTCCATATAGAAGGACAGTGGACTGGGAATCTTCCCTAGTCGAAATTTTCGTAGGTTTAATGCTGGGTGTCTTTGCCTGGATTGGATACTCAGGTGGCCTAGGCCTGCTATTTGTACTTTGTGCTATTGGTCTAATTATTTGATTGTTATCTTTTCTTCACCGCGTTTATCTTTGGGTAAGGTATGGTTGGCAAAGCTAGTTCAAACATAACAAGCGGTTCTAGTCACCGCACAAAAAACGTGCGGCTGGGACGGCCTACGCTGACGCTCCGGCCGCCCCTAAACCGGGCGTTATGCAATCTAAATGAATAGACTAAGAACCTATGGTTTGGTAAGTATCGCTGCATCGTTAGCATTCTTTGCGCTGGGATTGCTTACCCATACTTTCGAAGCCGTGCCTGGCAAGATTGTTGATCTGAAGGAAATATTTGGATCTTCTGGTGGCGGCTCTTCAACCTATAAGAGTCCTATTCTTTCCGGTAGAGAGTCACCAACGGAATCATGGATTTCAGTAGAGTACAGATACATAGTAAACGGCAATGAGTATAATTCGCGCCTGATAGGGCTTTACTTACCGGTCAACCTCAGTATGCCGTCCTTTGAAAAAGGACAAGACGTTACTGTTTACTTGGCGCCATTCAATATTGCCTCAGTATTGAAGCGTGGCGCTGATTTAAGAATTGTTTTCGCACTATTTGTTCTTGGTATATGCCTACTAATATTTTATGAGTGGGCAACCAAAACAAGGAAAGAAAATGCATAACTAACGCAACCAAACCGGCCTATCGGCCTCGACTCGCTACGCTCGCGTGTGCTGTGGGCGTTAACGTTTTAGTACTCGTAGTGATAGCGTAACTGTGCGATCAAAAGACCATCATCGGACGCTTTATAGACGAAGCGGTGCTCATCGTTAATACGTCGAGACCAATAGCCAGAAAGGCCATGCTTTAGCGGCTCTGGCTTACCTATCCCTTCAGATGGGTTACGGGAAGTGTCCTTGATCAATGCGTTAATCCTTTTGACCATGGCTTTGTCTGTTTTCTGCCAATATAGATACTCTTCCCAAGCCCTGGAGGAGAAAGTTAACTTCATTCAATTAGCTCTCTCTCAGAGCCTTTTCCTGCCTCGAGCTCAGCTATAGACTCAAGCAGATGTCTAGCGTTTGCAGGAGAGCGCAGAAGGTAGGCGGTTTCCTCCATAGCCTGGTAGTCCTCGAGGGAGACCATTACCACGGGTGCCTCGCTCTTTCTGGTAATTATCACTGGAGAGTGGTCGTTACAGACCCGCTCCATGGTTTTGGCAAGGTTTGCTCGGGCTGCTGTGTAGCTTATGGCGTCCATAAATGATTCCTGTACGTAATTCTGTACATAACTGTAGGGCCGCGTAACAAGGTTGTCAACAGTATGTACTTTGGTACGCCTGCGTATGTAGCGGGCGTTCAGGGCATATCTATCGCTACTTGCACCCAAAGCCCTTGGGGCGTTTCAATCAATCTCTTGAGTGGCTCAAGCGATTAAATTGGCAGACAAGTGACTGCTCTGCTTACTACAGGGAGTATTTGGTGACAATTTACCTATTGGATGAGTTGCGCGCGCGCTTGCTTGATCAGGTGGCGGCCACAGAAGATACGCCCTTCGGCCCGGAGGTGTTGGTGTATCGGGTATGCGGCAAGATGTTTGCGCTGTTGTCTTGGCAGGATGATCCCCTGCGCCTGAATTTAAAGTGCGACCCTGTGGAGGCCGGTTTTTTGCGCGAGCAATACTCGGCAATATTGCCTGGGTATCACATGAACAAAAAGCACTGGAATACGCTGGTGTTGGATGGCTCCTTGCCCGCGGATTTCCTGCAGGCCCAGATCAATAGCTCTTATGCCCTGGTGGTTAAGGGCCTTAAAAAGTCTGAGCGCGCGGCGCTGGCCTCAGGTGCACTTGGCGGCGAGTGCTCGCGCAACCTTTGATTGGCTGTGGCGGCCGAGCTGTGCGCAGATTGCCTGGCCGGCCTGGGCCAGGCGGTTGAGATCTACACCATGGCTCATGCCAAGGCCGTTGAGTAAATACACCAGATCCTCTGTTGCCACATTGCCCGAGGCGCCCTTGGCATAGGGGCAGCCGCCCAGGCCTGCCACCGAGCTGTCGAACACGCGTACGCCAAGTTGAATGGCGCGGTAGATATTAGCCAGAGCCTGGCCGTAGGTGTCGTGGGCGTGCAGGGCGAGTTTTTCCATCGGCAGATGCACTGCGCAGGCGTTGATGACGGCTTCTATGCTGGCCGGTGTGCCGGTGCCGATGGTGTCGCCGAGTGAAATCTCGTAACAACCTGCCGCGTACAATTGCGTTGCTACCTCGGCCACTTTCGCGGGCGCGACATCACCTTCATAGGGGCAGCCCGCCACGCAAGAGACGTATCCGCGCACGGGAATGTTTGCAGCCTTTGCAGCATCCATGATGGGGGCGAAGCGCTCGATGCTCTCGCTTATGGAGCAGTTAATATTTTTCTGGCTGAACGCCTCCGATGCGGCTGCAAAAATAGCCACTTCGCTGGCGCCGACGGCGATGGCGCGCTCGTAGCCTTTGAGGTTGGGTGTGAGTGCGGCGTAGCGCACGCCGGGTTTGCGGGTGATGCCTTCAAACACTGCCTCGCTGCCGGCCATTTGGGGCACCCATTTGGGATTTACAAAACTGCCGGCTTCAATCACTTGAAGGCCCGCCTCAGACAGCGCATTGACGAGGGCAATTTTATCTGCGGCATCGATGGGTTGCGGCTCGTTTTGCAGGCCGTCGCGCGGGCCCACTTCTACAATTTTTACGGACTGTGGGGTATTCATAGGGCAACTCCGGTAGCGCACAGGGTTAGCGAATAATGGCGTCGGGCTTTTTAAAACAAAGAGTTTACAGCCTAGGGGTTAGAGCTAACTACAGCTTATGAGGCAGGCCGCAGCCCAGCGGCGGCCTGCCTGTAAACAGCTAATTAGCCCGGGCCACTTCAAAATCCACGAGCAGTGCGCCACCGTCTACCAGTTCGCCATCGGCAAAGTAAAATTGTTTCACAGTGCCTTTGGCCGGGGCCTTGATGGTGTGTTCCATTTTCATGGCCTCCATCACCAGCAGCGGTGTGCCAGCCTCTACTTCTGTGCCTTCGCTCACAAGCTGTGCCACCAGCGTGCCGTTCATGGGGGCGGTTAAGCCGCCAGCCAGGCTTTGGTCGTCGGCTTCACCTGTGTCTGGCAGTGTGCGGCTGAAATCCAGCACGTGGTTAAAGCAATAGAGGCTGATGTGGTTGTTGTCTTCATTAACTTGCAGCTTTTGGCGGTGGCCATCCATATCTGCAACCATTTGGTTGCCGCACAGGCTGCCCTGCAAGGTGGTGGTTTTACCCGCATGGGTTACTTTGTAACGCGTGGCCGCGCCCGAGCCCGTTTGCTCTACCAGCAGTGCGTGGGCTTCGCCGTGTACGTTAATGGCAAAGCGGTGTTTGCGGCTGCCGTCTGTGCGCCAGTGATCGGCTACATTCCAAGGTGAGTGTTGATCGGTTGCTGGCGCCAGCGCTTGCGCATCCTGGGCTTGCTTTAGCGCAAGATAGAGGGCTGCCAATGGAATAAAGCGCTCTAGGTGATCGCCTGAGTTTTGGAAAATGAGCGACTGGTGTTTTTCGATAAAACCGGTATCCAGTTCTGCCGCGCGGAAGGGCTCGGTACTCACCAGGTTGTAGAGAAAGCCGAGGTTTGTGGTCATGCCGCCGATGCGGTATTCACTCAAGGCTTTTTGCAGGCGGCGCAGTGCGCTGTCGCGGTCGCGGCCCCAGACCACAAGCTTTGCGATCATCGGGTCGTAATACACGCTTACCTCATCACCCTGGCGCACGCCGGTTTCTACGCGCACATAGTCGCCTTCATCCGGAGCATCTAAATAACTGAGGGTGCCGGTAACGGGCAGGAAGTCGTTGTCTGGGTCTTCTGCGTAGATGCGCGCTTCAAAACTGTGGCCGTCTATTTGCAATTGCTCTTGGGTGAGCGGCAAGGGCTCATTGGCGGCTACGCGCAGTTGCCACTCCACCAGATCCTGATGGGTGATCATTTCGGTGACGGGGTGCTCAACCTGCAGGCGCGTGTTCATTTCCATAAAGTAGAAAGAGCCGTCGATATCCAGCAAAAACTCTACCGTGCCTGCGCCTGCGTAATTGATTGCCTGGGCTGCTTTCAGTGCGGCCTCGCCCATGGCGGCGCGCAGGGCCGGGTCCATACCCGGTGCTGGCGCTTCTTCTACAACCTTTTGGTGGCGGCGCTGCACTGAACAATCGCGTTCAAACAGATACACGCCCCGTTCGTGATTGTCGCAGAACACCTGGATCTCAACGTGGCGGGGTTGGGTTAAATATTTTTCAACCAGCATGGTGTCGTCGCCGAAGGCGTTCATGGCTTCGCGCTTGGCGGCATCCAGGGCTGCACTGAATTCTTTTTCGCTCCACACCTGGCGCATGCCTTTGCCGCCACCGCCGGCGGCGGCTTTTAGTAGCACAGGGTAGCCCATGGCATCGGCGTGTTGCTTGATGATGGCCGGTGACTGGTCGTCGCCGTGGTAACCCGGCACCAGAGGCACACCGGCTTTTTCCATAATGGTTTTGGCGGCAGACTTAGAGCCCATGGCCTCAATAGCGCCAATGGGCGGGCCGATGAACACAATGCCGGCTTCATCACAGGCGCGCGCAAAGCCCGCGTTTTCCGATAAAAAACCGTAGCCCGGGTGAATGGCCTGGGCGCCGGTTTGTTTTGCCGCGGCCAGAATTTTATCGCCACATAAATAGCTTTCGCGCGAGGGCGCAGCGCCAATGTGCACGGCTTCATCGGCCATGGCTACGTGCAGGCTGTCGCGGTCGGCATCGGAGTAAACAGCAACGGTGCGAATACCCATTTTTTTTGCCGTGCGCATCACGCGGCAGGCAATTTCGCCGCGATTGGCAATCAATATTTTAGTAAACATAGAGGCTCCTTAGTCGGCCGTTTGCCAGCGAGGGCTGCGCTTTTGCAAGAAGGCTTGCAGCCCCTCTTGCCCTTGTTCTGATACGCGAATGGCGGCAATGCGGGCGCTGGTGTCATCGATGAGCGATTGGGTAACGGGCCGGTTGGCCACGTCGAATACCAGTTGTTTGGCGGCGCTGAGCGCGGCCGGACTGTTGTTGAGCAGCTGGCTGATCAAATCGTTCAGGCAGGTATCGAGTTTGTCTTCGGCTTCCACCACGCTTACCAACCCAAGTGCCAAGGCTGTGCTGGCGTCAAAGCGCTCGGCGGTGAGGAAGTAGCGGCGCGCGGCCCGCTCGCCCATGGCGGCCACCACATAGGGGCTGATGGTGGCGGGAATCAGGCCGATTTTTACTTCACTTAAACAAAAACTTGCACGTGGGCCTGCGATGGCCAAATCGCAACAGCTCACCAACCCCACGGCGCCGCCGAAGGCTGCACCTTGCACCCGTGCCAGGGTGGGAAAGGGCAGGGTGTTTAAGGTGTGCAGCATATTGGCCAAGGCGTCGGCATCGGCGCGATTTTGCGCAAGGCTGTAGCTCGCCATGCGCTGCATCCAGCCGAGATCTGCGCCAGCGGAAAAGGATTTACCTTCCGCGGCCAACACCAGGGCGCGCACGGTTTTGTCGTCACGTGCCTGCTCGAAGGCTGACTGCAATTCGGCGATGACGCCATCGTCGAAGGCATTATGTTTATCAGCGCGATCGAGGGTGACGGTAACCACATTGCGCGCATCTTTTTGGTAGCGAATACTCATGGGTGGTGCCTCACATGCGGAACACGCCAAAGCGCGTGTCTTCGATGGTTTTATTGAGTGCAGCAGAGAGCGCAAGCCCTAGCACGCGGCGGGTATCGGCCGGGTCTATCACGCCGTCATCCCACAGGCGCGCCGAGGCATAGTAGGGGTGGCCCTGTTTTTCGTAGGTGTCTATCACCGGCTGCTTGAAGGCGGCCTCTTCTTCGGGTGTCCAGGATTCACCGGTTTTTTCCATTTGATCTTTTTTGATTTGCGCAAGCACACCGGCGGCTTGTTCACCGCCCATCACCGAGATGCGCGCGTTCGGCCACATGAACAAAAAGCGTGGGTCATAGGCGCGGCCACACATGCCGTAGTTGCCGGCGCCAAAGGAACCGCCAATGAGTACGGTGAGTTTTGGCACCTGGGCACAGGCCACCGCGGTTACCATTTTGGCGCCGTGCTTGGCGATGCCGCCGGCTTCATACTGGCGGCCCACCATGAAGCCCGTGATGTTTTGTAAAAATACCAGCGGGATTTTGCGCTGCGCGCACAGCTCTACAAAGTGCGCGCCCTTTTGCGCCGATTCCGAAAACAAAATGCCGTTGTTGGCCACAATGCCCACGGGGTAGCCGTAAATGCGCGCGAAGCCGCATACCAGTGTGGTGCCGTACAGGGCTTTGAATTCGTCGAATTCCGAGCCATCTACCACCCGCGCGATAATTTCGCGCACGTCGTAGGGCTTGCGGGTGTCTTTGGGGATGATGCCGTAGATTTCTTTCGCATCGTATAGCGGCTCAACCGGCTCGCGCACATCCAATTGTGCGGGCTTGGTGCGGTTTAGCCGGCCCACGGCGTTGCGCACCAGTTCCAGCGCGTGGTGATCGTTGCGGGCGAAGTGATCGGCAACGCCCGAGGTGCGGCAGTGCACATCGGCGCCGCCTAAATCTTCAGCAGAAACCACTTCACCGGTGGCGGCTTTTACCAGCGGCGGGCCGCCTAAAAAGATGGTGCCTTGCTCTTTAACAATGATGGATTCATCGGCCATGGCCGGCACATAGGCGCCGCCTGCGGTACACGAGCCCATCACTGCGGCAATTTGCGCAATACCTTTGGCCGACATATTGGCCTGATTAAAAAAGATGCGCCCGAAGTGCTCGCGATCGGGAAAAACATCGTCTTGGCGTGGCAGGTTGGCGCCGCCGGAATCTACCAGATAAATGCAGGGCAAATTATTCTGGTCGGCAATGGTTTGTGCGCGCAGGTGCTTTTTGACAGACAGCGGGTAATAGGAGCCGCCTTTTACCGTGGCATCGTTGGCCACAATGATGCACTCCTGGCCGTTCACCCGGCCGATACCGGTAATCACGCCTGCGGCAGGTACGTGATCGTCGTACACCTCAAAGGCTGCCAGCGGCGAGAGTTCCAGAAACGGCGAGCCGGCATCGAGTAGGGCATCTATGCGTTCGCGCGCGAGCAGTTTACCGCGCGCTGTGTGCCGTGCCTGGGCCTTTTCTCCACCGCCTTGATGGATTTCGGCCAAGGTGTTGTTGAGGTCTTCAACCTGCGCCTGCAAATGCTCGGCATTGGCAAGAAAATCTTCCGCGCGCGGATTGATAGCGGATTTGATGATGGGCATATCAGGAACGCTCCTTTGTCGCTCACAGGGTACAGTTGACAGCTAACAGGACGGCCGCGGTGGCAGGTTGCCACGGGGCTGAAGTGCGTTTTTCCTGTTAACTGTACTCTGCACGCTGAATACTTTTTATTTTGTTTCGTTAAACAGCTCGCGGCCGATGAGCATGCGGCGGATCTCGCTGGTGCCTGCCCCAATTTCATAGAGCTTGGCATCGCGCAGCAAACGGCCGGTGGGGAATTCGTTGATGTAGCCGTTGCCGCCCAATAACTGGATGGCATCGAGCGCCATTTTGGTTGCCATTTCAGCGGTGTACAAAATCACAGCCGCGGCATCTTTGCGGGATTCTTCACCGCGATCACAGGCCTTGGCCACATTGTACAAATAGGATTTCGAGGCGTTCATGCCGGCGTACATGTCGGCCACTTTGCCCTGCACCAACTGGAACTGGCCGATGGATTGATTGAACTGTTTGCGGTCGTGAATGTAGGGCACCACTATGTCCATGCAGGCGCTCATGATGCCGGTGGGGCCGCCCGAGAGTACGGTGCGCTCGTAGTCCAGCCCGCTCATGAGCACCGCCACGCCACGGCCTTCACCGCCGAGAATGTTTTCCTCTGGCACTTCGCAATCCTGAAATACCAGCTCGCAGGTGTTCGAGCCGCGCATGCCGAGTTTGTCGAGCTTTTGATGACGCGAAAAGCCCGGGAAGTCGCGCTCGACAATGAAGGCCGTGATGCCCTTCGAGCCTGCGGCCACATCGGTTTTGGCGTAGATCACATAGGTGTGGGCATCGGGGCCGTTGGTAATCCACATTTTGTTGCCGTTAAGAATGTAGCGATCGCCTTTTTTCTCGGCGCGCAATTTCATAGAGACAACATCTGAGCCGGCGTTGGGTTCACTCATGGCCAGCGCGCCAATGTGCTCGCCCGAACACAGCTTGGGCAAATATTTTTGCTTTTGTGCCTCGGTGCCGTTTTTGTGAATCTGGTTTACGCACAGGTTCGAGTGGGCGCCGTAGGAAAGGCCCACCGAGGCGCTGGCGCGGGAGATTTCTTCCATGGCTACCACGTGGGCCAGGTAGCCCATGTTGGTGCCGCCGTACTCTTCGGCCACGGTCATGCCCAATAGGCCCATGTCGCCGAACTTCTTCCACATATCCATGGGAAATTCGTTGTCGGCATCAATTTGTGCCGCGCGCGGGGCCAGCTCGCCCTGGGCGAATTGGTAGACGGAGTCGCGCAGCATGTCGATGTCTTCGCCTAGGCCAAAGTTCAACGTGGGGTAGGGAAAGCTCATGGGGTGTCCTCTCGAAATAGGTGTTTTTAGTGTTGTCAGGTTAGACGTTGGCCGCCAATGCTTCCTGGCAGCGCGTTTCGGCGTCGTCCAGTTCGGCCAGCATGATGTCGATATCGCGTTTTTGCGCCTCCAGGGCCTGGCGGCGCTCCTGGATCTTGTTGATCAGCCGGGTGAGCTGGGCGGCGTTGTTGGAGCCGGGGTTGTACATGCCGATGATCTCGCCGCTTTCTTCAAGGCTCAGGCCCAGGCGCTTGCCGCGCAGAATCAGCTTCAGCTTCACGCGGTCTGCGTGGTTGTACAGGCGCGCCTGGCCCCGGCGTTCGGGCGCCAGCAGGCCCTTGTCTTCGTAAAAGCGGATGGCGCGGGTGGTGATGTCGAACTCGCGCGCCAAGTCGGAAATGCTGTAAACCTTGTCCATGGGGGCTCCGTGGTCTGCCTGGGCAAACTCTAGCGCAGGTTTACGTTAACGTAAAGGTAAGCTTTGTGCTAAGCCCGTTGCTGCAAAGCACTGGCAGCCATAAGGTCACGGTTCACCGGCAGGCGCCGGCCATTGGCCGATTTGCAGTGTCGGTTGGCCGCCGGTTGTGGTCTTCTAGGCTCAAATAACTTTTCAGGGAGAAAACGATCATGCACCTACTTGGGCAATTGGCGAGTCATGTGGTTTTGGGGGCGGCTTTGTTGCTGCCGGGCGCGGCTTGGGCCGGTGTGGATATGGGGCTGAAAAACTGCCAGGTGCGGTTTGCCAGCGATTTTGCCGTCAAGCCCTCCGGTGTGCACTCAACCCAGGGCGATGCCGTGTACCTGTTTAAGCCCGATGGCGAAGTACGGGTAAATGGCGCGTCGCTCTCGCTATCGGGCCAGCAGCGCCAATTGGTGGCTAGCTACACAGGCGGTTTGCAGCAGTTTATGCCGGATTTGGTGGCCTTTGTGGCCGATACCCTGCGCACCGTGGGTGCGGCCATGGGGCACGCAATGGCCGGTGTATTCGGTGCAGACAGCGAGCCTGCCAAAAAGATTGAGGCATCGCTTGCGCAATCACAGGCGCGGCTTACCGCAAGCCTTGCGGAGCACCCCGGCGAATACCATGTGGTGAACGATCAGCTGGATGTGCTCGATAGCGCCTTCGATGAAGACTTCGAGCGCTCGGTGGAAGAGGCGGTGGAATCCTCTATGGGCAGCGTGATGGCCATGCTCGGCTCGGCGCTGTTTGGCGAGGGCAGCTTTGAGGAGCGCATGGCAAGCTTTGGCGAGAAGATGGAAAATTTCGGCGAGCAGGTAGAGCGCGAAATGGAGGCCAAAACCCCGGCCATCGAGCAGCGTGGCGACGCCTTATGCAAACAGGCCGAGGCCATTGAGGAAATGGAATACCGCCTGCGTGAAACCATTCCCGAGCTTGCTCACTACCGCCTGATGGACAGCCGCAAAAAGGCCCGTGAGGCGGCGCAAGGTGGCGAGCAGCGCGCCCAATAGCGCGCGTGATTTCGCGTTTGGCCTTAGCGTTCGGCTGAGGCCAGGCTCGCCAGTTGGGCCAATTGATTTTCCAGCAATTTTTTATACGGCGGCAGCACCTGTTCTACCCGGGCGCTGCGCTGGTCTGCGCGCGCGGCAAATTGGGCGCGTTCAGACAGGGACTCATCCAACAGCTTTACGGAAATAATGGTGGCACGCATGCCGCCCGGTTTAAGCTGATGCGCATACTGGGATTTTAAATTCGCACTGGCCTCAAAGGGCAAAATGCGTGCACCCAACTGCAGCGCCAGCTCGCTGTGTTCACTCAGTGAATGCAATAGCTCGGCGCTGCAAATGGCGTTGAAGCTGGCATCTGAGGTGCGCGCCTCGGTGAACATCAGGGTGAGTTGATGATTCTGCAGGCCCAGGCTTTCGCCACCGTACAGTGCAATCACGCCTTGCAGTTGCCGCTCAAAGCGCTCCAGTAATTGCTTGAAGGCCTCGCCGTTGAGTTCTGTGTGCAGCTGCTCCAGGTTGAGTAGGTCGAGCGTCAGGGTGACTTTGCTATCGGGCGCACTCGGGGCGGGTGCTGCGGGTTCGGGCTCCGGGAAATCCGGGTGCCGGTAGAGGCTTGCGGCAATGGCGGTAAGCGCCAGCAGTGCGGCCAGGGTGAGTGCCAGACGCCCGTACAAACGGTGGCGATTGGCTCGTGCGGTATCGGCACTCACCGTCACGGTAATGTAACCGGCCACGCTGTCTTGCAGTACCACCGGCGCTGAAAAGTGCAGGCTGCGCGGATTGGTGGTGTGGCCGCTTTGCACCAGCAGGCGATTTTCCACGTCGTGCACGGTGGCGCCTTCTACATCAAGGTTTTCCGTTAAATCTGCCAAGAGGGCGGTGAGGCTTACGCGATCTTGATTGAGCATGGCCGATTCCGCCTGCTCGGCGGCCAAATTGGCCAGTGCCTGGCCGTAGCGCTGCGAAACCGACTGGGTTTGCTGCTCGAAATGCACATGCAATTGCCAGCCACAGGCAAGCAGGGCCGCCAACGACAGCGCAAGGGTAAAGGCAAACGGGTGCATGCGGGCCAGCAGGCGAGTGAGTGGCGCGAGTGAGCCGGTTTTATTGTTGTTGGTGTGCGTCATAGGCCTGTCAATAATCACCCAAATCGGGCGTAAAAGGCCGCCTAGTTTAGCCTATTGCGTGCTGAAAACTATATAATGCCGCCTCATTTAGCACTTCCTCCGGCACGGGCCCCACGTTACATGAACAGCCTCTACCTTTCTTGCTTTCACAATCGCTACCCCTTGATCGATGTTCTCAATCAACTGGCCCAGCTGCCCATTAATGCGCAGGTGCTGGAGGCTAGCCCCCATGAGGTGGGTTTCAGCCTGCGCGTGCAGTGTGACGAGCAGGGCGATGCGCAGGCACTGCAAACGTCTTTGTTGGCCCTGTGGCCCGATATGAGCGTGCAGGTGCAAGCGGGAACGCCCGGGCCTTGCACCTTTGTGGCCGTGTTGATGGCGCCGGTGTTGCAAGCCAAACATCTGGCGCAATTGGTTGAAGCGGCCGCCACCCAGGGGCTCAGTTTGTTGGGTGCCCGCAGCCTGGCCGCCCGCGCCGAAGACCGCCAGGCCTGGCAGTTGCGTTTTGCCGGCGAGGCCGATTTGGTGCAGGCGCGCGCGGTTGTACGCGCACTGGCTGATCGCCTGCGGGTAGATATCAACCTGACACCGCGCAATGTGTTCGGCCGCCAGGGCGGTTTGATTTGCTTCGATATGGATTCAACCCTCATAAAGGCCGAGTGCATTGATGAGCTGGCCGCGGCTGCCGGCATTGGTGAGCAGGTGTCTGCCATCACTGCCGCAGCCATGCGCGGCGAGCTGGATTTTCGCGAAAGTTTCAGCCGTCGCATGGCGTTGCTGAACGGTTTGCCGGAATCTGAGCTGAGCAAGATTGCCGAGCGCATCGAGCTGATGGACGGCGCCAAAACTTTGGTGAATACCTTAAAGGCGCGCGGTTTTCACACGGCCATTTTAAGTGGTGGCTTTGTGTATTTTGCAGAAAAAATTCAGGCGCGCCTGGGCATCGATGAAATTCACGCGAACGCGCTGGAAATTGTGGATGGCAAGGTTACTGGCCGGGTCACCGGCACGGTGGTGGACGGCCAGCGCAAGGCGGAATTAATTCAGCAAATTGCCAAAGCGCGCGGTGTGGCGCTGGCGCAGGTTATTGCCGTGGGTGACGGAGCCAACGATTTACCCATGCTTTCGCTTGCGGGTATGGGGGTTGCCATTCACGCAAAGCCTTTGGTGCGCGCCTCGGCGGATTTTGCCATTAGCACCTTGGGCCTTGAATCCTTGTGTTACTTGCTGGGAATGGAAGACGACGATTTGATTCGCGAGCCTTAAGCAGGCCGCCTGCACGAATAAAAAATGGCGCCAAATGGCGCCATTTTTTATGGGCGATTAGCCATCCATGCTGAAATCGTAATTCATGCCTTCAGTGGGGCCTTGCAGGTAATGGCCCTGAATATAGTGCACGCCGCTCTGCCAGAGGGTAGATAAAACGTTGGCGTTTTCCACAAAGGGCACCACGGTAATCTTCTCGAGCTTGTGCAGTTCTTTAATGAGGTTGGTGAGAGTTTCTGCACCCTCGTTGCCGCTTTGAACATCCTGGGTAAAGCTGCCGTCTACTTTGATGTAGTGCGCCGGTACATGCTTTAAGGTGTTGAAGTGATTCATGGCGCAGCCGAAGCCTGCAATGGAGAGGTGGGTCTTCAGTTTCTCAAGGCCTGCACACAGCGCTTTGGCGGCGTTCATGTGACTGGTGACATCGCTTTCACGCACCTGGAACATAATCGCATCGGCGGGCAATTTGGCCGCTTTAAACGCCACGCCCAGCCAGGGTACCAGGCTTTCGTCGGTGAGCGAGTGGCGGCTGAGATTGACCACAAGGCTTGTGTTGTTCCCCTTGGCGCGGTGCTCGGAGAGCATTTTGATGGATTCGAGAATCACCCAGCGGTCGATCTTGGTGGTGGCACCAATGGATTCGGCGGCCTCCAGAAATTTGCCCGGCTCAATTTTACTGCCGTCTTCATCCATCATGCGCAAGAGCACTTCGTATAGCTCGTTTTCATTGCCGCGCAGGCTGATGATGGGTTGGAACAACAGCTTGAACTGGTTGTTATCCACCGCCCGTTGCAGTGCGCGGGCGATGTCCAGGCCTGCGGCGTCTGTGTCGGTGAGTTTGGGCTCAAACAGCTTGGCATCATTGCCGGCGCCGGCCTCGCCTTTTTTGCGCACCTCTTCAATGGCTTGCAGTGCCTGGTCGATGGCCGTTTCGGCATCTTTGCTGGCTTCGGTCACCAGTGACAGGCCGGCGGTAACGGTAAATTGCACCGTGGTGCCGTCGATATCAAATACGGTTTCGGCCACTTCGGCGCACAATTGTTTGGCGCGCTGCAGGTGTTTGTCGGCGCTGGTGCCGGGCGAGAGCAGTGCGAAGGTGTCGTCGTTAAAGCGCGCCAGCAACTCGCCTTCACGCTGATGTTTTTCAATGGTTTTGGCGAGTTTTTTAATGGCGCCATCGGCCACGCTGACGCCGTGGGCGGCTTCAACGCGATCAAAGAAAGAATCTGCTTCTATGTAGGTGAGGGTGGCACCGGTTTCGCCTTCGGCGGCTTTGTCTACTGCGTGCTCGAGCTTTTCCAGGAAGTACAGGCGGTTGAACAGGCCGGTTTGTACATCGGTTTGTTTGATTTCCTGCAGCTGCGCTTCGAGTACTTCGTTGTTCTCTTTGCTGGCGCGCATCACCAGTTGAATACAGGGCTCTTCATCGAAGATGGCGTGAATTACTTCCAGGGTGAAGGCTTGTTGCTTGCCCGAGTGGTGCAGGCCTTCAAAGCTCACCTCGGTGGATTCTGCCTCTTCACCTTTGAGGGTAAATTCCTTTAAAAACTGTTTGGTGCGATCGCGATCTTTGGCAGCCACCAAATCGATGGTGGGCATGCACAGCACGTCGTCTGGATCTTCGTAGCCGAAGCGCTCGGAAAAGCTTTGGTTAACGTATAAGAACATGCCGTCTTGCACATAGGCCACAGCGTCGCGCGAGCTGTCTAGCAGTTGCTGGCTGCGGCGCTCGGCCTCTTTGAATTTGCGATCGGCCTTGCGACGGGCCTGGCGGTGTTCGCGGTTTTCAAGCTCGCGGGTAACCACCAGCAGCAGGTGCTGATCTTCATCCATGCGCACTACATCCACCGCGCCCAGGCGCAGGCCGTCTACGATGGCGTGCGAGCCCTCTTCTTCGGTTTGTAAGATTACCGGAATGTCTTTGTTCAGGCGTTTGATCTGACGGGTTGCGTTAGCGGCGGGCAATTGCTCGCTGTCGGCCTGGCCGATGGCGAGATCCCAGGTGTGCTCTTGCAAGAGCTTGACCAAACCTTCTTCACTATCGACATGCTGGGCGCGGGTGTTGCGGCCGGCATTGTTCAGCATACTAATGAGGCGCTCGGCTTCTGCGCGGCTGTCGTTAATGATCAGTAGTCTGATGGTGTCGTTGGGATTCATATTGCCTTTTAAGTCTTTGTCCTGGTGACGGAGTGCACCAAGCCAGTCATATTACGTAATCTGTGTGGCGGCTCAAGTTAAGGCCGCAGGCGCTCTGGTGCGGGCTTATTGAACTGTGTGCTGGTTCCCGCTTTTCCTCTTTGGGCGTTGCAAATTATTTGTCTTTCCATACGGAAGAATAGTCTTCCTGGCCTTGCGTGGCGCCTTTTTTCTCCTGTTTACCGGCGTCGAGCACGCGGTAGGTAAACTGGCTGAAAGAACCAGTGGCAAACAATCGCTTGGTGAGCTGGTAGCGGCCTTCGCCCTCGGCATCGCGCACGCGCACTTTGCAGTATTCAACAAAGGGCAGGTTGTCGGTAATGATGGTGGCGGGTTGGTTGACCGATTTCAGCTGCTGGATTTTCAGCGCCCGCATGTAGGGTGTTTTCTCGCCCGTGACCTGCAGCATGGAAACCGCGCTCGGTTGGGCGTGGGGAGCAATTACCTGCACGCCCAGCTCCGTGGTGCCGCCGGCTTGGCGGATCCAGCGCACGGCGGCCACGGCCCACTTGAGCCGGCCCGGTTCGCGCACGCCGATCAAATCGCCCGCGCGCAGCTTTTCCATGCTGTCTACGTTCCAGTTCAGGCAGTAGCCGCCGGGGCTGGTGTCCACAATCTTGATGTGATGCACCGGCGCTATTTGAATCTCGTCTTCGGCGTCTTCATCCCAGTCTTCAATGAAATCCATGGTGGGCAGCGCGCCGAAGGCACCGGCCGAGGCGCTGTTGGCGAAGGGGTCTTCTTCTGCCTCGGGCGTGGCTTTGGGGGCGCTGGTGTCGTGCCGGCTCAAGAAGTCGGCAAACTCCAATTCGCTGGCACTGTGGTAGTGCAGGTTGATCATGCCCACGGTCACTTGCAGCTCGCCCTGGGTGAGGCGGCGCTCAAAGGCGCGCTGGCGCATCACCGACCAGCTGGCGCACAGGTGTTCCACCAATTGCGAGGGCATGTTGTTGGGAATGCGCACAATGGCGTTGTCTTCGTCTTTGATTTCCAGCTGGCGCCGCAGGGCGGTTACGAGCTCTTCCAGGCCCAGCTCAAAGACCGCTGCTGGGTCATTGGCGTGCAACCGGTCTTTGTATACCGGTGGAATATCGTCGTGCGGGTCTACCGCGAACAGGCGGCTATCGCTTGCTTCTGCGTGCATGTCTACCAGTGGCACCCACAGCTCCAGTGCATCAAAGGTGTGCTGCACCTCCTGTTGGCGCATCTGGTTGGGGCGTGCACAGGCCAAGAGCAGCGCGCGCAGGTAGGTGTGCTCCAGCTGCATGGCGGGCACATATTCGAGCCGGTTGTCGGCCACCAGCGAGTGCTCGCGTTCATAGAGCTTGGCGATTTGATACAGGGTGTGTAGCTCCACCCAAACGCCATTGGGCACGGGCGTGTAGAGTTGGTAGCCGCGCATCACCATCAGTGCCAGGCCATTCATGGCGCGCTGCAGGGCGAGATCGAATTGCGCCAGTTGGCTGGCTTTGGGCTTGCTTTTGGCAAGATCGCGCACCACCACCAGGTAGCTGTTGGTGAGGTGCTTTTGCAGGGCCTGGGCCACAATGGCGGTTTTAACGGCGCCCTCGGGCAGAATAATGGGCTGATTCAAAAAGTTGCGGCCCAGGCCCTGAATGCACTGTTGCACGTAGGGGCGCACGCCTTCGAGCATTTCGAGCCGGTTGATTGGGTCGATTTTCAGGCGAGCGATGTCCGGCAGCGCGGTGTAGAGCTGTACGCTGGTAAAGCTGACGCGCGTGGCGGGCAGGGATTCCGCCCACGCCTTGACGTCGGCGGCCTTGGTGCCGTGGCAAAACCCCAGTTTCTCTAGGGTTTGGGCAGGCAGCTTAAGCCGGCCAAGCAGGGGTGCTAAGGTTTCGTCAGAACTCATGAGTGCTACTTTTTATTCGTCCATGAGAGAAGTATAGGGAGCGCAACCACACTCTGCCCGATGACTTCCTGGTGTTTTTTTATTGGTGCTCGCTCTTTATAACCACTTCGTTGGCAGCGCAATTGCCACAGGGCGCCGGCAACGCAGAAAACCCGGCCATTGTAATGTCAATGCCAAGGGCCTGCCGTTAACATCCCTCAATTTTCTGTGGTCTTTCGTGCTGCACGATAGTACCGAAAAATGAATAAGGCGTCAGCTATTCTCTGGGCAATCACCCTGGCAGGCCAGCTCGTGATTCATGTCTAGCGCAGGCGACTCCGTCAGGCAGCGGCCCACCAGCACCGCCGGCACGCCGGCCACGGTGGTGTGCGGGGCTACGGCTTTAAGCACAACGCTGCCGGCGCCGATCTTCGCGCCTTCGCCAATTTCAATGTTGCCAAGTACCGTGGCCCCGGCGCTGATCAGCACGCCCTGGCGCACCTTGGGGTGCCGGTCGCCGGATTCCTTGCCGGTGCCGCCCAGGGTGACCGACTGCATGATAGAGACGTTGTCTTCCACCACGGCGGTTTCGCCAATCACAATGCCGGTGGCGTGATCGAGCATGATGCCCTTGCCGATGCGCGCCGCCGGATGGATGTCTACGGCGAATACCTGCGAGATACGATTTTGCAAAAACAATGCCAGTGACCTGCGCCCCTGCCCCCACAGCCAGTGGGCAAAGCGGTAACTCTGCAGCGCATGAAAGCCTTTGTAGTACAAAAACGGCGCCGCCAGCGAACAGCAGGCGGAATCGCGGGTGTCGATGGCGAACAGGTCGGCGCGGGCGGCCTCGGCGATGGCCGGGGTGTGGGCCAGGGCTTCGGTAATCACTTCGCGCACCATCATGGCCGGGGCCATGGGGCTGTCTAGCTTGTTGGCCAGGTGAAAACTGAGGGCGGCCTCGAAGGTGTCGTGGTTGAGGATGGTGGCGTGCAGGAACGAGGCCAATATGGGCTCTTCGTCGGCCTGGGCACGGGTTTGCTCGCAGATGCGCGTCCACACCGGGTCTGTGGAGTTGGCGGCGGGCGTGGCCAACGATAATGGCTTCATGGCAAACCTCGTGCAAGCGAAAGGCCTATTATGGCCTGTGTAACGGCTGTCGGCAAAGACCCGCGGTGACTAGCCGCGCCTGGTGCGGGTTAAAGGGCTTTGATCAGGGTGCTGTGATCGGCAAGGCCCGGTATTTGGCTTGTGCGGTGCTCGTGCAGGGTAAAGCCATAGCGGCGGTAGAGGGCTTCGGCGCGCGGGTTGCTGGCCGCCACATCGAGGCTCAGCTGGCCAAGGCCCAGGGCGTGCGCCCGCTCGCTGGCAAAATCCAGCAGCCGGGTGCCCAGGCCTTGGCCCTGGCTGTCGGGAGCTACGGCCAGGTGGGCGATGTGCAGGCTGTGCTCGGGCGGCGCGGGAATCAGCTTTTCAACCTTGAGCCCGCGCAACAGTACCAGCGGTGCCCGCCAGCCGGCCCAGCATACAATGGCCGCCATGTTGGCATTCTGGCGTTGCAGGTGCTCGCTGCGTTGGAACAGGCTCACCGTAGCCGCCACCCCGGTTTTGGATTGCGCCACGAAGTGGGTGCGGTGGCCAAAGCTGCCCTCGGCATCGGGCAGGGCGCTGGCCAGAAAGCCCGGGGCGTCGGCCAGGAACACGTAATCGAAGGCCACCGGCCCCGAGCTGTACACGAGTGGCACCATGGCCTGGCAGTGGGCGGCGGTGGCCGCGATGATCGTCATGGTCAGAATAACCGCAGGGGCTCCTCTTGCAGGGCTGCCAATTGCTCCCGTAACTCTAGTATGTGTTCGGCCCAGTAGCGCTCGCTGTTAAACCAGGGGAACGCCATGGGGAAGGCCGGGTCGTGCCAGCGCTTCGCGAGCCACGCACTGTAATGCATGATGCGCAGGCTGCGCAGGGCTTCAATGAACTGTAGCTCGCGCGGGTCGAATTCACCAAACAGCTCATAGCCCTCCACAATTTCAGAGAGCTGGGCAAGTTGCTGCTGGCGATCGCCCGACAGCAGCATCCAGATGTCTTGCACGGCAGGGCCGGTGCGCGCATCGTCGAAATCCACCAGATGCGGCGTATCGTCGCGCCAGAGAATATTGCCCGGGTGGCAATCGCCATGCAGGCGGATCTGCCGTGGCGTGAAGTTGGCAAAGGTGGCCTCTATGCCGGCCAGTAAATCGCGGCACAGGCTGGTGTAGGCGGGCAGCAGCGACTTTGGCATAAAGCCCTCGGTCAGCAGGGCCACGGCGTCGTAGCCGTAGCTTTGGATATCAAGTGCCGGGCGGGCATTGAAGGCGCGGGCAGCGCCCACTGTGTGCAGCCGCCCGAGCGCCCGCCCGAGCGCTTGCAGGTGGTCGAAGTTCTCAAGTTCCGGCGCGTGGCCGCCCTGGCGGCGAAACAGTGCAAATTCGAAGCCGTCAAAGGGGTGCAGGGTGAGGCCTGCGGCGTCGGCCAGTGGTGGCACCACCGACAGGCCGGCCTCGGCCAGCTCCTGGGTGAACTGGTGCTCTTCAAGAATCTGCTCGCGGCTCCAGCGGTCGGGCCGGTAAAACTTGGCAATGAGCGGCTGCTCGCCCTCAATGCCCACCTGGTAGACGCGGTTTTCATAGCTGTTGAGGGCAAATACCCGTGCATCGGTAAGCCGGCCGGTAGACTCCACGGCGTCCATCACGGCATCGGGGGTCAAGCGGGCAAAGGGGTGGGGTTGGGTCATAGTGAGCCTGTTGTGTGCCCGGGGGCGATTAGGGCCATTGGTTGGCCGCGGTTGTCGCGCTGTGCGATGTTTGCTGCGGGCCAGTGTAATGGGAAACGGCGTGCGAATGCGGGATTGGCAGGTTTCTTTTTGCCGTTTTAGAGCTTGGCGCCGTGCAGATTCTTGGCGGTTGCGGGCAGCGTGTTGTTCGAAGGGCAGTGTTGCGAGGCTGATCAGGGGGCAATCCAGTGCAAGGCGGCGGCCCGGCTTGCACTGGCAGGCAGTGGTTAGCGCTTGCGCAACACCAGGCTGCCGATGGAGTAGCCTGCGCCGAACGAGCAGAGCACGCCGGTGTCGCCGGCTGTCAGGTCTTCGTGGTGCAAATTAAAGGCGATCAGCGAGCCCGCCGAGGCGGTATTGGCGTAGCGATCCAGCACCACGGGTGCTTCATCGGCGCTGGCATCGCGGCCCAAGAGCTTTTTCACAATCAATGTGTTCATGTTGATGTTGGCCTGGTGCAACCACCAGCGGCGCACATCCTGGGTGCTGAGCCCCAGGCTCTCAAGCTGGCTGCTCATGTGTTCGGCAGCCATAGGGCATACTTCCTTGAACACCTTGCGGCCATTTTGGTGAAACAGGTTGTCGGCGCCGAAGGGCTCTGTGTCGTGGGCGCGGGCGGTGTAGCCGAAGTTTGAGCGGATGTTGTTGGAGTAGCTGGTAACCGCTTTGATGTTCAGAATGTCGTAGCTGTGCGCGCTGGTGCAGGTGTCGGCGCGCTCAATCACCATGGCGGTGGCCACGTCGCCAAAAATGAAGTGGCTGTCGCGGTCGGTAAAGTTTAATTGTGGTGAGGTGAGCTCCGGGTTGATCACCAACACCGCGCGCGCAGAGCCTGCGGCCACGGCGTCGTAGGCGCGGTGCAGGCCGAAGGTGGCGGCCGAGCAGGCCACCAGCATATCGAAACCGTAACCTGCAATGCCCAGTGCCGCCTGCACTTCAATGGCTATGGCGGGGTATGAGCGCTGGGTGTAGGCGCAAGACACAATCACGGCGTCTATGTCTTCGGGCGTTTTGTTGGCAGCCTCTAGCGCTTTTTTAGCCGCCGCGAGTGCCATCTCGGCCTGGTGGCTCAGCTCGTCGTCGGCGCGCGGGGCAATGCGGGGCGTCATGCGGTCTACATCGCAGATGCCTTCTTTTTCGAGCACATAGCGGCTCTTGATGCCCGAGGCCTTCTCGATGAACTCGGCGCTTGAGTGGGGCTTGGCCTCCAGGTCGCCTGCGGCAATGGCATCGGCGTGCTGGGCGTTGTATTTGTCGGCCCAGCGGTTGTAGGCCTCAACCAGTTCTTCGTTGGTGATGCTGTGGCTTGGGGTCCAGAGGCCGCTGCCGCTGATGACAATAGATGGGGTGCTCATAAGATACTGCCTGTGAATTGCGTCTGCCCGATGGGCGTGCCGGGGTGGCCAGTGATCGGCCACCGCTAGGGTTATGGTCGAAAATTGTCGCCCAAGGCGTGCGGCCAGTCCAGTTGCAGGGCGCGATGATCTTGGTGTTCTGGATTTCTGCTGTGGGCGCTTTGGCCATTTTCGGCTGACCTGTGAGTCACGGTGTGCGCGCGATCATCCAGATATCCACCCGCTTCGCGCCAGCATCTTGCAGGATCTTCGCCAAAGTGGCCGCCGTGGCGCCGGTGGTCATCACGTCGTCTACCAGCGCCAGGTGCGCCGCCGGTGCCGGGCCTGTGATGTAAAACTGCTGTTGCAGGTTCTTGAGCCGCGCCCGCCGCCCAAGGCCCTGCTGGCTTTGCCCCTGTCGGCGCCCAAGCAGTGTGGCTGTGGCACCAATGCCCAGTGCGCCGCCAAGGCACCGGGCCAGTTGCTCCGTTTGATTGAAGCCGCGCTGCATGCGTTTGGCGGTGGAAACCGGCACTGGCACCAGCCGCTGGGGCCAATCGTCGTGTGCATAGGCAGCGCGCAGGTAGCCCAGCAGCTGCGGGGCCAGAAACGGCAGCAACCGCTGGTCGCCCCGGTGTTTCCAGCGGTTGATCAGGCCCGCCAAGGGGGCCTGGTAGCTGTAGGGGGCCACCGCTTTGGCAAAGGCGGGTGGGTGCTTTTGGCAGTTGGGGCACTCGGTGAATTGGCACTGGGGCAGCGCGCAGCGCGGGCAAGCGCCCAGGTTCACGGGTAGCTCGTCGGCGCAATGGGCGCATAACAGGCCGCAGCTCTGGGCACTGCACAGCAGGCAGCGGCTGGGCAGGCGGCAGATTTGCTGTTGCAGAGCGTGGGCGAGCCTGTGGGCAAAAAGGGGTAGTAAGGGCGGCATCCGTGCGCTCCTGTGGGATTAGTTAACCGGAAAATCCAATTTGGTTGACAGCGCCAGGGCCACGCAAGACAATGCCCGCCAACTCCGATTGATACAGAGAATAGCCCATGAGTGCCCAGGCCAATACCCCCATTCGCCACGACTGGACCCGCGCAGAAGTTCTGGCGTTGTTTCAGTTGCCGTTTGCCGATTTGATGTACCAGGCACAAACGGTGCACCGCACCTTCTTTGACCCCAATCAGGTACAGGTGAGCACCCTGTGCTCTATCAAAACCGGCGCCTGCCCGGAAGACTGCGCCTACTGCCCCCAATCGGCCCGCTACGACACTGGCCTTGAGCGCGAAAAGCTCATGAAGGTGGAGAAGGTGATAGAAGAAGCGCGCGCGGCCAAAGCCAGCGGCGCCACCCGCTTCTGCATGGGCGCGGCCTGGCGTTCCCCCAAGGGCAAAGACATGCCCTACGTGACCGATATGGTTAAAGGCGTGAAGGCGCTGGGGCTTGAAACCTGTATGACGCTCGGCATGCTGAACGAAGATCAGGCCAAGGGCCTGGCCGAGGCGGGGCTGGATTACTACAACCACAACCTCGATACCTCGCCCGAGTTCTACGGCGACATCATCACCACCCGCACCTATCAAGACCGCCTGGAAACCCTGGCTAACGTGCGCAAAGCGGGCATGAAAGTATGCTGCGGCGGCATTGTGGGCATGGGTGAAGAAGAGGGCGACCGTGCGGGCCTGTTGATCCAGCTGGCCAACATGGCCGAGCACCCGGAATCTGTGCCGGTTAATATGCTGGTGAAGGTAGAGGGCACGCCGCTGGCCGAGCAGGCCGATTTAGACCCCTTCGATTTTATTCGCACCATTGCCGTTGCGCGCATCATGATGCCGAAATCCCACGTGCGGTTATCTGCCGGGCGCGAAGACATGAACGAGCAAATGCAGGCCATGGCCTTTTTAGCCGGTGCCAACTCCATTTTCTACGGCGAAAAATTGCTCACCACACCCAACCCCGAGGCCAGCAAAGACCGCCAGCTGTTCAAGCGCCTGGGTATTCACCAGGAGTCTTACGAGATTCACCAAGACGAGCAAGAACAAGAAGCCGCGGTGTATCAGGCATTGGAAGCCAGCCACAACGATCAGTTCTTCTACGACGCCGCCAAGTAAGGCGCCATGCACGAGTGGTTAAGCGAGCAGCTGGCGCGCCGCCGGGCGGCGGATCTATACCGCACGCGGCGCGAACTGGGCTCGCCCCAACAGCCTAACGTCACCGTTGACGGGCGCCCGGCACTGGCCTTTTGCGCCAACGATTATCTGGGCCTTGCCAATCACCCCGAGGTTAAGCGCGCCTTTATTCAGGCCGCCGAACGCTACGGCGTGGGCAGCGGCGCCTCGCATTTGGTGTGCGGCCACTCGCACGAACATCACGCATTGGAACAAGAGCTGGCGGCCTTTACCGGGCGCGCGCGCGCGCTCATTTTCTCAACCGGTTACATGGCCAATGTTGGCGTGATTAACGCGTTGGTTGAAAAAGGCGATGCAGTGTTTGAAGACAAACTCAATCACGCCTCGCTGCTCGATGGCGGCCTGTCATCGGGCGCAAAGTTTCAGCGCTTTTTACACAACGATGTCGCCCAGCTTGCGCAAAAACTGCGTGCCAGTGAACAGGCAAAAAAACTGGTAGTGGTAGACGGCGTGTTCAGCATGGATGGCGATCTGGCGCCCCTCGATGAGTTGGCCTCACTGTGCGCGCGCGAGCGCGCCTGGTTGATGGTAGACGATGCCCACGGCCTGGGCGTGCTCGGCAACAACGGCGGCGGCTGTGCAGAAGTATTTAATTTAAACGAGCAGCAGCTGCCCGTGCTCATGGGCACCTTCGGCAAAGCCTTTGGCACCTTTGGCGCGTTTGTGGCGGGCAGCGAGGAATTGATCGAAACGCTCATTCAACTTACCCGCACTTACATCTACACCACCGCCCTGCCACCGGCGGTGGCCGCAGCCACGCGCGCCAGTTTAAAACTTATTCAAACCGAACCCTGGCGGCGCGAAAAATTGCAGGCGCTCATTGCCGAGTTTCGCACCGGCGCCCAGGCGCTCGGG
This sequence comes from Simiduia sp. 21SJ11W-1, assembly GCF_024138675.1. Classification (NCBI taxonomy): domain Bacteria; kingdom Pseudomonadati; phylum Pseudomonadota; class Gammaproteobacteria; order Cellvibrionales; family Cellvibrionaceae; genus Simiduia; species Simiduia sp. 21SJ11W-1. The sequence continues at coordinate 3,521,473 of NZ_CP090959.1, read as the reverse complement.
CTACAGCTGATGAATTCGCACACGCCCATCCAGCCTATTGTGGTGGGCAGTGCCGCCACGGTAATGAGCTGGTCTGAACAGCTCATGCAGCGCGGCCTGTGGGTGGGTGCCATTCGCCCGCCCACGGTGGCGCCAGGCAGTGCGCGGCTGCGGGTGACCTTGTCGGCTGAACACAGCTCGGCACAGGTGCAGCAGTTGTTGAGCGCACTGGCCGACATTCAGTCGCAAACCGGTGATCATTCATGAGCGCGCAGGCCTTGCACGTACAATACCTGCAGCCGCAATCGGTAGATGGCGCGCGCCTTGTGTGCTTGCATGGCTGGGGCTTTGATCATCAAAGCCTGCGCCCGCTCGCGCGCGAGCTTCAGGCCAATAGTGCATTGCAAATTGAACTCATAGATTTACCGGGTTTTGGCTTATCGCCACCGCCTGTGTGTGCCGCTGAGGGCGCCACAAATGTTGATGCATCGCTAAACGAGTGGGCCGCAGCCACAGTGGCATTGCTTGCCAGGCACATTGCCCAAGATGCGCGCCCGGTTTATTTATTGGGTTGGTCTTTGGGTGGGCAGCTGGCGTTACACCTTGCCCGGCAGGCGCGCGTTGAAGGCGTGTTTACCCTTGCCGCCAACGTGCAGTTTTGTGCACAGCCCCACTGGCCGGATGCAATGGACGCCGCGCACTACCACGCCTTTGTAAGCGGCTTTGCAGATAAGCCCGCCATTACGTTAAAACGCTTTAGCCAATTGGTGGCCGCAGGCGGTAGCGGTTTGGGCGTGAAAGCCTTGCGCGAATACGCCTCGGCCCACAATTTTGATAACCCCGCACAGCTGCGCGCATGGCTGCAGGCACTGCAGGCGTTAGCGGCATTGGATGCCACTGCAGCACCCATTGATGTGCCCGTGCACATGGCCTTTGGCGAGCTAGACGCCTTGGTGCCAAACCGGGTGATGGCCGCGCTGGATTGCGCACCTTTCAGCCAGCAGTGGCCTGCGCGTTCGCTCACGCAATTTGAAGGATGTGGCCACGATTTACCGCTGGCGGCACCTGGCCAAGTGGCCGCCTGGGTGCTTGCGCGCCTGCCGCAAAACTGCCGTACATTGCAACCAGCCGGGGCAAGTGTTTAATGCAGCGCGATAAATTTTCTGTGGCGGCCTCGTTCAGCAATGCCGCCCCCAGTTACGATTCTGTTGCGCAACTGCAGCGCTGTGTGGGCAATGAACTGATGGGCTTTTTGGACGCCGCGCACCCGTGCAAGCGCCTTGTGGATTTGGGCTCGGGCACCGGATTTTTTACCGAGAAATTACTCGCCCGCTACCCAGAGGCGCAGGTGCTGGGGCTCGATATTGCGCCGGGCATGTTGCGCTACGCGCGCGCGCAGCGTGCCCCGGGCCTTGGCTGGGTGGGCGGCGATATGGAAGCCCTGCCCTTTGGTAGTGGCTCCATTGATGTGTTTTTCTCGAGCCTGGCTGTGCAGTGGTGCGAAAATTTACCGGCGTTTTTTACCGAGGTGGCGCGCGCGCTGGTACCGGGTGGCCGTGTGCTACTGGCCACACTGGGCCCGCAAACCCTGTGTGAATTGCGCGACAGTTGGCGCAAGGTAGATCACTACACGCATGTGAATGAATTCGACAGTGCTGCCACTCTCACGCACGCCTATACCCGGGCGGGGCTTGTGCAGCGCGCTTGGCGTGCAGAGCCGCGGGTGATGTACTACCCAAGCCTGCGCGAGCTCACCCACGAGCTAAAAGCCCTGGGCGCGCACAACGTTAATCGCGAGCGCGCACCGGGGTTAACGGGCCGGCAGAAAATAAAAAAATTGCGCGAGGCCTATGAACACTACCGCACGCCCAAGGGCTTGCCAGCCAGCTACGATGTGTATTGGCTGGTACTGGAAAAACCTGCCGGTTAATACCGGCCTGTACACCTGTTATCGCCACAGCGGGTACAAGTGCACATGGCTTCAGATGTAAATGGCCTCTCACGCAGGTTTGCCGCGTTCAGGCGCGCGTGTGGTGGCTGTTGGCATCAGTGGCCCTTGCGTGAAAAATTCGAAATGCCAAACCGGGCTCCGTGAAAATCCAACGCGTGCAACTTCTATGAAAACACTTTTGTTTGTTTGCATTCACAACAGCGCACGCTCGCAAATGGCCGAGGCCTTTGCCAGGCAATATGGCGCAGGTAAAGTACAGGCATTTAGCGCAGGCCTGACACCCGGCCAGCTAAATCCGGTGGTGGTGGCCGCCATGGCCGAGCTGGGGGTGGACATCAGCCATCGCCCGTGTCGCAGTGTGGATGAACACCTGGCGCAATACGGTGCCCCCGATGTGATGATTGCCGTGTGCGATGCCGCCAGTGCCGAGCGCTGCCCGCATTTGCCGGGTGTAGAAATGATGCACTGGCATTTTGCAGACCCTTCATCGTTTACCGGCACTTTGGATGCAAAGCTTGCAGCCACTCGCCGGGTGCGCGATGCCATTGGCGCGCGGGTAAAAGCCTGGTGTGAAAGTCTGGCCTAGGCCATTGCTGCGCCCAATTTTCATGCCGCGAGTTTTATGGCGCACCAGTGGGCCCGATGCTTGTGGTACAACAGCTTTTGATGATTTAAAAAGCGTTTCGAACATTGTTTCAGTGTGTTGTGTGAGGCGGCTTTAAAAATTTAGCGCACGAAAAGTGCGGGTAAACCCAATATATAAATTACAGAGAGCAAGTAATGGCTAAAACGTTTTTTGTCACCGGTACCGATACCGATGCCGGTAAAACACGGGTGGCCTGCGGGTTGCTGGCGGCGGCCAAGGCGCAGGGGTTCAGCACAGCCGCGGTTAAGCCCGTGGCCTCTGGCTGCGAGGCAACGGCCGCGGGCCTGCGCAACAGCGATGCACTGGCATTGCATGAGCAGTGCACGCTGTCGCTCGTGTACGAGCAGGTAAACCCCATTGCCCTGGCCCCGGCCATTGCCCCGCACATAGCCGCGGCACAGGCCGGGCGGGTATTGAGTGTGGATCGGCTGGCGGGCCTGTGCCGGGGTGTGATGATGAGCCGTGCCGACCTCACCATTATCGAGGGCGCGGGCGGCTGGCGGGTGCCCTTGAACCCCAGCGAAAATCTCTCAGACCTGGCGCGGTTGCTGGAGCTGCCGGTGATTCTGGTAGTGGGCATGAAGCTCGGTTGTATTAACCACGCCCTGCTTACCTACGAGGCCTTAGTGCGCGATGGCATAAGGGTGGCGGGCTGGGTGGCCAACCAAATTCAGCCAGACATGGCCGTGTATGCCGAAAACCTGGCAACCCTCAAGGCCCGGCTGCCGGCGCCTTTACTTGGCGAGGTACCGCACTTGGCCCACCCGAGTGCCGAGGCAGTGGCGGGCCATTTGGATCTGGCGCCACTGGCACTGGCAGGCTAGCGGATTGGCCTTATAGGCTAGTTGGTTATTAAGAAGGCTTTTTTGGGTCTAATTAATATTAAAGGCGGCAGCATATTGCCGCTTGTTGTCTGTTTTTTGAACAGCGCTTTGATAGAATCGTTGGTAAGTCTGCCCCTGCTGAAAGCGTGAGGGTGAAACCTGCAAGATCACCAACGAGGTGCCCGATGCAAGTGAACGCGTCTTCTACATCTGTACTCAATCAAGGCCTGCAAGGCTTGCAAAAAAGCCAGCAGGAAATTCAACGCTCGGCCAACGACATAGCCCAGGCGGGGCTAGATACCCAGCCGGCCACGGCCCAGCCCGCCAGTGCGCAACCGGCAGAAGCCGGTAGCCAGCAGCAGGTGGCGCCCTCACAGGATGTGATCGAGCCGCTGATCAACCTGCGCCGCCAGGAGCAGCTGTTTAACGCCAATGCGCAGGTGGTGAAAACCGCCGATGAAACACTCGGCAGCCTGCTGGATGTAAAAGCCTAGTGAGTAAATGTAAGTGAACATTAACTTACCGCCCAATTTCGGCAATATGGTTTCGCCCTTCAACCCGCTGGGGCGTACGCCTGTGGGTGAGCAAGAGCAAGACGGCCGCCCCACAACGTTTAAGGCTGTGGAGGAAGGGGCGGAAACGGCCCGCGCTGAAAACCGCACCCGCGAAGACGACACCCACCGCGAACAAGCCCTGGGCGACAATAAACCCCGTACGGCCGCGGGCAGCCGCAGTGGATCCGAAGATGCCGAGGCCGTTGCCGGGCCGGGCAGTGCGCCTGCCCAAGTGGCGGTGTCAGGCGCTGGTGCGCTGGCAGAAGATCAAAGCGCGAGCGAGCGCATTGAGGCCGAGCAAGAGCAGCGTGAAATTGCAGAGCTCGCCGCACGCGATCGCGAAGTGCGCGCCCACGAACGCGCCCATGCCGCTGTAGGTGGGCAACACACGGGTGCGCCGCAATACACCTATGTGCGAGGCCCAGATGGCGTGGCCTACGCAGTCTCTGGCGAGGTCTCGGTGCGCCTTGGCGCCATTGCTGGCAACCCCGAGGCCACCCTGCAAAAGGCCGAACAAATTCAGCAGGCTGCACTGGCCCCGGCAGACCCATCGGCACAAGACCGGCTGATAGCTGCAAAAGCCGCCCAGCTGGCAGAACAGGCCCGTGCCGATATTCGGGCAGCGGAGCAACAGGCCCGCCAAGAGCAAGAGGCGGCCCGCGCCGAGCAGCGTGAAGCGCGCGCCGAGCAAGAACGCCAAGACGAGCAGGCCCGCGAGGCCCGTGAGCAGTTACAGGCCGAGCAACGCCTGCGCGAGGCAGAGCGCCAGCGGGCTGTGGAGCTTAGTCAGCGCTTACTTCGCATTGGTGTAGAGCCCGGCCCACGCGCCCCGGGTGAGCTGCTGGATCAGCGCGTTTAACCGAAACCCCTCCCCATGAGTGATCCCTCCCCTTGACGGGCTCGTATACTCTGAGTATCGTTCAAACGTTTGTTTTAATTATTGGCTGAATATTAGCCAGTTGGTGAGAGCCAGCTAGGCTTGCAATAGGCAACAACAGCGGAGAGTCATCATGGCAGATTATCAGGCCCCCTTGCGGGACATGCGTTTCGTTCTCAATGAAGTTTTTGAGGCAGACAAGCTGTGGGCCTCTATGCCGCGTCTGGCGGAAACCGTAGACGGCGAAACCGCCGAGGCCATTCTGGAAGAGGCCGGTAAAATTGCCGCCGGCAGCCTTGCGCCCTTAAACCGCGAAGCCGATGAAGCCGGTTGCCAGTGGAGCGACGGTGAAGTTTCCACGCCTGAAGGTTTCAAAGAGGTGTATCAGCTGTTGGCCGAAGGTGGCTGGATGGGCCTGGGTGGCAACCCGGAATACGGCGGTATGGGTATGCCTAAAATGCTGGTGGCCCAGTTTGAAGAGATGATGCAGGCCGCGTGCATGTCCTTTGGCCTTTCGCCCATGCTGAATGCCGGTGCCTGCGTTTCCATTGATTACCACGCAACCGAAGAGCTCAAGCAAACCTACCTGCCGAAAATGTACGCAGGCACTTGGGCCGGTGCCATGGATCTCACCGAACCCCACGCGGGCACCGACCTCGGCATTATCCGCACCAAGGCCGAGCCCAACGATGACGGCTCTTACAGCATCACCGGCACCAAGATTTTTATCACTTGGGGTGAGCACGACATGGCCGAGAACATCATTCACCTGGTGCTGGCCAAACTGCCCGACGCGCCCGCCGGGCCCAAGGGGATTTCGCTGTTTCTGGTGCCCAAGGTACTCGTTAATGACGATGGATCCTTAGGCGAGCGCAACGCCGTGGCCTGTGGCTCCATTGAAAAGAAAATGGGTATCAAGGCCTCGGCCACCTGTGTGATGAACTTCGATGGCGCCAAGGGCTGGCTGGTGGGCGAGCTCAACAAGGGCCTGGCCTGCATGTTTACCATGATGAACTACGAGCGCGTGGGGGTAGGCATTCAGGGCCTGGGCGCGGCTGAGGCGTCCTACCAGAGTGCGGTGGCCTACGCCAAAGAGCGCCTGCAAAGCCGCTCGCCCGAGGGCGCGCAAAACCCCGACAAAGCGGCAGACCCAATCATTGTGCACCCCGACGTGCGCCGCATGCTGATGATCCAGCGCGCCTTTAATGAAGCCGGCCGCGCCTTTTCCACCTACGCCGCCCGCTGGTTGGATATCAGCAAATACAGCGATGACGACACAGACCGCACCAAGGCTGAAAACATGGTGGCGTTGCTGACGCCCGTGGTGAAGGCCTTTATTACCGATAAAGCCCTGGAGTGCGCCATTCACGGCCAGCAGGTATTCGGCGGCCACGGCTTTATTCGCGAGTGGGGCCAGGAGCAGTTGGTGCGCGACATTCGCATCACCCAGATTTACGAGGGCACCAACGGCATTCAGGCCTTGGACCTCATGGGCCGTAAAACCGTAATGAACGGCGGCGAGTTTGTGCGCGAGTACATTGCAGAAATCGAGGCCTTTATTGCCGCGAGCAAAGGCTCGGCAGCCGATGAATTCGCCATGGCCCTGAGCGACCAATTGGCAAACCTGGGCCAGGTAACCGATGCGGTAATCAGCAAGGCGAAAGCGGGCGACAAGCACGCCGTGGGAGCTGCGGCGGTTGATTACCTGCACCTGTTTGGCTACGTGAGCTATGCCTACATGTGGGCCAAAATGGCCAAGGTGGCCGGTAGCCAGCTGGAGGGGCCGGATGCCGACTACTACCAGGCAAAAATTAAAACTGCGCGCTTTTTCTACCAGCGCCTGCTGCCACAAACCCGCGCCCTCACCGAGCAGATTCTTGCCGGTGGCGATTCAATGATGGCGCTTGGCGAACACCAGTTCTGAGTTTCCAGCGAAACTTGTCTGGGCGCTTCGGCGCCCTTTTTTTTGCCCGGCGCTTGCACCCACTCACAGTGCGTGATTTTGCGGTAGGGTTATACTTTGAGCTGGTTTCTTGGGAATGAGCTTTATGCGCGCCTGGTGTCTTTGTGTATTGCTATTGTTAGCGCGGCCCCTGCTGGGTGAGGGCAATATCGATGTAAAAGAGCAGCCCGCGCTTGCCCCGCTGTTGGTGATGTACAACGCCAACTTGGGCGAACCTTATATTTTCCGTGAAAACGGCCAGGCGGTGGCGGGTATTCACTGGGATTTGGCCCACTACCTGGGGCGCCAGTTGGGGCGAGAGGTGCAAATGCTGGAGGTGCCGCGCAAGCGAGTGCGGCAATACCTTGAACAGGGGCGCGCGCACCTCTTACTGCTAACCAGCCCCGTGTGGTTTGACCGCCCCGAAGATTTCCAGTGGACCGCCAGCATTTACACAGAGCAAGATCTGGTAATTCAAAACCGTCACCATGTATTTCCGGTGCGTGAAGCCCGTGATTTGGCCGGCAAGCGCGTGGGTATGTTGCAGGGCTATGTGTATGCAGAACTGGATGATGAGCCTTTGAGGTCCAGCATAGTGCGCGATAACGCCAAGAGTTTTCGCAGCAATTTTATTCGCTTAAGCCGGGGGCGCCTGGATGCCATTGTTGTGCCGCGTATTCTGGCAGACCATTTGTTTCGGCAGGAATTTAATCGTGCGGCATTTTACATCGCGCCTGAATGGAATATCCCCCACACGCTTTACAGTGCGGTTTCGCCCCACAGCCCGGTAACTGCACAAGCGATTTCAAGTGTGTATGAACGCATGAAGCAGCGCGGTGATTTCGAGCGCATATTGGCGCGCTATCGCTAGCTCAGCCCGGTGCCTGTGGGCGCAAGATTTTTCCCGGCCAAATGCGTGGTTGGCAGTTTTAGGGCTTCAAATTTCCCGGTGTTTTTGCCAAAGTAGGGCAGTGATACGGGCGAACATTGACCAATAACAATAATGTGAAGTGCGAAGCGCACAGAGGTGTAATTGATGACGTCTAAATTATCTCCGGAAGATCAGGCGCGGGTGGATGCCGTGATTTCCACGGGTGTGAACGACATTGAGCGCAAGCCCTTTCGGCCGTGGTTTTTACTGTCAATTATTCTGTTGGTGCTCACGTTGTTAAGCGCTATCAGCTACTTCCTTGCCTGGCAGCAGGGCGCCGTTTAGCGTTCAGACTCCGCAATGCGGTAAGTCTTGGCCCAGTCGATGAATGCCTCTGCCGGCATGGGTTTGGCCATGATGTAGCCCTGCACACTGTCGCAACCAAGGGCCTCAACCAGCGCCCAGTCTTCGGGCGCTTCAACGCCTTCTGCCACGCAGTGGATGCCGAGCTTTTTAGCCAGCGAAATGCTGGATTCCAAAATGGCCTGGCTCACCTTGTTGTGCTTGGCGCCGTGTACAAAGGCGCGGTCTATTTTGAGTTCGGTAAAGGGAATCAGCTGCAACTGCTCAAGGGTTGAGAAGCCCGTGCCGAAATCATCAATGGATAACCCAAAGCCCTTCAGGCGCAGGCGTGCCATGATATCGAGCGTGGCGCTGGCATTTTTTGGCAGCGCGCTTTCGGTCATTTCAACTATGATTTTTTCTGGCGTGAGGCCTGCGTTGCGCACGGTGGCTTCCAGCCGTTCGGGCAAATCAAGCCGGCACAGGGCCTGGGCTGAAAAATTCACCGCGAGCGTCAAGTTAAAGCCCTTGCTTTGCCAGAGGCTGAGTTGTGCCAGGCTTTGCTTGAGCACAAGGTCAGTAAGCGGTTCAACCATGCCGTGCTTTTCGGCGATGCCCACAAAAATTGCCGGGCTAATAAAGCCCTTCTCCGGGTGTTGCCAGCGCGCCAGCGCCTCTACACCCAAGAGCCTGCGGCTTTCTACCTCTACTTTGGGCTGGTACCACACCTCCAGCTCTTCGCCGATGATGGCCGATTGCAGCTCATCGGTGAACACCATAGTGGCGGGGCCGCGCGGGGCCTGGCGGGTGTCTGCGCGGTAGCCGATGAGCAGTGCCTCAAGCTGGGCGCGATCCAGTGGTTTGGTGAGGGTGCCCAGAATACGCAGTTCGTATTGCTGGCCAAGGGTGTGCACAGAAGAGAGTAGCCGCGGGTCTTCGCCGCTGATGAGTATCACGCCCAGATGCAGCCCGAGTGCGCCCAGGTGGCGCAATAGCTGGATGCCGTCCATGCCGGGCATGTTGAGATCGCTGATGACCAGGTCAATACCGTTGTTGCGGTTGGCAATCATGCGCAGCGCCTCGGCGGCATCGGTGGCTTCAAAAACCTGATTTACGCCCATCTGGCGCAGCACATGGCCCAAGGTTTTGAGCATGAAGGCGTCGTCATCGACGATCAGGCAGTTGAGAGTGGCGAAGGCGTCTGAGGTCATGGTGAGGTGTGTGAATCTCTTGGGCTAGAGGCTCTAGTATGGACGCCAAAATCGCCCCCCGCAAAAGCCAATGTGGCCATTTGCCGTGGCTGCAAGGTACACTTTGGGCTGCACCCTAAAGGCAAGGCGCAATGACAGATACCCCAGATATCCCCTTGGACCCCAAAGTATTGGCAGCACTTTTCGGTGATGATCAACGCCTGATTGCCACAATTCTGGTGGATTTCAGTAATTCTTTAGATGCCTATTTGCGCGAATTTGCCGCCGCTGATGATTTGTCTCAGGTGCGCGCAGTGGCCCATAAGCTGAAATCCTCTGCCCGAACCGTCGGTGCCGGGCCACTGGCAGACCTGTGCGCAGCCCTTGAGCGGGCCTGTTTGGATGGTGAGGCGGAGGTGGTGCGGGAGTTGGTGCCGCGCATTGCGCCTGAGGTAATGCGCGTGAAGGCATCTCTGGCGCCCTGAGCTCCCTCAGGCCTTCTTGGCCATGGCCTGAATGTGGCGCCACTCGGCGCTGCTCACCGGTTGTACTGATAAGCGCCCCTGTTTTACCAATACCATTTCGGCAAGCCCGGCTTCGGCCTTGATTTCTGCCAGGCTCACACAGCGGGGCAGCTGGCTCTCGTAGGCGATATCCACACAAAACCAGCGCGGTGCCTGATCGGTGGCCTTGGCGTCGAAGTAGGGGCTTTTGGGGTTGAACTGGGCCGGGTCTGGGTAGGCGGCTTGCACAATGCGCGCGCAACCCACCACGCCCACGTTCTTGCACTGGCTGTGGTAGATAAACACGCCGTCGCCCTGGGCGCACTGGTCGCGCAAAAAGTTGCGCGCCTGGTAATTGCGAATGCCATCCCAGCGCATGCGGCCCGCCTTTTTGATGTCGTCCAGGCTGATATCGTCGGGTTCGGTTTTAAATAGCCAGTAGGCCATGGGCAGGCTCGCAGGTCAGTGGGTTTGGGCGCACCAGTCTACCTTGGTCTTGCCGGAGTAGGGTACTGCCAGGCCCGCATCAAGGAGCTGTTGGCCGAGGCTGAAACCGTCTACCCATACATCGGCCACCAGCCGGAAGTATTTATCGCGCCGCACATTGTGCAGCTCGACGGCCTGGGCCTTGCGCAAGGCCGCAACTGTGAACTGCTTGGCGGCGCGCGCGCGCTCCTTTTCGCTTGCGCAACGGCTGCGCATTTCGGGCGTGTCTATGCCGCTAATGCGCACGCTGATGCGTTGGCCCACAATGGCGGGCCAGTGGTCGATGTTTACGGTAAACGTGTCGCCATCGTAAATGCTCACCACTTCACTGATGGTGGTGTGCCCATATTGGCGCTGTGTTGCGTGGCTACTGTTGGTGAAAAAAAGAAAAATTAAAATGCTAAAAACTACAACAAACGTGCGCATGAATACGTCAATACAACCTTTTATCTACAAAGGCATCCGTGCGGTGATTTAGTGGCCCAGCGCCGGGCGGCGCTGGGTTGTGCGCTGCTAGAACTTGGCGCCAGGTAATTGCAGGGCTTGCTCGATGGCGGCCTCGCGGGTGCTTTCATCGGGCGCGCGCACGCCGATGTGGGCCACCTTGCGGCCCGGGCGTGCAGACTTCCCGTAAAAGTGTGCGTGGCAGTAATCCAGCGCCAGCACCTCGGCGGGGTTTGGCAGGTCGCCAATGATGTTCACCATGGCCGCCGCTCCCAGTGCCTGGGTGCTGCCAAGCGGTAAATCTGCCACTGCGCGCACATGGTTTTCAAACTGGCTGCACTCGGCGCCTTCGATGGTCCAGTGGCCCGAGTTGTGCACCCGTGGGGCAAACTCGTTGGCCAGCAAATGCTCGCCTTGCTGGAAAAACTCCACTGCAATCACGCCCACATAATTGAAATGGCTTAGCAGCTTTTCTGTGTAGCGCTGGGCAAGTGCTGCGGTGGCATCGCCCGGGCGTGCACGCGCTACGCGCAAAATGCCACCCTCGTGATGATTTTCAGACAGCGGGTAGTAGCGCACTTCACCGGCTTTGTTGCGCACCGCCACCATGGACACTTCGCGCTCAAATTGCACAAAGCCTTCCAAAATTGCGGGCACTTCGCCAATGGCGCGCCAGGCATCGGCCAGTTGATCTTCAGATTTGATCACCGCCTGGCCCTTGCCGTCGTAGCCTTGGGTGCGGGTTTTGAGTACCGCGGGCAGGCCAATGCTTGCAACGGCCTGTTCGAGCTCGGCCAGGGAGTTCACCGGCGCATAGGGTGGCGTTTCGATCCCCAGTTTGGTGAACAGTGTTTTTTCATTGAGCCTGTCTTGGGCGACATGCAGTACATCGGCGGCCGGGTACACGGGCACGGTTTGAGCCAGCAAGCGGGCGCTGGCCTCGGGCACGTTTTCGAATTCGTAGGTGACTACATCAACCTGGCGGGCGAGCTCTGCCAGCGCTTGTGGGTCGTCATAGTTGCCTTTTACTTGCCGGGCAACGCTGGTGGCGCAGGCCGTTTCAGACGGATCCAGTACCACAAAGCTGCAGCCCAGAGGCGTGCCGGCCAGTGCGATCATGCGCGCCAGCTGGCCACCGCCCAAAACACCGATTTTCATCAGGCTTGCTCCCTCGGATCTGCGTTAGACATGACCTTATCTGTTTGTTGATCGCGAAAGGCCACCAGCGCCTTGCGGTACTCGGGGTATTTGTTGCCCAGCATGGCGGCGGCCAGCAACGCGGCATTAACCGCACCGGCGCGGCCTATGGCCAGGGTGCCCACGGGAATGCCGGCGGGCATTTGCACGATCGATAGCAGTGAATCCATGCCGTTAAGGGCCTTGGACTGCACCGGCACACCCAGCACGGGCACCGGAGTTTTGGCGGCTACCATGCCCGGCAGGTGGGCGGCGCCGCCGGCACCGGCAATGATGGCCTCAAGGCCGCGGGCCTCGGCGGCCTCGGCGTAGCTAAACAGTTTGTCGGGCGTGCGGTGTGCAGACACCACTTCCACCTCGTGGGGAATACCCAGCTGCTCCAGTGCGTCGGCGGCGTGGCTCATGGTGTCCCAGTCGGAGGTAGACCCCATAATGATACCAATCAGCGGCTTCATATCTGCTCCCCAGTCTTGTCGATGGCTCATGGTCAAGAAAAAGGGACGCATTGTACCTATCCGGTGTGGGAAAGGCACGGATTTTGGGGCGCGTGCGGGCGTTTTTTTGGCGCAGGCAGGGCCTGTTTCGGCAGCCTTCAGGTGAGCGGGCCGGGTTCGGTGCAATGGCGCGCGCAGCTGGTGCACCGGCAAATCTGGATCCGGCCCTTGGCCTGCAACAATTCGGCGCGCAACCGCGCAAGCCCGGTGGGCGCGATCATTTGTTTGGGGCAGGGAAGTGTGGCACATTCGCGATTCCCACATTGACCTTCAAAAGGATCGCAGGCTATGGATTACTTGTTGCCCTTGGCCCAGTTTCAGTCGCGCGTGGCCGCGCACCCCAATAAGGTGTACCTGCACCAGCCGGTGAATCGCCAGTGGCGCCAATGGACGTGGCAGCAGGTCAATGATGAAGCCAGCACCATTGCCCGCGGCCTGTTAAGCCATTTTGCCGCCGGCGATAAAATTGCCATTCTCGCCAAAAACTCCGCCGAGTGGTTTATTGCCGATCTGGCCATCATGATGGCGGGCATGGTAAGCGTGCCCATTTACGCCACCGCCGGTGAAGACACCATCAGCTACGTGCTGGAACACAGCGGTGCCAAAGCCGTGTTCCTGGGTAAGCTCGACGACACGGCACCGGCCGAGGCCGCCATACCGGCTTCAGTGATGCGCATCGCCTTTCCCTACCCCACCGCCCGCGCCGAGCACCAATGGAGCGAATGGCTGACCCGATTTGAACCCCTGACGGATCTGCCCACCCAGACCCCCGATGCCATGATGACCCTGGTCTATACCTCGGGCTCCACCGGCCAGCCCAAGGGGGTGGTGCTCACTTGCCGCAATGTGGGCTCATCGTCTTATACCACGGCCGCCCAAGTGCAGTGGCGCGACGACGACCGCTGCATTTCCTACCTGCCGCTGGCGCACATTACCGAGCGCTGCGTGCTGGAAATCATGACCTATTACAGCGGTGCGGCGGTGTATTTTGTGGAGTCGCTGGACACCTTTGTAGACGACGTAAAACACGCCCAGCCGAGCTTTTTTATCTCTGTGCCACGGTTGTGGACGAAATTCCAAAGCGGCATTCTGGCCAAAATTCCCGATCAGAAGCTGCAGCGGCTACTGAAGATTCCGTTGCTGGGTTGGCTTGTGGCCCGCAAGATCCGCCAGGGCCTGGGTTTGAATGCTGCGCGCGTGCTGGGCTCGGGTTCGGCGCCCATCGCACCGGCCATGCTGGAGTGGTATGCGCGTCTGGGGATGCCCATCGCCGAGGGCTGGGGTATGACCGAAACCTCGGGGCTCTCGTGCTCTAACTTGCCCTTTCGCGCGGAGCGCATAGGTACCATTGGCGTGCCGGTGAAGTGTGTGGAAATGCGTCTGGGTGAAGGTAATGAGGTGCAAATTCGCGGCGACGCCGTTTTCCAGAGCTACTACAACAACCCCGAAGCCACGGCCGGGGCCTTTGTGGATGGCTGGTTTCGCACCGGTGATCGCGGCGAGCAAACCGCCGATGGCGCCTATAAAATTGTGGGCCGGCTAAAAGAGCAATTCAAAACCGCCAAGGGCAAATACGTGGCGCCGGCACCTATCGAAAATTTAATTGCCCGCAATGAATGGGTAGAGCAGTGCTGCGTGCTGGGGGTGGGGCGCCCGCAGCCGGTGGCGCTGCTGGTGCTCACTGAAGCCGGCATGAAGAAAACCCGCGCCGATGTTGAACCCGCCCTGCAGGCCAGCCTGAACGACATCAACGAGCAGCTGGAATCTCACGAGCGCCTGGGCGGCATGATTGTATTGAGCGAGCCCTGGACCATCGAAAACGACCTGCTCACGCCCACCTTGAAGATTCGCCGCGGGCCCATTGAGAGCAAGTTCAGCCATTTACTCGATCGCCTGGGCAAGGCGAATCTGGTGTGGGAGCGCGATCTCTAGGTCGGGGGTGTAGGCGCTGCGGCGCCTTGGCGGCGGGGTGGTGCCGAACAACCGTTTAAATCTGCCTTGCAGGCCCTGCAGTACTTGAGCCTTTGGCGATGGCGAATGCGTACCGCACCGGCGCCTGAGCGTGTTAAGATGCGCGCCAATTTCCCGATGGATGGACGCCATGCATTGTCCCTTTTGCAGTGCCGACGACACCAAAGTCATCGACTCGCGCCTGGTCGCCGAGGGCGATCAGGTGCGCCGTCGGCGTGAATGCCTTTCTTGCCGCGAGCGTTTTACCACCTACGAGGTGGCAGAACTGGTGATGCCGCGCATTATCAAACAAGACGGCACCCGCGAGCCCTTCGATGAGGCCAAGCTGCGCGCAGGCCTGCTGCGGGCGCTGGAAAAGCGGCCCGTGAGCATGGAAGATATCGAATCGGCATTGGCCCAAATCAAGCACGTGCTGCAGGCCACCGGTGAGCGCGAAGTGCCCTCGCGGCTGCTGGGCGAGAAGGTGATGGAAAAGCTGCGCAACCTCGATCAAGTGGCCTATGTGCGCTTTGCCTCCGTATACCGCCAATTTCAAGACATCAGCGAATTTCGCGATGAAATTGAACGCCTGGAACGCAATCCCAGAGACACCGAATGACCCCCGACCACGCCCGCTTCATGGCCCGCGCCCTGCAACTGGCAGAGCGTGGCCGCTATACCACGCACCCCAATCCGCGGGTGGGCTGCGTGCTGGTGCGCGAGGTTGATGGCGTGGCTGAGATAGTGGCCGAAGGCTGGCATCAGCGCGCCGGCGAAGGCCACGCCGAGGTCAATGCCCTGGCCCAGATAGACGATGCTGGCGGGCTTACAGCCTATGTCACCCTTGAGCCCTGCAACCATCAGGGCCGCACCGGGCCCTGCAGCGAGGCGTTGATTGCCGCGGGCATCGGGCGCGTGGTGTACGGCATGCAAGATCCGAATCCGAAGGTGGCGGGCCTTGGCCTGCAGCGCCTGCGCGATGCCGGTGTTGAGGTGATAGGCCCGGTAATGCAAGCCCAGGCCGAGGCCTTGAATCCGGGTTTCATCAAGCGCATGCGCACAGGCCTGCCCTTCGTGCGGGTGAAACTCGCCATGAGCCTGGATGGCCGCACGGCCATGGCCAGTGGCGAATCCCAGTGGATAACCGGCCCTGAAGCGCGCGGCGATGTGCAGCGGCTGCGCGCGGCCAGCAGCGCTATCATCACCGGCATTGATACCGTGCTGCACGACGACGCCGCGCTCACCGTGCGCGCCGCCCAGCTGGAATTGCCCGACCGCGAGGCCGCCGCCGCGGCGGCGCGCCAACCCCTGCGGGTGGTGCTAGACCGGCGCAGCCGGCTGCCGCAAAGCGCCCGGTTGCTGTCTTTGGCAGGGCCTGTGCTGCTGATTCAAAATCACCCCCTCGACTACCCGGATACGGTGGCCGAGGTAGAAACCCTGGCGCTGTGCGATCAGCAAAGCGACGGCGGCGATTTGCTCGCCTTGCTGCAGGAATTGGCCGCACGGGAATGTAACGAAGTGCTGGTTGAGGCGGGCAGCCGCCTGGCTGGCAGCTTTATGGGCGCGGGCCTGGTGGATGAGCTGATTGTGTACATGGCGCCCACGCTGTTGGGCTCCAGCGCCCGGCCGCTGTTGCAGTTGCCGCTGGCCAATATGGCCGAGCAGCAGCGCCTGGATATCGTGGATGTGCGCGCCGTGGGGCTCGATTGGCGCATTACTGCCCGCCCTGTTAATAACCCGGAGTAACACTGCCCATGTTTACAGGCATTATTGAAGCTGTTGGCGAAATTGTGGCGCTAGAGCCCAAAGGCGGCGACCTGCGTGTGCGGGTGGCGTCTGGTGGCCTGGATCTGGCCGACGTACAGTTAGGCGATTCCATTGCCACCAACGGTGTGTGCCTCACGGTGGTGGCACTGCCCGGCGACGGCTATTGGGCCGATGTGAGTGTGGAAACCCTGGATAACACCACGCTACGCAACTGGCGTTTGGGCCAGCCCGTAAACCTGGAAAAAGCGCTCACACCCACCACCCGCCTTGGCGGCCACCTGGTGAGCGGTCACGTGGATGGCGTGGGCGAGGTGATCAGCCGGCACACAGATGCGCGCTCGGAGCGGTTCCGGCTGCGCGCACCCAAGGCGCTGGCAAAATACATCGCCCACAAGGGTTCGATTACGGTAGATGGCACCAGCCTCACCGTAAATGCGGTAGACGGTGACGAGTTTGAACTCAACATCGTGCCGCACACACTTGAGAAGACGGTAATGGGCACCTATAAAGCGGGCGCAGCCGTCAACCTGGAAGTGGATTTACTGGCCCGCTACCTCGAGCGGCTATTATTGGGAGACAAGGCGGCCGAGCCCAGCGCGGCGGGCGGCATCTCCATGGCATTTTTGGCCGAGCACGGCTACCACCGCGGTCAATAACACAGGACGCACTATGGAACTGAATACGGTAGAAGAACTCATCGACGACATCCGCCAGGGCAAAATGGTGATCCTGATGGATGACGAAGATCGCGAGAACGAAGGCGATCTGGTTATTGCCGCTGAGCAAATTCGCCCAGAAGACATCAACTTCATGGCCAAGCACGCCCGTGGATTGATTTGTTTAACCCTTACCGAAAAGCGCTGCCGCCAACTGGATTTGCCGTTGATGGTGGGTGCCGGCCACAACCGCGCGCAACACGCCACCAACTTCACGCTCTCCATTGAAGCGGCCGAAGGCGTGACCACGGGTATTTCCGCAGCCGATCGCGCACGCACCGTGCGCGCGGCAGTAAACCGCGATGCCAAGCCCTCGGATATTGTGCAGCCTGGCCATATTTTCCCGCTGATGGCGCAGCCCGGCGGCGTATTGAGCCGCGCAGGTCACACTGAAGCCGGTTGCGATCTGGCGCGCATGGCGGGCTTTGAGGCGGCCTCGGTGATTGTTGAAATCATGAACGAAGACGGCACCATGGCGCGCCGCCCGGATCTTGAAACCTTCGCCAAAACCCACGGCCTGAAAATCGGCACCATTGCCGATTTGATTCACTACCGCTCGGTAAAAGAAAAAACTGTGGAGTGCGTGAGCACCCGCCCGGTGGCCACCGCCTTCGGTGAATTCGAGCTGCGCACCTACCGCGATGTGGCGCGTCAGGAATTGCACTTTGCGCTGCTTAAAGGCGACATCAAGCCCGAAGAGCCCACGCTTGTGCGCGTGCACGTGCAAGACAGCGCGCGCGATCTGCTCACCATTCAGCGCCCCTCAGACAGCGAGCATGCGCCCTGGACATTCCACGCCGCACTCAAATCTGTGCAGGCGGCAGGCCAGGGTGTGGTGGTGTTGATCTGCCACACCGAAACACCGCAAGACATTGCCGATAACATCGATTGGATGTTGTCTGGCCGCCAGCGTCAGCTGAGCCAGGATGCGGTTTACAAACAGGTGGGCACCGGCGCCCAGATTTTGCGCGACATCGGCGTGCGCAAAATGAATTTGATGTCGGCACCTTTGAAGTTTTCAGCCATTTCCGGGTTTGATCTGGAAGTGGTTGAGCGTTTTTCTTGCCCCGAGTAATGGCGCAATTCACCCGTATTTAAAATTGAACAAACAGGAAAGACCATGAGCAATATCAAAGTCGTAGAGGGCGATTTCACCCAGTGCAAAGGCAAGTACGCGCTGATCGTTAGCCGTTGGAACAGCTTTGTTGTAGAAAGCCTGAAAGACGGCGCACTCGACACCCTGCGCCGTCACGGTATTAAAGATGAAGACATCACCATCTACTACGCCCCAGGCGCCTTCGAATTCCCGTTAGTGGCCCAAAAGCTTGCCGGCACCGGCAAGTTCGACGCCATCATCGCTTTGGGTGCGGTTATTCGCGGCGGCACGCCCCATTTTGAATACGTGGCTGGCGAGTGCACCAAAGGCTTGGCACAGGCCTCTATGGCCAGTGGCGTGCCCATCACCTTTGGCGTGCTCACCGTTGATTCAATCGAGCAGGCCATAGAGCGCTCTGGCACCAAAGCCGGCAACAAGGGTGTGGAAGCAACCCACACGGCGCTGGAAATGGTTTCGCTGTTGGCAAAGGTATAACTGATGAACGTATCCGCATCGGGCCGTCGGCAGGCGCGTCACTACGCCATGCAGGGCTTGTATCAGTGGCAAATGGCAGGCAGTTCGCTCAATGCCATTGAGGCTGAGTTCCGCACTGATAACGACATGACCAAGGTAGACGTGCCTTATTTTCAGGAGTTGCTGCACCAGGTGCCCGCCAAACTCGATGAGTTAGAGGCCGCCTACTCACCCTTTTTGCAGGGCCGCAACAACGACGAGTTAGACCCGATTACCCGGGCGCTGCTGCGTTTGTCTACCTATGAAATGAAGCACCGAATTGACGTGCCCTACAAGGTGGTGATTAACGAAAGCGTGGCCCTGGCGAAAAAATTTGGCGCAACCGATGCGCACAAATTTATTAACGCCGTACTCGATCAATTGGCCGCTTCACTGCGAGCGCTGGAAGTGCAAGCAGAGCGCAAGGCCAAGCGCTAGCGCTACACTGAACAGGGTTGTTAATTTAAAGGCAGGAATTTCCTTATGGCGTTGAGTGAATTTGAACTCATCAAGCGGTACTTTTTTCAATCGGCGCGCGCCTTTGGCGTGAACATGGGCATTGGCGACGATTGCGCCTTGCTCAGCGTGCCGGAAAACAAAGTGCTGGCAGTTTCAATGGACACCCTTGTTGGTGGCATTCACTTTCCCCGCAATGCAGACCCGGAGCTGATTGCCGAGCGCGCCCTGCGCGTTAATCTCAGCGATCTTGCGGCCATGGGCGCCGAGCCTTTGTGGTTCACCTTGGGTTTAACCATGCCCAAGGCCGATGAACAATGGCTGGAGGGCTTCTCCCGCGGGCTTTTTGCCTGTGCCGACCAATACAACATTGCGTTGGTAGGTGGCGACACCACGCGCGGGCCGCTGGCAATCACCATTCAGGTGCACGGCGCGGTTGAGCAGGATTACGCATTCATGCGCGGCAATGCGCGCGTGGGCGATGTGATTTACGTAACCGACCAGCTGGGCAATGCGGCAGCCGCACTCGCGGTAATTCGCCAGGAATTGAGCGTGGGTAAATCGGCCTTCAGTTATTTTATGCAGCACTACTACCGGCCTGTGCCACGTTTAAAAGAGGCCAAATTGTTGCGCGGCATTACCCACTGCGCCATTGATGTATCCGATGGCCTGCTGGCAGACCTTGGCCACATTTGTGAAGAGAGCGGTGTAGGGGCAAAAGTCGACATAGAGCGGGTGCCGGTTTCCACGGCGCTGAACAAGGTGGCCGAGGCCGAGCAAATTGCCAATTGGGCGCTCGGCGGTGGCGATGACTACCAGCTGTGTTTTACCGTGCCGCAGGCGAAAATGGCCAAGGTAGAGCAGCTCATAGCAGACGGAAAATTAAATGCCACGGCCATTGGCGAAATTGTAAAAGGCGGCGATGTCACCTGCCTGCTGGACGGAGAGCCCTATGAGCCAAGCCGACGTGGCTACAGCCACTTCGACCGGGCCTAAAGCGCTGCCCGGTATCGGCCAGATGCTGGCCGAGCCGCGCCTGTTGTTGGCGCTGGGTTTTGGCAGTGGGCTGGCGCCCAAGGCGCCCGGTACCTTCGGCACCCTGGCGGCCTTGCCGCTGGCGTGGCTGCTGCAGGCCTACCTGCCCACCTGGGGGGTAAGCCTCGTGATTGTGGCGGCCTTTGCACTGGGTGTGTATGTGTGCGATTACGCCGGCCGGTGGCTGGGCGTGAGTGATCACGGCGCCATTGTGTGGGATGAATTTGTAGGCCTTTGGATTGCACTGCTCTGGGTGCCCATGAGCCTTGGCTGGTGGCTGTACGGCTTTGTGCTGTTTCGCCTGTTTGATATTGCCAAGCCCTGGCCCATTGGCTGGGCCGACCGGCGCCTCAAGGGTGGCCTGGGTGTGATGCTCGATGATGTGCTGGCGGGCCTGATGGCCTTGGCGGTACTGCAACTGACCCTGTGGGTGTGGCCGTGGTAAGGCTTTGGCTGGTAGCACTGTTCTGGTTGTGGGTGCAACCGGCCTCTGCGCTGGATATTCAGGCCCAGGGCTTGCTCAAAGGCAGTGCAGTGCTCGCCATAGACGGCAATACCCGCATTTTAAAAGAAGGCCAAACCAGCCCCGAAGGGGTAACGTTGGTGGAGGGCACCAGCAAATTTGCCCGCGTGCGCTACCGTGGCCAAGAGTTGAAGATCACCTTAAGCCGGCGCATCAGTGGCAGCTTTGCGCCACCCAAAAAAGCCGAAGTACGCCTGGCCCGCGGCCGCGGCGGCCATTACTGGGCCGAGGGCGCGATTAACAGCCGGCCCATGCAAATGATGGTGGATACCGGCGCCACCAGCGTGGCCATGAGCGAGCAGCACGCCAAAGCCCTGGGTGTGCGCTATACCGAAGGCCAGCGCGGGCAGGTCAGTACCGCCTCTGGGCGCGCCACCAGTTGGCAGGTCATGCTCGAATCTGTGGGTGTGGGTGGCGTGGTGGTGTACCAGGTGCCGGCGGTGGTGCTGGAAGGGAATTTTCCCGAGATGGTGTTGCTCGGCAACAGCTTTCTCCAGAAGGTGGATATGAATCAAGAGCAAGGCGTGCTGGTGATCCGGTCGCGCCTGTAGTGCGCTCTAACAAAGAGGTTTTCGAGTGACCATTCGCTACATTGAGTCTTCGCGCTTGCCCACGCCCTGGGGCACGTTCGACATGCACGGGTTTGAAGACCCAGACAACAACAAAGAGCACCTGGTGCTCACCATGGGCGACGTGCGCGGTGAAGAGCCGGTGCTGGCGCGAATTCACTCCGAGTGTTTAACGGGCGATGCCCTGTTCAGTTTGCGCTGCGATTGTGGTGCCCAGCTGCAGGCCGCCATGCACAAGATTGCCCAAACCGGCCGCGGCGCGATTTTCTATTTGCGCCAGGAAGGCCGTGGCATTGGCCTGCTCAATAAAATTCGTGCCTACAAATTGCAAGATTGCGGCGCCGATACCGTAGAGGCCAACGAGGCGCTCGGCTTCGGTGCTGACATGCGCGACTACTCCATTCTGAAGCCCATGCTCGAACACCTGGCAATCGAGCGCATCCGCTTGATGACCAACAACCCGCGCAAGGTTAAAGCCTTTCAGGATTTGGGTATTCCCGTGGTGGAGCGGTTGTCGCACCAGACTGGCCGCAACCCGCACAATTTGCGCTATCTCGAAACCAAAAAGGGCAAGCTCGGCCACTTGTTTAACGACCAGCAAGACGACTGATCAAGCGACAAAAAGCCATTCCCGCGCCGTTTTGGCTGAATGCCCGAACGGCTACCCCAATCTTGAACTAGATTTACTGCAGCCTTTGCCCGATTCGCAATTGGAGTGCAGCTTTGGGATTGCCGCTTTCTGCCAAACCCGCCTGGCTGGTGCTGCTGATTTCCATCTCAGTCAGTTTCTTTGCCGCCTACGTCACCGACCAGCAAGCCCGTAAAACGGGCCAGGCCCAGTTTGAGCGCCAAGTAGAGCTGCTGAGGTTGGATATCCAGCACCAGCTGCTCATTTACAGCGGCCTGTTGCGTGCAGGCGTTGGGCTCTTCTACGCCTCGGAAAATGTCACCCGCAGCGAGTGGCGCCTGTTTGTAGGCACCCTTGCGCTGGATCGCCACTACCCGGGCATTCAGGGTATTGGCTATGCAGCCTACCTTGCCCGCGACGATAAGCCGGCATTTGAGGCGGCCATTACTGCCGAGGGTTTTGCACGCTTTGCCATTGCCCCGGCCGGCCAGCGCGCTTTCTATACCCCCGTCACCTATCTTGAGCCCTTTACCTGGCGCAACCAGCGCGCCTTCGGTTACGACATGTTCTCGGAGCCCGTGCGACGCGAGGCCATTGCCCGTGCCAGAGACACAGGCCAGGCCAGTGTGTCAGGCCACGTGACCCTGGTGCAGGAAACCGATGAGGATGTACAGGCGGGCTTTCTGATGTATGTGCCCGTGTACCGCACCCGTGAAGACCCGGGCAGCCAAGTGCTGCGAGCCCAAAGCATTCAGGGGTTTGTGTACGCCCCCTTTCGCATGGGGCGGCTACTGGCCGCCATTACCGAGGGAAAGCCAAACACACTGCACTTTCGTATAACCGATCAACCGAGCGGCGCCTTGCTCTACGACTCAAGCCCAGGCATGTCTTCCGCCCCTGGCAGGTACACAGCAGCGGTAACCATGGAGATGGGCGGGCGGGCCTGGCGTCTGGATGTGCAGGCGACGCCTTTGTTTGACGGCCAGCAGCGCGATTACGGCGCGGCCTGGGTGTTGGCGGCGGGTCTGGTGGGGAGCTTGTTACTGTTCATCATCGCGCTGACGCTTGCGGGCCACCGTCGCGCAGCCCAGGCCCACGCCGATCGCATGGCGCGCCAGCTGGCGCTGTCTGAAAAGTTTCGCCATATGGCTGATGCAGCGCCCACAGCCTTGGTGGTGGTAGATCCTGGCGGGCGCATTGAACTGTGCAACCAGCAGGCGGTGGCGTTGCTGGGCGGGCCTGAATCGGCCTTGTTGCAGCGACCCATGGATGAGTTTCTGCCCGCCAAGGCCGCCCAACTGATTGGCCAGCAAGGCCAGGTGGTGAATTGCAGGAGCCTTGAAGGGGTTCAGTGCCCGGTGGAGCTCAGCCAGCGGCAAGCGCCGCTAAACGGACTAATCTATACAGTGTATGCGTTGGTTGATGTAACCGAGCGCAAGCGTCAGGAGGATCTTCTCCGGCGTAAAACCCGTGATCTGGAGCAGTTCGTGTATGCCGTATCCCATGACTTGAAGTCGCCGCTGGTGGCCATTACCGGCCTCTCCGAGGTGTTGGCCCTGCAGCCTGCTGTGGCTGATGATCCAGAGGCGCGACAGCTGCTCGGGCGCATTACGGCTAACAGCCGTCAAATGGAGCAGCTGCTGCAGGATTTACTGGCGCTGTCGCGGGTATCGCACCAGGTGTTGCCCTTGGAGTATATCGATTGGGCGTCACTGCTCGATGATGTGCAGGCCACCCACAAAGCGGCCTTCGACGCCGTGGGTGCCCGGCTGCAGCTAGAGGCGCTGGGCGATGGCTTCTGGGGGCTGCGCACCTTGATCATGCAGTTGTTTAACAACTTGCTGCAAAACGCCATCAATTACCGCGACATCGATCGCCCGCTCAAGGTCACGGTGGCGTGTACCACCAATCACCGCGGGCAAACCTCGATTCAGGTGAGCGATAACGGCATCGGCATTGAGACGGAGTGGCAAGAAAAAGTGTTTCAGTTATTTATGCGTCGCGACAGCAGGAAAACCCCGGGTTCCGGTTTGGGCCTGGCAATTTGCGAGGCCGTGGTCGAGCGGCATCAGGGGCGCATCTGGTTGGAGAGTACATTGGGTGAAGGTACGCGGTTTTACATCGAATTACCCAATCTAAAGGAGTAGTTGAGTGCCAGCAAAATCAAGTGACAAACAAGGCCTGCACATTTTGCATGTGGAGGATTCCGAAGATCATCAGTTGATCATGCGGTCGCTGTTAAATAAAACCGGATTGACTTTCAAGTTGACCCAGTGCCAACACCGAGATGAAGTGAAACAGCAGTTGGCATCCAATCCGCCCTTTGATTTGGTGCTGCTCGACTATTTGCTTGCCGACGGCACC
The DNA here is from genome assembly GCF_024138675.1 of Simiduia sp. 21SJ11W-1. Classification (NCBI taxonomy): domain Bacteria; kingdom Pseudomonadati; phylum Pseudomonadota; class Gammaproteobacteria; order Cellvibrionales; family Cellvibrionaceae; genus Simiduia; species Simiduia sp. 21SJ11W-1. The sequence continues at coordinate 3,497,556 of NZ_CP090959.1, read as the reverse complement.
AGTGAAAATATGCTGGGCTGGTTTACCGGTGTGCCAGTGGTGGTGGTAACGGTAATGGAAGATGAGCACATAGATTCCAAGCTGATGCAAAAAGGCGCGGCAGACTTTGTGTCAAAGGGTGAGCTGACGCCGAATATTCTCAAGCGCGTTATTCGCCACGCGCTGGATAGGCAGGATATTCTCAACCAGCTTATTGAAGAATCCTGGCACGATTCGCTTACCGGGCTCTACAACCGCCGCTTTGCCATGCGTGAACTCAACCGGTTAATCACTGAACTTAACCGCTACGGCAGTACCTTCAGTTGTGCGCTGATCGACATGGATGAGCTCAAGCAACTGAACGATAACCACGGCCACCCGCTTGGTGATGCAGCCATAAAACACATTGCGCACGCCATGACATCAGTGTTGCGCGATGGCGACCTGGCCGCGCGCCTGGGTGGCGATGAATTCCTCATGGTGTTTCCGAAAACCGATCCAAAAGATGCCCGCCAGTGTTTGTTGCGCTTCACGGAATTTTTAGCGCAACACCCGGTGCAGCACGAAAGCAAAAAAATTACCCTGTCGGTAAGTTGCGGGCTGGTGCCAAGTGCCGGCGAATCGCCGCAGCAATTGCTGAAAAAGGCCGATGCCCTGCTCTACCAAGCCAAGGGCGAGGGCAAAAACCGCATCAGTTGCCAGATGTGATAAACCACACACCGCAAGGTAGAGGATGAATACAGAGGCCCAGCGCATTTTATTGATAGAAGATAACGACGATCACGCGTTGCTTATCCAAACAGTACTCAAGGCCCATGTCCTTGAGCTGGTGCGCGTGGCAAGTGCAGAATCTGCCCAGCGTTATTTGCAAGGCGACACTATGCCGGTGGCGTTGATACTGGTGGATGTCAATTTGCCGGGCATGAATGGCATTGCGTTTCTGCGCTGGGCAAAAGGGGCGGAGATACTGGCACCGGCGGTGATGCTATCCACCTCAGATAACCCGCAGGATATTCGCCAAAGTTTCCGCGCCGGCGCAAGCGGTTACCTCATCAAACCCGTGGGTTTGGCCGAGCTCAAACAAAAGTTAACCCACACAATGGACTACTGGTTCGGCGCGAGCCAGCTGCCCCTAGACGCGCCCCGCTAGGCAACGGCGCTTATTCAAACTCGCTGATTGAGGCGGGTTCGCCAAATTCATCCACACACCTGCTTGGCACATTCAGCCTTACCTGGCTGTGGCGCAGCGCGCGCTTGATATCTGCCAGGTAATCACAGCGGTCTTTACTGGTAAGGCGAAAACTCAGCTGTTGCAGTTGGCCAAAGCCGCCCAGCAAATGCAGGTCACTCACCGGGTTGCCCCGCAAATCGAGCTTGGTGAGCTTGTCGAGATTTAACAGTGGCCAAATGCTCGCCACTTTATTGTTTTTTAATTTAAGTTCGCGCAATTGGTAAAGTTTACCCAGCGGGCTCACCTCTGCAATGCGATTGCCAGAAAGGTCTAATTCTTCCAGGTGGGTGAAGTGCTCAAGGCCCTGAAGGCTGCGTATGCCGGAATTTTTGCACGCCAGCGTGCGCAAGTCTGTGGGTTGGCTGAGGGCTTTGGCCTCGGTGTGCGAGAGCGCACGGGCCACGCGCTGTTTTACGCACTCGTAGAGGTTGGTGTCAGCAATGCCAAGGGCATTGAGGCTAACGAGCGTGGCGTCGTAGTCGGCACTCTCGCCCTGGCGTGCCAAGCGCTCGGCTTTTAATTCTGCGTAGCGTTTGCTGGCTTCGGATTCCGCGGCTTGCTCTGCAGGCGCAGGCCCGCTGGTGCATTTGCCGAGGGTAAAAACGGCCGCCGCGGCGGCCATAAATACGTAAACCGAGGCGCGCTGCATCACTTAACCGTTGGCGGCGTTGGGCAGCGGAAGTTGCGCCAGCCGCTGTTGAATCCGCGCTAAAATCTGGGCGCTATCAAGGCCCGCCGCAGACAACATTTCCGCCTGCTTGGCGTGTTCTATGTAGGCATCTGGCAGGCCCAGTTGCAGCAGGGGTACCAATATGCCCTGGCTGTTGAGGTATTCCGCCACCGCAGAACCCGCGCCGCCTGCCAGGGTATTTTCTTCCAGCGTCACCAGCAATTGATGGCTGGCGGCCAGTTCGCTGATGATTGTTTCGTCCAGCGGTTTCACCCAGCGCATGTCGATGAGGGTGGCGTTGATTTCGTCGGCCGCCAGTTGCGCGGCGCCAAGCAGGGTGCCAAAGCACAAAATGGCCACCTGGGCTCCGGGTTTCACCTGGCGGGCAACGCCGATGGGCAGCGGCGCCAGCTGCTCGTTTACCGCAGCGCCTGTGCCTGTGCCGCGCGGGTAGCGCACGGCGGCCGGGCCCTCGTACTGGTAGGCGCTGGTGAGCAGGGCGCGGCACTCGTTTTCATCGGAGGGGGCGGCAATGATCATGTTGGGAATGCAGCGCATGAAGCTTAAATCGAAGGCGCCGGCGTGGGTGGGGCCGTCTTCGCCCACCAGGCCCGCGCGGTCGATGCCGAAGGTGACATCCAGGTTTTGAATGGCCACATCGTGCACCAATTGATCGTAGGCGCGCTGCAAAAAGGTGGAGTAAATGGCCACCACGGGTTTTTGGCCTTCGCAGGCCAGGCCCGCCGCCAGCGTTACCGCGTGCTGCTCGGCAATGGCCACATCGTGGAAGCGCTCGGGGAAGCGGCTTGCAAACTCCACCATGCCGGAGCCTTCACACATGGCCGGTGTAATGCCCACCAACCGGCTGTCTTGGGCTGCGGTGTCGCACAGCCAGCGGCCAAAAATTTCCTGGTACTTGGGCTTTTTAATTGCGCTGGCATCCTGCACGGGCGCTTTGGGCTCAATTTTATTGAGCGCGTGATAACCCACCGGATCTGCCTCGGCAGGCCCGAAGCCGCGGCCTTTTTGGGTGATGATATGCAAAAGCTTCGGGCCCTTGATATCGCGCAGGTTGCCCAAATAGCGCACCAGGCGCTCGGTGTCGTGGCCGTCTATGGGGCCCACGTAATTAAAGCCCAGCTCCTCAAACAGGGTGCCCGGCGACACCATGCCCTTCATGTGTTCTTCGGTTTTGCGCGCCAGCTCCCAGGCCGATGGAATTTTGGAAAGCACCTTGCGGCTGCCCTCGCGCAGGGCGTTGTAGGTTTTGCTGGCCCAGATGCGCGAGAAGTAGGTGGCCAGGCCGCCCACGTTTTTTGAAATCGACATGTTGTTGTCGTTCAAAATAACCAGCATGTCGGTTTCTGTGTGGGCGGCGTGGGTAAGTGCTTCAAAGGCCATGCCGGCAGTCATGGCGCCATCGCCGATGATAGCCACAGTTTTGTGCGGCAGGTCTGCCATCTCGTGGCCCAGTGCCATGCCGAGTGCAGCCGAAATAGACGTGCTGGAGTGGCCCACGCCAAAGGTGTCGTAGGGGCTTTCGGAGCGCTTGGGGAAACCAGCCAGGCCGCCTTTTTGGCGCATGCTCAGCATTTGCTCGCGCCGGCCGGTAAGAATTTTGTGCGGGTAGGTTTGATGGCCTACATCCCATACCAGTTTGTCGTCGGGCGTTTGATACACATAGTGCAGCGCCACAGTCAGCTCTACCACGCCCAGGCCCGCGCCAAAATGCCCGCCGGTTTGCCCCACGCTGTAGAGCAAAAAGTGGCGCAGCTCTTCTGCCACTTGCGGCAGCTGGCTTACCTCCAGCGCACGCAGGTCGGCCGGCGTATCGATGCGGTCGAGCAGGGGGGTGGCTGGGCGCTGGCGGGGTATTTCATTAAACATGGCGTTGCTGGTATCTGTGCGGGTGTGATTCACCGGATCGGCCATTTTAGGCGCCGAACCCTCAAATGACTAGCGCCAATTCCGGCGCCAGCGTGGCCTTTTACGCGCGCCGCTCAATGATGTAATCGGCCAGTTGACGCAGGTAATTGGCCTGGGGCCCGAAACCTGCCAGGGCCTCGTGCGCCTGCTGGTGCAGTGCGCGGGCCTTGTTTTGGGCGGCTTCAAGGCCGAGTAGCGACACATAGGTGGGCTTGTTGTGCTGCTGGTCGGCACCTTGTTGTTTGCCCAGGGTTTCGGTATCGGAGATCACATCCAGAATGTCGTCTTGCACCTGGAAGGCCAGGCCAATGGCCCGGGCATAGAGCCCGAGCGCCTGGCGCTGGGCCTCTGTGGCGCCGCCTGCCAGCGCGCCCAGCTCCACGGCTGCGGCAATCAGTGCGCCGGTTTTGTATTGGTGCATGGCCTCTAGTGCGCCGATGCTGAGTTGTTTATCCACCGCTGCAAGATCTATGGCCTGGCCCAGCACCATGCCCCGCGCGCCGCTGGCCTTGGCCAGGCACTGCACCATGGCCAGTTGCTCGGCGGCGCCCAGAGGGCTTTGCACCAAGAGTTCGAAGGCCAGCGCCTGCAGTGCATCACCGGCCAATATGGCGCTGGCTTCATCAAAGGCAATGTGGGTAGTGGGCTTGCCCCGGCGCAGGTTGTCGTCGTCCATGGCGGGCAGGTCGTCGTGAATCAGGCTGTAGGCGTGAATGGCCTCCACGGCGGCTGCCGGCCAGTCGAGGCCATCCGGCCGGCCCGCTGCCACTGCCTGTGCGGCGGCGTACACCAGTAGCGGGCGCACTCGCTTGCCGCCATTGGTGAGGCTATAGGCCATGGCGTCACGCAGTTGTGCGCCCTCGCCTGCAAAGTGCGCCAGTGCCTCTTGCAGGCGCGCATCCACCGACTGCCTCACCTGGTGGCTGAAAGCCAAAAGCTCTGGATGCATGGGCTAGGCGTCCTGCTCGGGCTGGTCTAGCGGCTCAAGGCTCAGTTCGCCGTTTTTTTCCAGCAGCAGGTTAACCCGCTGTTCGGCTGCCTGCAGGCGGGCCTGGCATTCGCGGGTAAGCTGCACGCCTTCTTCAAAGGCCTTCAAAGATTCCTCCAGCGACAGGTCGCCTTCCTCCATGCGTGCCACCAGCGCTTCCAGCGCTGCCAGTGATTGTTCGAAGTCTTGGGCTTTTTTGCGGGTGGCCATGGGGTGCTCCTTCGCAGGCGGCACATTCTGCACCACCTCTGTGTGAAAAGCCGCAACCCTATACGAGGGGTGCAGGCCGGTCAATCTGTGCAGGGCTCGGCATTCTTGCGGCAAATCCATGCTAAACCCGTATTCCTAACTAAACTCATTTTGTGGCCCCCGGTTTAGAAACCCGGGTGCCGGACGATAACCAGAGAGATGCCCGCAAGGGTGTGCTGCATTGAGGGAATTAAGGAGTACTTTGTGGATTTAGCCACGCTCATTGGGTTGGTGGGTACCATCGGCCTGATTCTTACCGCCATGCTCATGGCCGGTAATCTGGAAATGTTTGCCGATGCGCCCTCTTTTGTGATTGTGGTGGGCGGTTCGACGTTTGCGGTAATGATCAAATTTGGCCTGGCCCACTACCTCTCGGCCATGAAGATTGCCGGCAAGAGCTTTATGTTCAAAAGCAGCGATCCGGTAGACCTGATTGCCGAAATTGTGGAGCTGGCCGATGCCGCGCGCAAAGGCGGGCTGTTGAGCCTTGAGGGCAAAGAGGTCAGTAATTCCTTTTTGCAAAAGGGCATCCAGTTGTTGGTAGACGGCCACGACCCGGAAGTGGTGAAAACCCTGCTCTCGAAAGACAAGGCGCTGGCAGTAGAGCGCCACGAGTTGGGTGCGGCCATCTTTTCAGCCATGGCAGAAACGGCGCCGGCCATGGGGATGATTGGCACACTGGTGGGGTTGGTGGCCATGCTGTCAAACATGGACGACCCGAAATCCATTGGCCCGGCCATGGCCGTGGCACTGCTCACCACACTTTATGGCGCCATCATGGCCAACGGCCTGTTTGGCCCCCTTGGCGACAAACTCAAGCTGCGTGCCGGTGAAGAGGCACTCACCAAAAGCCTGGTCATTGATGCGCTGCTGGCGATTCAGGGCGGCCAGAACCCGCGGGTGATCGACTCTATGCTGCGCACCTACCTGCCTGAAGGCAAACGCGAAGCGGCAGACGCGGGCTAAGGGGCAGAGGCTGTGGCCGACGAAGAGCACGAGTGTAAATGCCCGCCGCCGGGGTTGCCGGCCTATATGGGCACCTTCGCAGACCTGATGGCACTGCTGATGTGCTTCTTTGTGCTGTTGTTGTCTTTCTCCGAAATGGACGCCATGAAATTCAAGCGCTTAGCGGGCTCTATGGCGCAGGCCTTTGGCGTGCAAAACAAACTCAATGTGGTGGATGTACCCAAGGGCACCAGTGTGATTGCCCAAGAGTTCAGCCCCGGCACCCCAAACCCCACACCCATCAACGAAATTTGGCAAAAAACCGACGACAACACCGAGAGCAGCCTGGAGGTGCAGTGTACCGAGGAGTACGAAGTTGAGCAGGGCGACATCAACAACGAGGCCGGCGTTAAAGCCCGATTGAAAGAAAAGCTTGAGGAGATGATTGAGCAAACCGAGCAAGATGCGGTGGAGCTTGCGCAATCGTTGCACGATCAAATTGTGGCGGGTGAAATTGAAATTGAATTCCAGGGCCGCAAGATTATTATCCGCATCCGTGAAAAAGGTTCCTTCCGCTCGGGCTCGGCCGAGCTTGTGGGCAACTACGCCGATGTGATGGAAGAAATCCGCGCCGTACTGCGCGCCAAGCCCGGCAAAATAGAAGTGCAGGGCCACACAGATAACATCCCCATTGCCACGGCGCGCTTTCGTTCAAATTGGGAGCTTTCCTCCAGCCGCGCGGTATCGGTAGCCCAAGAGCTGATGCGCGACAATGAAATCAACCCGCGCAGGTTTCAGGTATCGGGCTTTGCTGAAACCAAACCGCTGGTGCCCAACGACAGTTCAGATAACCGCGCGCGCAACCGGCGTGTGGAAATTGTGATTCAGCAGGGGCTGGATTCAAACATTTCCGAGGCCGACATCGAAGTGCTCAAAGAAGAGGGGCAAGACATTTTGCGCGATCTGGATCTAGACCCGGAGTATTTGTTCGACCTAGACCCTAACGAGGTATTTTAATGAGCGAGCGGCGCCGTTTTTTCCGCATTAACGACCGCGTGGGGGTGGCCTATCGCGTGTTGACCGAAGCCGAGGCCAATAGCCGGCAAGAGCGCGACAGCGAGCCCATGGATACCCTGAGCCTCTTGTCGCACTATGAATCCACCATCGAGCAATTATTGCCGCAGGTGGAATCTGAGGTGTTGGCGCAGTTGCTGGGCACGCTCAACAAAAAAATTAACTGCATAGTGGCGCAACTGGAGCTAGACAGCCGCCTGGTGCGCGATATTGCCCACAAGGTGCGCGAAGTGAATATCAGCGCCTGTGGTATGGCTTTTGTTGCCGATGAACATGTACCGGCCGGCAAAATCCTGAGCCTTGATCTGGTGTTGCGCCCGGAGGGCAATCACATTGCCACCTACGGGCGGGTGCTCGATTGTGAGACAACCGATGCCGGCCACTATGTACGAACAAACTTCATCGCCCTGAGCCCCTTCGACCAAGAGGTGTTGATTCAACACATAGTGCGCAAGCAAGGCTGGCTGATTCGCGAGCAGCGCGACCGCGAAGCCATGCAGGAGCACGCCGAATTACAGGAAGAACTTCAAAAGCCGCCTGTGACGCCGCGCACAAAATAGTGGCCTTGTAGGAAAAGGCTTACACGCATTGCCGCCATTGGCGACTATTCGCCCGTTGCAAATACCCAGAGAATGCGCCCCGTAAGGACACATATCAGGGACGATGGCAGGGAGTTAGACGGAACGATGCCGCATACTACCCGAACGGATTTAGGGTCATCCTGTAAACGCCGCAGCATTCGTGCTGCGGCGTTTTAGTTTGTGGTGTCATAAACATGACTTTTTAGTGCGCTAAAAAGGGTTGACCCGGTGATCAGATTTCATACACTGGATGCATTAACCCAAGGAGGACATGGCCTTCTACCAGCGCACTTGCCGCCCAAGTGACAAGCCCCTGCCGCCCGCCGCGCCGGCCCTTGGACTCCTCACCTTCACGTTTTCACCCACACCCGTCAAACCCCCCTATACCTGCAGGCGTTATCGCTTGCTTGCCGCTGTTTTCAACATACCTTTTTGGCTGTATCGCACCGTTCATTACAGGGAGAGCGCATATGTCTGAGGCACGCATTCTGCGGTTAAATCTGGCCGGCCAACCCATCGAGTGGATTCACTGGCAGGAGGCCGTGTGCCTGTATGCCCGCGATCTTGTGAAGTGGAGCCTGGGCGGCGTGGTGCGCCAGGTGCGTGGCGGGCGCTCGCGCTTTACGGGCCTTGTGAGCCGCGTGCAGTTGCCGTCGATCATCGCCTGCGGCGGTGCGCACATGGCGCCCATGCGCCTGGTGCCGCCGCTCACTAACCGCGCCTTGTTCCGGCGCGACGACTACCGCTGCCTCTACTGCGGCAAGCACTTTAATTTTTTAAACCTCTCGCGCGATCACGTACACCCAACCAGCCGCGGCGGGCGCGACCGCTGGGAAAATGTGGTGGCCGCCTGTAAGCGCTGCAATCAACACAAGGGTAATTTCCTGTTGAGTGAAATCGACATGCCGCTCATCGCCTTACCTTACCGCCCCAATAACGCCGAGTACCTGGCATTGGTAAACAGCGAGCGCATCCGGGGCGACCAAATGGAATACCTGCGCCCGCAGTTTTCCAGCAACAGCCGCTGGTTGTAAGTGGGCTGCCCGTGAATGGGGTATCCTTGCGTTTTGGACATTAACGCGGGAAGCAATTGTGAAAGTGTATTTGGTGGGCGGCGCTGTGCGCGATCGCCTGTTGGGCGTGCCTTACGATGAATGCGACTGGGTGGTGGTGGGCGCCACACCGGAGCAGATGCGCGCCCAGGGCTTTGAGCCTGTGGGCAAAGATTTCCCGGTGTTTTTACACCCCAAAACCAAAGAGGAATATGCGCTGGCACGCACCGAGCGCAAATCCGGCCACGGCTATGCAGGCTTTACCTTTCACACAGATCCCTCTGTTACGCTTGAGCAGGATTTAATCCGGCGCGACCTCACCATCAACGCCATGGCACAAACCGACGCCGGTGAAGTGATAGACCCCTACGGCGGCCAGCGCGACCTGGCGGCAAAAAAATTGCGCCATGTCTCGCCCGCCTTTGCCGAAGATCCCGTGCGCATTTTGCGCATCGCCCGCTTTGCCGCCCGCTACCATCGCCTGGGCTTTACCGTGGCTGAAGAAACCCTCGCGTTGATGCGCACCATGGTGAGCGAAGGTGAGGTAGATCACCTGGTGGCCGAGCGGGTATGGAAAGAATTGGAGCGCGCACTTGGTGAGCCCAACCCCGAAGTGTTTATTGAGGTGTTGCGCGCCTGTGGTGCGCTGGCGCGCATCATGCCCGAGCTAGACTGCCTATGGGGCGTGCCCCAGCGCCCGGAATATCACCCCGAGGTAGACACAGGCGTGCACACCCTTATGAGCCTGCAGCAAGCGGTTGCGTTGAGTGACGATGTACGCCTGCGCTTTGCCACCCTGGTGCACGATTTGGGCAAGGGCGTGACGCCCAAGAGCGAATGGCCGCGCCACCTGATGCACGAAACCCGCGGCGTGCCCTTGGTAAAGGCTGTGTGTGAGCGCATGGGGGTGCCCAAAGAGCACCGCGAGCTTGCGGTTTTGGTGTGTGAGCAGCATTTGAACTGCCATCGCGCCTTTGAGCTCAAGCCCGCAACCCTATTAAAAATGCTGCAAAAACTGGATGCCTTCCGGCGCCCCGAGCGGGTGAGGCTGTTTACCCTGGCGTGCATGGCAGATGCCCGTGGGCGCACGGGCTTTGAAGATAAACCCTACCCGCAGGCCGCGTACCTGCAGGCCGCGCAGGCCGCGTGCGCCCAAGTGCAATCGCAAACGCTTATTGCCCAGGGAATTGCGGGAAAGGCCTTGGGGGATGCGATCAACAAGCAGCGCGTGCATGCTATTGGCGAGCTAAAGGCGGCGGTTCAGGCAGGCTGATGCCCGGTGAGTGACAGGCTTGCACAGTATAAGAGAAACCAAATGGTTGGCTCCGGTCCCGAGCGATGGCCACATACTGGTAATCGTTGATTTCCACTGCCCGGGTGTCGGGTGCCAGTTGGCAGCGCGAGCGCTGGTTGGCCTCGATGTGAAAGATAAAATAGGCCACAAACTGTTTAACGTTAATGCTATAGCCGCCGGCGCGGGGTGCGATGACATCCTCGGGCAGGGACTGCGGATATAGGAGGGCGGCTTTGTCGCCATGTTCATCGTCGCTGGTATCGTTGATGGCATTCACACCTTGTACCGTCACCAATAAGCACAGGCAAAAGCGCACTACCAGCGTGATGATGGGGAAATGGTTGCTGCGCAAAATGCGCGCCTGATGGAACCCCAGTGCCCGCAGGGCCAGCAGCAGCAGTATGTAAAAGGGCAGCAACAGTTGCAGTACGACAAGGGCAATCAGGCTGATGCCAAAGGCAAATACCGGGACATTCAACAGGATGGCGGCATTGTGCGCATAGGGGAATGCCGTTGCGGGTAGCCCGGTTACCTCGTTGACCACACTGGCCGATAGGGCCAGGGCAAAATTGGCCACGATGGCGTAAAACAACAAGATAATGGCCTTGCCCAATAACGAGTGCCAGGCATCGGCAATGCGCGGCCAAAAATCCACCGCCAGCGCAGCCAGTGCAATCAGGGTGCTGAGAGTGAGCGACAGCGGCAGCGCCAGAAACGTACAGGCATACAGTTTTTGCGCGAGCGAAAGCTTGGCCCAGATCGCTGCCAGGCGTGCACTGCTATAGTGCCAGTGGTTGGCCAGAGAGTTTGGCCCCTGTTGGATTTTGCTGAACAGTTGGGGGAGTCGTAGCATCCTGCAATATCCCTGAATTTTGGATTATCCTAGTGTATCAGGGAACGGCAATGGCGCCGCACAGGTTGCGTCCACGCCAGATAAAACTCACCGGCCACAGCTGTTGTTTGGATTTGTCGTATTCGGCCCAGAGCTGGGCATAGGTGCGTTGGCTTCCGGGCAGGGTTTGCTCGGGCGCGAGTTCCGCCAGCGGTTGCAACACAAAGGCGTTATACAAAATTTCATCGCGCGGCAGTTCAATGCCCTGGTGGCTGCCCGTTAGCTCGCCGTAGGTGAGGATGTCTATATCGAGCGTGCGCGGGCTGAACTTGGGCCCGTCGCGCAGCCGGCCGTTGTCGTCTTCAATTTGTTTCAGCCGCTGTGACACCTCTGAAAGCGAAAGCGAGGTGCGCGCCGCTACCACTAGGTTGTAGAAATTGCGGCCGTCAAAACCCACGGGCAAGCTTTCATACACAGAAGAGATACGCAATTGGCCAAAGGTTTCGGCCAGGGCGTCCAGGCCGTTGCAGAGGTGTGTGTGCTTTTGGGTGTTGCTGCCCAGGCCCAGAAAGATGTCTGTCATGATGGGGTTGTGCCGCGCTCGATGTACACGGCCACGTTGCGCGCGCGCGGCAGGGCGCCGGGTTTAGAGAGCTTGAGGCTCAGCCAGTGCACGCCAAATTCCGCCTGAATAAGGCTGGCCACTTGCTCGGCCAGGGTTTCAATCAGCTGGTGATCGGTGGCCTCGGTGAAGGCAATGATGCGGTCGCTGATTTTTTTGTAGTCGAGGGTTTGGGTGATGTCGTCGGCCTTCGCTGCCGGGCGGATGTCGGTGGCCAGGCACACATCGAACACCAGCTCCTGGCGCAGGCTGCGCTCCCAGTCGTACACGCCAATCACCGTTTCGGTGCGCAGCCCTTCAATGTAAATGCGATCGCTGTTCATTAATGGCCGCTCATTAAATGCCGGTGAGCTGGTCCATGGGCCAGCGCGGGGTAACGTCTATGGCAAGCCCTGCCTGCTGACCGGCCAGCAGGCGCTGGGCGCCGGCGTAGGCAATCATGGCGCCGTTATCGGTGCAGAATTCTTTGCGCGCATAAAATACGCTGGCGCCAATTTTAGCAAGCTGCGCCTCCAGTTGTTCACGCAGGGATTTATTGGCCGACACGCCACCGGCAATCACCAGACGCTTGTAGCCCGTTTGCTTGAGTGCGCGACGGCATTTGATCACTAGCGTGCCCACCACTGCCTCTTGAAAGGCCAGGGCGATATCGGCGCAGGTTTGATCATCGGGCAGGCCGTTGTCGCGGGCCTGCTCGGTTACCGTATTAAGGGTGTAGGTTTTCAAGCCGCTGAAGCTGAAATCAAGGCCCGGGCGATCGGTCATCGGGCGCGGGAAGGTAAAGCGCCCGGGCGTGCCAGATTCCGCCAGGCGCGCGATGTGCGGGCCGCCCGGGTAGTCGAGGTCCATCATCTTGGCGGTCTTGTCGAAGGCTTCGCCCGCGGCGTCGTCCAGCGATTCGCCCAGCAGCGCGTATTGGCCAATGGCTTCAACCTTCACAAGCTGGGTGTGGCCGCCCGATACCAAGAGCGCCACAAAGGGAAAGGCTGGCGGGTTGTCTTCCAGCATGGGCGCCAGCAGGTGGCCCTCCATGTGGTGCACGCCAATGGCGGGTATACCCAGGGCGTAGGCCATGGCCCGGCCTATGCCTGCGCCCACCATCAATGCGCCAATCAGGCCCGGGCCTGCGGTATAGGCCACGGCGTCCAGCTCGGCTCGGCTGATGCCGGCTTCATCCAGCACCTGTTGGATCAACGGCAGGGTTTTGCGCACGTGATCGCGCGAGGCCAGCTCCGGCACCACGCCGCCGTACTCGCTGTGCACGGCAATCTGGCTATAAAGGGCATCGGCCAGCAGGCCGCGCTCTGTGTCGTAGAGGGCGATGCCGGTTTCGTCACAGGAGGTTTCAATACCTAAAACGCGCATAGGGCTAAATACTGATGTTGAACACTGGGCGGGCATGATAAAGTCGCCGCCCCCCAGATGCCAGCTTAGGGTCTAAAATAGCTGGTGGAATTGGCTTGATGTTGCAGATTTATCTGTATAGAATCTGCGCCCCTTGGAATCGGGTCTGCATTGGCAGGGCCCGATAGAGATTTTAAACAGTCAGGTAATGAAATGCCTTCAGTAAAAATTAAAGAAAACGAGCCCTTTGATGTGGCTCTGCGTCGCTTCAAGCGTTCATGTGAAAAAGCCGGTATCCTGGCTGAAGTACGTCGTCGCGAGTTCTACGAAAAGCCCACTACAGTACGTAAGCGCGAAGCTGCGGCCGCTGTAAAGCGTCACGCCAAGAAGCTGTCTCGCGAAAACCGCAAATTTCAGCGGATGTACTAAGTTACTGATTCCTTTCTGGAATTAGCATACTTTCAGATCTGACTGCACGGCCGGATATCCAAGCTCCGGCCGTTAGTCGTTTCAGTGTTGCAGCTGTTGTCGTTCATTTGAGCGCCCGTTCCGCGCCTCTGAGGAATCTGCCATGTCTACCGAGCTTAGAACCCGCATTAGCGACGCCATGAAAGATGCCATGCGCGCCCGGGAAAAAGAGCGCCTTGGTGCTATTCGCCTGATTCAGGCGGAATTCAAGCGCATTGAGGTAGACGAGCGCATAGAGGTAGACGACGAGCGGGCCCTGGCCGTGCTCGATAAAATGCTGAAACAGCGCCGCGACAGCCGAAGCCAGTACGAAGGTGCCGGGCGTGAAGATCTGGCCGCCGTTGAGCGCTTTGAAATGGGCGTGATCCAGGGCTTTCTGCCCGCCCAGCTCACCGATGCAGAGCTGGGGCTCATTGTTGATAAGGCCATCGCCGACAGTGGCGCCGAATCCATGCGCGATATGGGCAAAGCCATGGGCCTGATTAAGCCCCAGGTGGCAGGCCGCGCCGACATGGGTGATGTCAGCAAGCTGCTAAAGGCAAAGCTCGGTTAACCTTGTTGGCCTGCGGGCGCGAGCTGGTTACACTCCCAAGCCTTACTCACAGGTAACTAGGCGCCCATGGCTGGCTTGATTCCCCAAGATTTTGTTGATGACCTGCTCGATCGCATCGACATCGTCAGCCTGATCGACAGCCGCGTAAACCTCAAAAAAACCGGCAAGAATTACAGCGCCTGTTGCCCCTTCCACGACGAAAAAACCCCGTCTTTTACCGTTAGCCAAGACAAGCAGTTTTTCTATTGCTTTGGCTGTGGTGCCAGCGGCAACGCCGTGGGCTTTTTGATGGATTACGAGCGCCTGGATTTCCCCGATGCGGTGGAGTCGCTGGCGCATTTGGCGGGCCTTGAGGTGCCGCGCGAACAGCGCAGCCCCGCGCAACAAAAGCAGGCACAAACCCGCAAGAGCCTCTACACACTGCTGGAAAAATCCGCCGAGCACTTTGAGGTGCAGCTTAAAAGCCACGCCAATCGCCAGCGCGCGGTGAACTACCTCAAAGGCCGCGGTTTGTCGGGCGAGGTAGTGAAGCACTTTGGCATCGGCTATGCGCCGCCCGGGTGGGATAATCTGCTTACCGCGCTTGGTGAAACCGGGGAAGATAAAAAACTGCTCGCCGAGGCGGGCATGGTGATTGCCAGCGAGCGTGACAACAAACTTTACGACCGCTTTCGCGAGCGGGTGATGTTCCCCATTCGCGACATTCGCGGGCGGGTGATCGGCTTTGGCGGGCGGGTGCTCGATGATAGCAAGCCCAAGTATTTGAACTCGCCGGAAACTCCGGTGTTTCACAAGGGCAAAGAGCTCTACGGCCTGTATGAGGCGCGCCAGGCCTACAAGGAAATCCCGCGTTTGCTGGTGGTTGAAGGCTACATGGATGTGGTGGCGCTGGCCCAGTTTGGCCTGCGCTACGGCGTGGCCACCCTCGGCACCGCCAGCGGTGAAGATCACTTGCAGCTGGCGTTCAAATACACGAGCGAAGTGGTGTTTTGTTTCGATGGCGACAGCGCTGGCCGAAGGGCTGCGCGCCGCGCCCTGGAAGTGGCACTGCCGGTAATGCAAGACGGGCGCACGGTGCGTTTTTTGTTTTTGCCCGATGGCGAAGATCCAGACACCCTGGTGCGCCAGATCGGCCCGGAGAAATTTGAAACGCTCATCAATGAGCGGGCCATCTCGCTGGAAGATTACCTCTTTGATGCGGTATCTGACGGTTTGGATTTAAAGCGGCTGGAACACCGTGCGCGCCTGAGCAAATTGGCTGCGCCCTTGATTTACCAGCTGCCCAAAGGCGTTTACCGCGAGTTGATGTTTCAGCAGTTGGCCAAGCGCACGGGCCTTGATCGCGCCATGCTCATGGAGTTGGCCGAACGCCCGCCGGAACCCGCGCCCGAGCGCCCACCCGCCGCGCCCAGTGCGCCCGCCGAGGCCGCGCCCGTGGCGGGTTACGAATACGCTCCAGACGCACCGCCTGCCGATGGCCCGCCCGGCTACGACGATTATGTGCCCGCCGAATACGATGCCTACCCGGGTGGCGATGACAACAGCCCGCCGCCGGGCTACGACGACGGGTTCAGCGCCGCCGAAGGTGCGCGCCCTCGTCAGCCGCAGTTGTTTGCGCAGCGCTCGGCAAAAACCGTGGGTTTTACCCCCGCCCGGCTGGCGGCGGCGCTATTGCTCTACCACACTGAGCTGGTTGCCCAGGCGGCAGAGGAACTTGCTGCCCTGGCGGCGCTCAATGATCCCGACCTGCCGTTGTTGCAGGAGTTGGTGAATTTTCTGGCGGCGCGTCCGTCGGTGTCTATCGGCCAGGTATTGGGCCATTGGCGTGGCACCCACGGCCCCGAGGCCGAGGCGCGCCTGGGCCAGCTGGCGGGCATGCACCTGTTCACCAGCGTGGCGGCAGACGATCAAACCCCGCTGCTGAGAGCGCAGGAATTGAGCGATATTTTTAAAGCGCTGCGCGAGCGGCTGGCCCAACAAGAGAGCCTGCCGCTGATCGAAAAGGCCAAGCAGCAGGGCATTAAGGCACTCAGCGCCGAAGAACGTGAGCAATTGCGCGAAATACTGGCGAAAAAAGCCTGATTTACGGGCCGCCTGCGCGGTTGGAATCTGGCCGTTTGGCCCCATATAGCGTTATAATGCGCGGCTTTTGCGTCCCCCCACCTCATCTGGTAATACACAGGGTTCAGAATGGTTGATATTGGCAAGCAGCAGCAATCACGAATTAAAGAGTTGATTGCTCGCGGTAAGGAACAGGGTTACCTCACCTATTCCGAAGTGAATGACCACTTACCAGAGGATATTTCTGATCCGGATCAGGTTGAAGACATCATCCAGATGATCAACGACATGGGTATCAAGGTGTTCGAAACCGCACCCGATGCAGATACCCTGTTGATGACCGATGGCGACAACGCCGCCGATGAGATTGCCGCGGCTGAAGCTGCCGCAGCGCTTGCCGCCGTAGAAACCGAGGCGGGCCGCACTACCGACCCCGTGCGCATGTACATGCGTGAAATGGGCACCGTTGAGCTGTTAACCCGTGAAGGCGAAATTGCCATCGCCAAGCGCATTGAAGAGGGCATTCGCGAACTGATGCACTCGCTGGCCTACTGGCCGGGCGCGGTTAAGCAGTTGATTGACGAATACGACCTCATCGCCAAAGAAGAGCGCCGCATGGTGGATGTGATCGCCGGCTGGTTAGACCCTGCCGACGAAGTGCCCACCGCCGCCGAGCAGGCGCAGATGCGTGAAGATGCCGCCAATGCAGCCGCTGAAAACGAAGACGATGACGACGATGACGACGACTCATCATCCGATGACGACAGCAACGATGGCGGCGTAGACCCGGAAGAGGCGCGCGAGCGTTTTGAAGCCCTGCGTGCGGCGCTTATCAAATACGAAAAAGCGGTGGCCAAAAACGGCCGTAGCCACAAAACCACCGATAAGCTCATCAATGAAGTGGGCGACATTTTCAAATTCTTCAAGCTGCCTCCGCGCCAGTTTGATCCGCTCTACACCCGCGTGCGCGGCATGTTGGATCGCGTGCGTGCCGAAGAGCGCGCCATCATGAGCCTGTGCGTGCGCACCGCCGGCATGCCACGCAAAACCTTTATCAAAGAGTTCCCCGGCCAGGAAACCAACGATTCCTGGGTGGCCGATATCATCGCCAAAAAGCGCGACTATGCCGAAGCGCTCAAGGCTATAGAGCCTGAAATTGTGCGCAGCCAGCGCAAGCTCCAGCAAATCGAGCAGGAAGCCGATCTGGATTTGGCCTCTATCAAAGAAATTAACCGTCGCATGTCGATCGGCGAAGCCCGTGCCCGCCGCGCCAAGAAAGAAATGGTTGAGGCCAACCTGCGCTTGGTAATTTCTATTGCGAAAAAATACACCAACCGCGGTTTGCAGTTCCTCGATCTCATTCAGGAAGGCAACATCGGTTTGATGAAAGCGGTTGATAAATTTGAATACCGCCGCGGTTACAAGTTCTCCACCTATGCCACCTGGTGGATTCGCCAGGCCATTACCCGCTCCATTGCCGATCAGGCGCGCACCATTCGTATTCCGGTGCACATGATAGAGACCATCAACAAGCTCAATCGTGTGAGCCGCCAGATGCTACAGGAAATGGGACGCGAGCCCACGCCTGAAGAACTGGGCGAGCGCATGGACATGCCGGAAGATAAAGTGCGCAAGGTGCTGAAAATCGCCAAAGAGCCTATTTCAATGGAAACCCCCATCGGCGATGACGAAGATTCGCACCTGGGCGATTTCATTGAAGATAACACCATCACCTCACCCGTGGATTCCGCCACCGTTGAAGGCCTGATAGAGGCCACCCGCGATGTGTTATCCGGCCTTACTGCCCGCGAAGCAAAAGTACTGCGCATGCGCTTTGGTATTGATATGAATACCGACCACACCCTTGAAGAAGTGGGCAAGCAGTTCGATGTAACCCGTGAGCGTATTCGCCAGATTGAAGCCAAGGCCCTGCGAAAATTGCGCCACCCCTCGCGCTCCGATCATTTGCGCAGCTTCCTGGACGAGTAATATTTACTATTGCATGACCCAAGAGGCGCATTATAATGCGCCTCTGTTTTTCCAAGTCGCTCAAAGGATTAGGATCACAGGCGCCGTCACCACGGCGTTAAAAATCGGTGAGCAAAACGCAGAGTTTTTGTTGGCAGGCCAAGAGCCGCGCAGGTAATGGAAGGAGCATACATAAAGTATGTGACTGACTGCGCCGAGCGCGGGTACCGACAATGCAAAAATCTGCAAGCAAAAACGCCGGAATTTTGCGTTGTGCTTAGGAGCCGCGGAGATGAGGAAGGGAGCATACATAAAGTATGTGACCGCCCGAATCGAGCACGCGACGCAGGCACAATGTAAAAGGCCAAGTTTTTGGGCCTTTAGCTCAGTTGGTTAGAGCATCCGACTCATAATCGGCAGGTCCTGGGTTCGAGTCCCGGAAGGCCCACCATCTAGTAACAAAAAAGCCACCCATTGGGTGGCTTTTTTGTTTGGAGATAGCTGGGGTCAGATAAGCATCAAGACATCTAAACCCGCATTAACGCCCATATGTTCCAAATCAAAACCGGCTAACCCAGCGCAATCGAAACCCCGCCAGTTAACTCTGCCTCATCACAATTGTCTCCATCTCCGCCTCGATCAATCACCAAAAAATCACAGGGCTTGTGAAGCGCTAAACAAAAGTGGTGCCAAGTGCCGCGGTGATAGTTCACCCCTTGGTGGGGTTCGGCAATGAAGGCTTTGATCGCCTTTGGGTCCAAATCGCCTGCCGGTGCCACCACCACCAAATAGGGTTCGCCTGACAGGGGCATAAACGCTTGGCTTGCCAGCGGGTGGCGCTCCAGTTTGTTCAGTTGGAGTGGCAAGGGCAGGGGCTGGCTTCGAAAAATACTCACCAGTGGGCGGCCGTTTTGTTCGGCCACATCAATGTTGGCCAGATCGTGAAAGCGCTGGGTGTAGCCATCGTTAATGGTGAACTGTGTGGCGCCGGGGCCGGCTTCAATCACATCGCCAAAGGGGGCGAAGGCTTTTGTGGTTAGCTGTTGTGGATTAAGGGTAAGCATGGTGCCTAGGCCTTTGCCGGTTGGCCAATCACGCGCATGCGCGAGATGCCGCCGTCGGGGTAAATGGACAGGCGCACATGGGTGAATGCTGTGTCTGTGTGTTGCAGTTCTTCTATAAACAGGTGTTCGCGGTGTGGGTAGAGTTTGGTTTTGGGCAGCAGGGTTTGCCAGCCCTGTTGGCCTTCGCCTGTGAAGTCGTCGCTTTGGGTGTTAATGCCTTCCAGGGTGCAGGTGTCTGGGTAGTTGCCTTTGAAGTGGCAGGTGTCGATGATCAGCTTTTGCACCCGGCCTGGGCAGGCGAGTTTCACAATCGACCAATCGGGCCCGTGGTCGCGTCGGCGCTTTGTTTCCCAGCCATCGCCCATGTTTTTACCACGCCCTGGCATTATCAGGTTATTTTTATCGCTGAAAAACATGTCACTCACCAGCAGCGCCTTGGCGCCGTTTTGAATGGCTGCCAAATCTATGGGCTCGCCCGGTAGAAACTGCGACCAGTCAAGGCTCACATCACCATACACCCGCAGGCGCGCTACACCGCCGTCTGGGAAAATGTTCAGGCGCACATGGGTCCAGGTGTCTGGGCTTTCAATGGCAAAAAGATTTTGGGCGTGCGGGGCCACCTCGTGCTTATCCAGCAGTGTGTGCCATTGGGTAGTTGCCGTGGGCTCGGTGACGCTGTAACAGGCCTCAATGGATACCGCTTGCGGGGCGTTGCCGCGAAAGTAGTTGGTGTCTACATCTATGCCTTTTATTACGCCGGCACAACCGAGTTTGATCACGCACCAATCGAACTCGCGGCCGTTGTCGCGCCCGTAGCTGCGCCGGCTTTCCCAGCCGTCCATCCACTTGCCGCGCTCGGTGTACTTATCTTCAATAAAAATACCGCGCCCGGGCTTTAGCAGGTTTTCCATTTCGGCAAAAAAGTCGTCGCTTGTGCTTAAGGTTTCGCCGCCCAGGCGTTCTTGAGCGAGATCTACGTATTGGGTTTTAAGGCGCCGCTCCAATTCCGCGGCCGTGCCGGTTAATGTGTTTTGAGCATGTACATTGTCGATATTCATGGGTGCGGGCTTATTCGGGTTGTGTGCATTGGGTACAAGCGTAGCTTGTGTGACCAGAATTACTCTAGGGAAGGGGCAGGCCCCGGGCAACTGAACGGCACACTTAAATTGCACTTAATTTTAGGTGTGTTTAAAAGCCCCCGTTCGCGCAGGCCGGATGATGTGGCAGTTGTAGTTTACGGGCAGCTGGCTACACTAGCGCGCCATGGCCAAACGTACTGCAACTTCCAAAAAACGAACCCGTAAACCCGCGCACAAGGGCCGCCTTAGCTGGCGAGCCTGGTTTGTGCGCCTGGTGCTGCTTGCAAGCCTTTTGGGCTTGGTGGGGTTGGTGGTAATAGACTACCAGGTGCGCGCCAAGTTCGATGGTAAAAAGTGGGCGCTGCCGGCCAGGGTGTACGCAGAGCCGATGGCGCTCTACCAGGGCAGTGCCGTCACTCAAGAGCGCTTGGAGGCGCAGCTAAAACGCTTGGGCTACCAGCCGGTAATGCAGTTGTCTGGCCCTGGCCAGTTCAGCCGCGAGCGTGTGGGGGCTGCCCTGCGATACGCCATTGCCACCCGCGGTTTTCAGTTTTGGGATGGCGCAAGCCCGGCCACACAATGGCAAATGGAGCTGCGTGATGGCGTGGTTAAACGGCTCGTGCCCGGTACGGGCGATGCAGATTTCCTGCGCCTGGAGCCAGAGCAAATTGGCGGCATCTACCCCGCGCACCTGGAAGACAGGCAGTTAGTGCGCCTGGCAGATATTCCGCCTTTGCTTGGCGAAACCCTATTGGCGGTGGAAGACCGGCATTTTCTAGAGCACCATGGCGTGTCTTTGCGGGGCATTGCACGGGCCTTTATGGCCAATGTGCGCGCCGGTGGCGTGACCCAGGGCGGCAGCACGCTCACCCAGCAGCTGGTAAAAAACTTCTACCTCACAGCCGAGCGCAGCCTTACCCGCAAGGGGTTAGAGGCGGTGATGGCGGTGTTGCTTGAGGTGCATTACTCCAAGGCCGAAATTCTGGAAACCTACCTCAATGAAGTGTATTTGGGCCAGCAGGGGGCGAAATCCATTCACGGTTTTGCGCTGGCCTCACAGCACTATTTCAGGCGCCCGCTCAATGAACTTTCGCCCGATCAGGTGGCGCTGCTGGTGGGCTTGGTTAAAGGTGCCTCTTACTACAACCCCTGGCGCTCGCCTGCGCGCGCCAAGGGCCGGCGTGATTTGGTGCTGGGGGTTATGCGCGATGCCAAGCTTATAACCGAGCCCCAATACCACCAATACCGTCAGCGGCCGCTGCGCATTGCCGCGCAAAACAGCGAACCGGTTACCCGCTACGCCAACTTTATTGATTTGGTTAAGCGCCAGCTCACCCGCGATTACCAAGCCGCAGACCTGCAATCTGAAGGCCTCAATATTTTCACCACCCTCGATCTGCAAATGCAGGCACACGTTGAGCAAACCCTGAGCGGCCAGCTGGCCAGTACCGAAGCCGGGTATAAGCTCGATAAGGGCAGCCTGCAGGGCGCAGCACTTGTGGTGCGCGTGGGCAGCGGTGAGGTGCTGGCACTGGCGGGCGATCGCAACCCCTCGGTGGCAGGCTTTAACCGCGCGCTGGATGCCCGCCGGCAAATAGGTTCGCTGGTAAAACCGGCGGTGTATCTAACGGCGCTTATGCAGCCTGCGCACTACCAGCTTGCCACCCTGATAAGCGATGAGCCCGTGCGCGTAGCTGGCCCAGATGGCGAGTGGGCACCGCAAAATTACGGCCGCGAAAGCCACGGCCAGGTGCCCTTGTTTGAGGCGCTGGCAAAATCTTACAACCAGGCGGCTGCGCGTTTGGGTATGCAGCTGGGCCTGCGCAATGTGGCCAATACCCTTAATCAATTGGGCGCCGAGAGCGAGGTACCTATGGTGCCCGCCATGTTGCTGGGTGCGGTGGGCATGGCACCTATAGAAGTTGCCGAGCGCTACCACACCCTTGCCGCCGATGGCTTCTACTCACCCCTGCGCGCCATTGCCGCAGTGACTACCAAAGAGGGGCAGCCACTCAACCGCTACCCCTTGGCGGTTGAGGCGCGCCTGCCTGCGGCGGCCGTGTATCAATTGCAATATGGCCTGCGCGCGGTGATGCGCGAAGGCACAGGTAAAGGGGCCTACCGCTATCTGCCCGAATCTCTGGATGTGGCTGGCAAAACCGGCACCACCAACGATCAGCGCGACAGCTGGTTTGCAGGCTTCAGTGGCGAGCACCTGGCGGTGACCTGGGTGGGGCGCGACGATAACGGCACCACACCCCTCACCGGCGCCACCGGTGCGCTGCCTATCTGGTCACGTATAATGGCTGGCTTAAATACCCGCGGCCTGGATGCACCGGCGCCGCCGGGCGTGAAACTACACTGGGTAGATAGCCGCACGGGGCAGGCCTCGGGCGAAAACTGCGAAGGCGCACGCCTGTTGCCGTTTACCGAGGGCCAGGCGCCCACGGGCCAGGCACCTTGCCGCTACCTTGAGCACCCCTTAAAACATTGGTGGAAATCCCTATGGCAGTAGTGCGTTGGCTTGGCCTCTCTGGAATGTTGTTACTGGTGGGGTGTGCCTCAACCACCACCACGGTGCCGCCGGTGGAAGATGCGCGCACCGACACCGCGCCTGGGTATGAGCCGCAATTGCCCGCAGATGTGGGCACAGCCGAGCCCGGCACAGTACAGGGTGCAGGCACGAGCGAGGCCCGGCCGAATCCCTCGGCCGAGGTGCCGCGCGAGCAGCACGAAGCAATCGCCCGGCTTGAGCGCCGGGCCCGCCAGCAGTTGGCCGAAGGCCAGTATGGGGCTGCCATCGATACCGCCGAGCGAGGCTTGCGGCTGAATCGTTACTCGGCAAACCTCTATTACCTCATTGCCCAGGCCTACGCCCAGCAGGGTGTAAGCGCCCAGGCCCGCAATTTTGCCCGCCTGGGGTTGCGCTATGTGGGCGACAACCCGCTGTTGCGCGCGGAACTCGAGCAATTGGCCCGGGAGTAGGCCATTTGGCTACGTATCCCGCATGGGCGGCCAGTGTTAGTATGCACAACCGTACAAGCCCCTCGCCACGCGGGCCTGTGCTGGCCTTCCTTGGCCAAAGCAATTTCTTGACTACAATAAAGATCAGGGTTTTAAGCGCATGGATGTCACCCAAAAAAACGCACCTAAGACGAGCAAATCGGGCCCACAAACATTGAAAAATTCAGCTGATGCCAGCGTAATTGAGCGACTGAAGTCGTGCCAGAAAATCACCGTTGAGGCCAGTCGCAACCAGTTCGCTGTGTTTGCCAAGTACCTGGCCGAGGCCATGAGCCAGCAGGTGAGCGAGGCCAAAACCGATCAGGAGCGTTCAAAAGCCAACGAGGCTCTGCGCGAATTTACCGAAAACCAAGAGCTGCTGGAGCGCTATTTTTGCGGCTACCTGGGCGAGGGGTTTATCAAATTCAAAAACAAAACCCTGAGCACCGAAACCGGTGAAGAAAAGTACTCCGGCGACATGCTCTCGCTGGTAGATAACGCCGACCTTGAAGAAACCATTGCCATTGCCTCTATCACCCGCCGGCATGAAGCGCAGGTGGCCGAAGCGTTATGGGCATTGAACCAGCGCTTTGCCATGCTAAACGGCGGTGAAAAAGTAGAAGACAAGGCCAACCCTGTTTCGCCCGTGCAGTTTTGTGAGTCCATGCGCAAGGCGCTGCGCAAAGTAGAGCTGGATACCAAATCAAAAATCATTGCCTACAAGCAATTCGACCAGCACTTTATGCCCGCCATTGGCGATTTGATGGGCGAGCTTAACGCCTACTTCGTAGATGCAGGCATTCTGCCCAATTTAAATTACGTGCCCGGCGCCCAAGGCGCGGGTGCAGGCGCCGGCGCTCAAGAGGCGCCGGTAGATTTCGTTGAAGGCTTCGACGGCATTGAAGATGAAATCATCGCCCAAGGCGGTGCGCTAGAGCCCATGCCGGGCCAGCAAGCTATGCCCGGTCAGCCAGGGGCTGGCATGGGGCGCATTCCGGGCTTCACCTCACCGGTTTCACACGGCCCGGCGCAAGCCCCCAACCCCAATCTGCCCACCCAGCAATATCAGGCAGACTTAGTGGGCGCGATTCGCGGCCTGCAGTCGCAAATGGGCGCAGGCCAGGTTCACGCAGGCGCGCCCACTGGTGCCGCGCCAATGTCGGGCGCGCCCATGGCCGGCGCACAACCCATGCCGCAGGGCCAGGCGCCTGGCCAGGTGCCCCAGTCGGTCTCTGATGCCGCCGCCCAAGGTGCCGCCGTGCGTCAGGCCGTGGTCTATTCAAACCAACAGCTGGTGAGCGCGCTGCAAAATCTGCAAACCCAGGCCACTGCGGTAACGCGCCAGTTTATGCAAACCGACGATGGCGCCATAGAGCCGTTGCAGCCGGCCATGATTGCGCAGGTGGAGCGCGACCTAACCCAAAGGCTGCGCGAGCAAAGCGAAGATGGCGCGGTAGATGGCGAAGACCTGCACACCATTGATCTGGTGGGTATGTTGTTTGAGTACATGCTCTCAGACGATAACCTGCCCGATTCCGTAAAAGCCTTGTTGAGCTATTTGCACACGCCGTTTTTGAAACTTGCATTCATCGACAAAGATTTCTTTGAAGAAACCGAACACCCCGCGCGTTTGTTGTTAAACAATTTGGCCGAGGCCGGTGCCCAGTGGGTATCGAACGACGGCACTTCCCAGTACGAGATTTACCCGAAAATCAAATCTATCGTATCGCGGGTGCTGGAAGAATTTAAAAACGATGTGCGCCTGTTTGCCGAGCTCCTGCTTGAGTTCTCCTCTTACACCAAAAAAATTGCGCGCCGTCAGGAGTTGATGGAACGCCGCGCCATGGAAAAGGTGCAGGGTGAAGAAAAACTGCGTGAGGTGAAAATTCGGGTGAACCAGGAGGTGCGCACCCGCACCGACAACCTGGAATTGCCTTCTGCTGTGCTGTTGCTACTGCTGCAGCCATGGTCTGATTATTTGGCCTTTGTGCTGCTGCGCTATGGCGACGATTCCGAAAGCTGGACGCGTGCGCTCTCGGCGGTTGACGATATTCTCTGGAGTATTGAACCGAAAGAGGGCAGCGCTGATCGCGCCCGCCAAATGGATTTGCACGATAGCCTGATGGATGTCATCGAAACCGGCTTTGAAACCATTGGCTATGACCAGGCCAAAGGCAAAAAACTCATTGAAGCCTTGGTGTCACTGCAAAAACTTGCCCTGCAAAGTAAAAAGGCAGACCCGGCGCCTGCGCCTATGCGCGACAAGCTTGAAACCATGGCAGCAGAAAAGGCAGGCCACACAGATTTCGGCAAAGACAAACCCACGCCTGAAGAAGAGCGCATGGTAGACAACCTGAAGATGATCGAATTCGGCACCTGGTTTGAATTTGAATCGGGCAAACGCTTGAAGGTTGCCTGGTACAACTCGAAAACCTTGCACTATATGCTGGTAGATCAAATGGGTAAAAAAGTCGCCATGAAATCCGGCCTGGAGCTTGCGCGTGAAATGCTTGGCGGCACCGCCAAAGTGATTGCCGGCTCCACCAAGCCTTTCTTTGAGCGAGCACTGGAAAATATTTTCCACAGCTTGAACTCCAAGGCCGCAGAGGGCAAAGCCGATGACGAGTAACCAGCGCAAGCTCAAGCGGCACGACATTGCCGAGCCGCTTGATATTTGGGATGCCCAAACCGACGAGCATCTTGGCCGCTTGGTGAATATTCATGCCGAAGGTTTGATGATGATTGGCAAGGTAGAGCTGGCCGAAGATAAGCTCTACCAGCTGCGCCTGACGCTGCCGCAAAATTTGGCGAGCACCGGAGAGCTGGCGCTCGGGGTTGATTGCCTGTGGGTGCGCTCGGCGGAAGCTGGCGAAGATGGCGCTGCCGGTTTTTGGGCGGGCTGCCAGATTATTGATGCCTCACCCAAGGCACTGGATATTATTGCGCTGTTAGTTGCACGCCTTGCCGCCAAGTAGCGCTCAGCGCCTTGGCAGTTACACTTAATTCCTACTCCTTTACTTAACGCCCGCACTGTATTTGGCACACTTGGCGTGTGCGGCATTGCATCGCGCTATGTGAAGCCCGCCTAAAGTTGCGCGCTGTCTAGGTAGCCGCCCAGTCCAAAACTGAATAGCCATAGCCCCCACAGGCTGTGTTCAACCACGCACGCCAGGGTTGAGCGGAACTTCGCATAGGTAAAGGCAAATAACAGGCCGCCTGCAAAGGCCAGGGCAATGGCTGCAAGGTTGCCGTAAATAATATGCGCCCAGGCAAAGGCAAAGGCCGAGAGCCACGCACGGGTGGACTTCCTGGGAATGATTTTTTTATAGCGGTGAAAGAAAAAGGTGCGGTAAATAAGCTCTTGGGGCACAACAGAAAACAAAGGGTAGATCACCAATAGCAGGAGCCAGTTGTTGGTGTCTTGGGTGGGCAGGTAAAACCAGTGGCTTTCGCTTGCGGTGACATAGAGCAGGGCACTGGCGGCCAGGCCCAGGCTAAATACCGAGCGCCGGCGCCAGAGCGCGGGCAGAATATTTTTACCGTTTACTAACCGAAAACGCTTGAAGTGCGCATCGCGCAGCATCAGTGCCAGGCACAGCGCGGCAAGCACACACAGGCATGGCAGCAACCATTGCTGCAAATGATTTTGCAGCACGAGCCCCGCCAGCGGCAAGAGCGCAAAGAGTAGAACCAACTCCAGCCAGCGCGCTTGCCGGTTCACGTTACAGGTCTTTAAATACCTTGGCGGCGGCCGCCAGGGTGGCATCTATGTCGGCATCTGTGTGCGCGGCAGACATAAAGCCCGCTTCATAACTTGCCGGTGCCAGGTAAATGCCCTCGGCCAGCATGCCGTGGTAAAAGCGATTGAAGCGTTCGTTATTGCAGGCCATTACCTGGCTGAAATTGCTAACCTGTGGCTCCTCTGTGAAGAAGAAACCAAACATGGTGCCTACGTGGTTGGTAGTAAAGGGGATGCCGGCGGCATCGGCTGCCGCTTGCAGGCCTTCCACCAGACGCCTGGTGCGCGCCATCAGTGGTAGGTAGAAATCGGGCTCAGAAATCAGCTCCAGATTTTTCAGGCCCGCGGCCATTGCCACCGGGTTGCCCGAGAGAGTGCCTGCCTGATACACAGGGCCCAGCGGCGCAATTTTTTCCATCACATCGCGCCGGCCACCAAACGCGCCCACGGGCATGCCGCCACCAATGACTTTGCCAAGGGTCACCAGATCGCCGGTTACGCCATAGTGACCCTGTGCGCCGGTGAGCCCCACGCGAAAACCGGTCATGACTTCATCCATTATCAATAGCGCGCCGCTTTTGTCACACACCTCGCGCAAGCACTCGAGAAAGCCGGGCACAGGGGGTACACAATTCATGTTGCCGGCAACCGGCTCAACAATGATGCAGGCGATTTGCTCGCCCATGTCGGCAAACACTTTGCGCACGCCCTCGGCGTCGTTGTAGGTTAGCGTGAGTGTGTGATCGGCCAGTGCCGCCGGTACGCCCGGTGAGCTGGGTACGCCCATGGTTAGCGCGCCTGAGCCCGCTTTAACCAGTAGGGAATCTGAGTGGCCGTGGTAGCAGCCTTCGAATTTCACGATTTTGTCGCGCCCGGTAAAACCACGTGCAAGCCTTATGGCGCTCATGGTGGCCTCGGTGCCGGAGTTCACAAAGCGCACCATGTCCATGCCGGGCACCAGCTGGCACACCTGTTCGGCCAGAGTGGTTTCAAGGCCCGTGGGGGCGCCAAAGCTCAAACCTGCGCGCGCGCGCTCTATCACGGCATCCAGTACTTGCGGGTGGGCGTGGCCAAGAATCATCGGGCCCCAGGATTGCACATAGTCAATGTAGCGGCGCTGGTCTGCGTCGAACAGGTAGGCACCCTCGGCGCGCTCGAAAAATAGCGGCGTGCCGCCCACGGCGCGAAAGGCTCGTACGGGCGAATTAACGCCGCCGGGGATAACGTTTTGGGCCTGTTGAAACAAGGTTTCCGAGCGACTCATGCAAATTCCTGTGAAGTGTCTGTGATAAACAAGGGCCGCCGGCCAAGGCCGGCAGAAGAGGGGCATTATCCTGATTTATGGCGTGGCTGGCCAGTTGGGGGCTAGTGCTTGTAGCGCCGCTGGGAGGCCTCTTGAGTGGCCCAGAACAAGCGGTTGGGCACCAGTTTCCCCATGCCAACGCGCCGGGCGAACTCGATGCTCTGCCAGGTAAATTGCAGGGCCTGCTTGGCGGCCTGCTCCATGGCACAACCGTGGGCCAAATAGGCTGCCAGCGCCGCGCTTAAAGTGGTGTTGGCGCCCATGATGGCCTCCAGCCGGCCGCTGGTTGTGGGGTTTGCAAAAGGTTGCACGTCACAATGGGCCCGGTAGAGCCTGGCGCCCTGGCTTTGGCGGCCTTCGCGGCAACCGGTGAGCAGTAAAGCCTGGCAGCCGCTGTCGAGTAGCAACTGCACTTTGGCATCGGTGGTGTCGCCTGCCGGTGCCAGGTGCTGCAGGTCTTGGTGGTGCGCGGTAATGATGTGCGCCTGCGGGAATAACAGGGTTTGCAGCGCCTGCATAATACCGGGCCTGTGCAGGCTGGCCGCTTGCGCGCTGGCATCGAGCACAACGGGTAAGCCCGGGTAGTCGAGCAATATTGAGTGGATGGTTTCGCAGTGATCCACCGAGGCCAGTTCGCCGATTTTAACGGCGCCAATGGGCATGTCTTCCAGCAGGGCACGGGCCTGCTCGATAAGTAGCGCAGGGTCTACGGGGTGCAAGTCTTTCAGCTCGCGGGTGTCGCGGGCGGTGAGTGCGGTAATCACTGTGGCTGCGTGGCAGCCCAGGCTCACGGCGGTTTCGGTGTCGGCGCTGGTGCCGCTGCAGCCGGTGGGATCGTGGGGGCTGAACGATAGAATAACCGGGGTTTGTACAGACTCCATAAGCGTAACTCAGGGGTAGAAAACCTACCCCTGAGTCTAACACAGCTGTGCTGATCTGCCGGATTTCAGCGCCCTTTGTGAGGGGCTTCTAGCCAAGCCAGTGGCAGGGCTTGTGGGCTAAAACGGCCGCACCACCACAAGAATCACGATGGGTATCAGCAAAAATACCGGCAGTTCGTTAAAGATACGAAAAAAGGTGTGGCTTTTCTGGCAGCGGTTCTCACGCAGTTGCACCATAAAATGTCGGCAATAGAAGTGGTACACCACGCACAGTGCCACCAAGCTCAGTTTGGCGTGCATCCAGCCACTGGCCATGTAATAGGCGGGGTTAAAGTGCAACAACCAAAGCCCGAGTAGCAGTGTGGCCACCATGCTGGGGGTGGCAATACCGCGGTAGAGTTTGCGCTCCATGATGATGAAGCGCTCGCGGCTGATGGCGTCTTCACTCATGGCGTGATACACAAACAGGCGCGGCAGGTAAAACAGTGCCGCAAACCAGCAAATAACCGCAATCAGGTGAAAGGCTTTAACCCAAAGCATAAAGGCTTCCTTAATTCAGGTGGATATTGGTTGCGTTCACGGTTAAGGCAGCTCACCGCCATTGGCCTCCCAGATTGTGTACCAATCATCGCGGCTAAGCTCGATGTTAAGGCTCGCCCAGGCCGATTGCACGCGCGCACTCGCTCCACTGCCCACAATGGGTAATATGTTGGCGGGGTGTTTAAGCAGCCAAGCTAAAGCCAGTTGATCAACACTGCATTGATAGTTGTCAGTTAATTGCTGCAGGCATTCGCGCACTGCGATTGCGCGCGCATCTGTGCCGCTGAATAAACGCCCACCAGCCAGGGCCGACCAGGCCATAGGCGGGCGGCGCAATGTTTGGGCTTGATCAAGGCTGCCGTCTGCAAAGGTTGCGTGGTGCAACACCGAAATTTCAAGTTGGTTGGTTACCAGTGGCTCGCTCAGCCGGCTTTGCAGTTGCGCAAACTGGCTGGCGGTAAAGTTGGAAACGCCAAAGTGGCGCACCTTGCCCTGGGCTTTCAAATCGGTAAATGCGCGCGCCATTTCGTCGGCATCCATGAGCGGATCTGGCCTGTGAATGAGCAGCACGTCGATGTAATCCGTGTGCAAACTTTTCAGCGATTGCTCGGCGCTGGCCACAATGTGCTGGTAGCCGGTGTCGTAATTTTTGCGCTTGTGCATGGGGCGGCGCGGGCTCACCAGCTGAATCCCGCATTTGGTGACCAGCTGGAGCTTATCGCGCAGTGACGGCGTGGCTTTCAGCGCTTCGCCAAAGGCTGCTTCACACTGGTACTCACCGTAGATGTCGGCGTGATCGTGGGTGCTAATGCCCAATGCCAGGCACTCGTCGATACGCGCGCTTATGTCGCGGGTGCTCATGTTCCAATCCATGAGCCGCCACCAGCCATAAATCAGCCGAGAAAATGTAAGCCCTTCGGCCATTTCAATGTGTTGCATCTAGTTACTCCAAGCCCGGCGCCTAGGGCGCTCAGGCAGTTAGGTAAATTAAAGGGGTGGTTAAATTTGGTAGTAGCTGTTGATCGCGTGGCGCGTGACGATACCAATAGCCGACGACAGCAGCGGCGCTCCGCTGCGTTGCACATACAGGGCATCGGCGCGGGTTTGCTGTAGGAGCATTTGTGCTTCAAATAAATTGGCGCGCGAGTGAATGGGTGTGAGTTCCAATCGCTTGGCGGGAATTTTCAGCAAGTCTACCTCGCGTTCGAGGGTGAGCTCTTCCATGGGGGCATCTTCCAGATACTGGGCCACGTCGGCCGGGCGCACCAAAAACTTTTTGCCATCCAGTTCATCCACCAGTAGCCACTCGGGCTGTGCTGCCAGGAGCTTGCGCAGGTCATCGTAAAACTGGCGCCTGTCGCAGGTGACAAAGTTCCGCTCCAGCACGCTTTCAATGCCCACGCGCGCCAGAATCTGGCCGGCCAGGCCGGTGCGCGCTTTTTTGCCTTGGGCCGCCAGAATCTCCTGGAACAAGCCGTTGTTACGCACCAGTACCCGGGTGGTAATACAGGCGATAACCACCATCAACATGCCCGGGAAAATAATTGTGTGGCTGGCACTTAACTCCAACAATGCCAGCAAGGCTGCAAGGGGGGCATTGAGCACGGCGGCCATCATACCGCTCATGCCAAGCAGCACGTAAAACGCCGGCGACGATGCCAGCTCCGGTGCCACCTGGTGTGCAAGCAGCCCCAATAGCCCGCCAATACAGGCGCCCATAAAAAGCGTGGGGCCAATAGAGCCGCCGGGGATGCCCAGGCCAAATACCGTGGCGGTAATGATGAGCTTTACGCAAACAATTAACAGCAATGCTTGCACGGTGAGCTCGCCACGCATGGCGTGATCGACGGTATCGTAACCAATCCCCATGATTTCTGGCACCCAAAAGGCTGCAATGCCCGTGATCAGCCCCGCCATGATCATGCGCCCGGCCACGGCCTTGCGCTGCAATGGTACGAGCTTGACCACCAGCTGGATAAACAGCGAAGAAATCAGCGCAATCACCAGGCCACCAAAGGCAATGTAGGGCAGCTCCCACAGGCTGTTCATGTGAATGCTGGGCACGGCGAAAGCAATTTCACGGCCGAAAAAAATCTGGCTGAGCATCGCGCCGGATACAGAAGCCAATATAACTGGCAAAAAGCCGGTAATGGTGTATTCCATCAGCACCACTTCCATGGCGAAAATCACGCCGGCCATGGGGGTGTTGAACGAGGCGGAAATAGCCGCCGCCACGCCGCAAGCCACGAGCGTGCGCATGCTGTTGTTGGGCAGCCGAAACCAGCGCCCGATGATGCTGGCACTGGCGGCGCCCATGTGTACGGCCGGCCCCTCGCGGCCCACCGACTGACCGCTGGCCAGGCAAATCAAGCCGCCAAAAAATTGCGCCCACATATTGCGCGACGACATATGCCCCTGGTGTGAGTGCAGCCGGTCGAGCACATGGGTGACACCCACCGCCCGGTAGCGTGGCTCCAGCCAATGAAAAAACAGTGCGAGTAACAGGCCACCTAATAAAGGCAGGCCAAAGTGCCAGATGCGCGGCAGTGATTCAAAGTCATCGTGGCCATGGGGCAATAGCCAGTCGAGCGGCTCATCTATGGCCAGGCGAAACAAAATAATCACCCCGGCGGCGGCCAGCCCGCTGATTAAACCCAACAGCGTCAGTTGCGGCAGGGCATCGGTATAGGCAAGCCTGAGCCGAAAGTTATCCAGCCACTGCTGGGCGTACTTAAGGGGTTTAGCGGGCATGGGGCGGCGGCTTACCTTATTGTGATGAGTGTTGAGCAATGCAAAGCCTAGGGCTTGCAGCGTAAAAATGCACTGTGCGCAGATGATTTCTGCCGATGCGGGCAAATGCGCTGGCTGTACGCGAAATGTGCAGTGCAGGGTGAATTTGGCAAAAGCAACTTTCGCTTGTTGCAGCCTGCCTCTATTATACGTAATTCAGCCTAGAGTTTTTCGAGGGGAGTGCAATTGTGATTAAAGTCGGCATTGTCGGCGGTACCGGATACACGGGCGTCGAATTATTGCGCCTTTTGGCCAGCCACCCAAAGGTAAAGGTCACTACCATTACCTCGCGCGCTGAAGAAGGCGTGCAAGTATCACAATTATTCCCTAACCTGCGCGGCCATTACGACCTCGCGTTTTCTGTGCCAGATCCCGATCAGCTGGGCGAATGTGATGTGGTGTTTTTTGCCACGCCGCACGGTGTGGCGCAGGCCATGATGCCCGATTTGATGAACCGCGGAACCCGCGTAGTGGATCTGTCGGCAGATTTTAGAATTAAAGATGCCGAGCTTTGGGCCTCTTGGTATGGTAAGCCGCACGGTTGCCCGTCGCTGATTGAAAAAGCCGTATACGGCCTGCCAGAGGTGAATCGCCACCTCATTGCCGATGCCGATTTGGTGGCCTGCCCGGGCTGTTACCCCACGGCGACCCAGCTGGGCTTTATTCCGCTGTTGGAAAATAACCTGGTGCAACCCGAGCGGCTGATTGCCAACGCCGCCAGTGGCACCAGCGGCGCCGGACGCCAGGCCAGTATTGATAATTTGTTATCTGAAACCGCAGACAGTTTTAAAGCCTATGCCGCAGCAGGGCACCGCCACCTGCCGGAAATCGAGCAAGGCCTGCGCGCTGTGTTGCCTGCCGGTAGTGGCAGCATCGGGCTTACGTTTGTACCGCACCTGCTGCCAATGGTGCGCGGTATTCACGCAACCCTTTATGCAACCTTGCGTGGTAACGCGGGCGATTTACAGGCGCTGTTCGAAGAGCGCTATGCCAATGAGCCGTTTGTGGATGTATTGCCTGCCGGCAGTCACCCGCAAACCCGCAGCGTGAAATCGTCCAACATGTGCCGCATTGCCGTATGCCGCCCGCAACAGCGTGATACCGTTGTGGTGATGTCGGTAATCGACAACCTAACCAAAGGTGCGTCCGGGCAGGCTATTCAAAACATGAATATCATGTTCGGATTCGATGAAACGCTGGGACTTAACAGCCCCGCGTTACTTCCTTGATAAGTAAACCCATGAGGAGAATTTCATGAGTGCTGTCAAAGGCAGCAAGCAGTATCGGCTTGAAGTAGTACCCTACCGCCCGTGGCTGCGTTGGTCGCGGCGGCTGTTGGCGCTGCTGATCGCGGCACTGGCTGTGTATGCCGCTCACTGGTATGGCACCAGTGAGGCGTTGAAATACCAGGCACAAGCGCTGGGTGAGCGCGACCAGTTCGAGCAGGCTTTGAGTGAAAGCCGCGCGGAAGCAGAAGCCCTGCGGCAGGAAGTGGCCAATCTAAAGTTGGGCTCACAGGTAGATAAAGCCGCCAGCGAAGACGTGCGCAACGAGGTGATTCGCCTCAAGGCTGAAATTGCCGAGCTGCAGGAAGACATCACCTTCTATCGTGGCTTGATGATGCCCTCGGCCGACAAACAGGGGCTCACTATTGGCTCGCTCAACGTGATTTCCACGGGTGAAGAGCGCCGTTTCAATTACAAATTGGTAATTCAGCAGCTGGCAACCAATCACAAAATGTTGTCTGGCCATGTGAACTTCACCATTGTTGGGCGCCAGGGTGGCCTGCCCATGAGTTTGGCGCTTAAGGATGTGTCTGATGCGGTAAGCACCACAGATATTCGTCTGGGTTTTCGCTATTTTCAGAATATTGAAGGCGAGCTTGTCTTACCCGTGGGTTTTGAGCCCATGCGTATTGAAATTGTTGCTAAAGCGCGTGGCTCTAATGGCGCCACGGTAGAAAAGAAATTTGGATGGTTAGTTGAAGAGAGCTAACCCAGAAATAGGTAGAGAGTTATGAGTTTATCTGGCGGAACCACGCTGATTTCCAAGGCCACCAAAATTGTTGGTGATGTACATTTTAGCGGCAGCTTGGAGATTGAAGGGGTAGTAGAGGGCAATATCATTGCCGATGGCAAGGGCGATGCCAAAGTGAATGTGCGTGAGAAAGGCCGTGTGAAAGGCGACATCACCGCTCCCCTGGTAATGATTAACGGCCAGGTGCAGGGCAACGTACATTCAGATAAGCACATAGAGCTTGCGGCAAAAGCCGTGGTAGAGGGCAATGTGCACTACCACATGATTGAAATGGTGAAGGGCTCGCAGGTCAACGGCAGCCTGGTGTACGGCACCCAGGCCAGCAAGCCTGCAGAGCCTGAAAAGGTGCCCGCGAAGGCGCCGGGTGCCGCTATAGTTGACTGATTTACTGGGTTAACCGGATAATGATGCAGCGCGTCGCTCAAAAGGGCGGCGCGATTGCAGGAGAAGTTATGTCAGCCCCGGAAGTATTTATCCCCCAAGCCCTGAATGTCACGGCCAGCGCCGCAGCCAAAGTGGCCAGCCTGATTGATGAAGAGGGCAACCCCGATCTCAAATTGCGCGTGTATGTCACCGGTGGTGGCTGCTCGGGCTTTCAGTACGGCTTTGCCTTTGAAGAGCAGTTGGCAGAAGACGACACCATTGTAGAGAAAGACGGTATCAAGGTTGTGGTAGACGCCATGAGCTACCCCTATCTGGTGGGCTCGCAAGTGGACTACGAAGAGGGCCTGCAGGGTTCGCGCTTTGTGGTTCAAAACCCCAATGCCACCAGCACCTGCGGCTGCGGCGCGAGTTTTTCACTTTAGGGCAGCGGCGCCAGAGTCGAGGCGTATCTAAGCGAGCCCGCTGTAAAGGCTGCGGTTCATAAGCATAAAAAAGGCGCCTGGTTGGCGCCTTTTTTAATGAGCCTGCGTTTAGTTCAGCAAGCGGGCTGGAAACACGTGCAGCTTGGCTTTGCCGGTTACATCGTAGATCAACACAAAGTCTTGATCTGCCATGGCCTTAGGCACGCTCATCCAGAAGGTTTGGTTATACACTTTAAAGCCCCACATGCCGGCCTCAAGTTTCATATTTACCCGGTATAAGTCATCACCGAGGTAAGTAAAGGTTTCGGTACCCCGGCCGCGGTTGTGGTTGAGCTTCACGTTTTGCATTGGGGCCGCGCCTGCAGGCTTGGCTGCCAAAGCCGCCAATGTGCGCTTGGCAAATGCTGCGCTCTCAGGGCTTTGATCTTCTGTGCTGGGCCAGGTGGCCGCGGGCTTGGGCGCTGTGGGCGCCGCCACTGTAATCGCCGGTGCTGCAGGTGCTTTGGGTTGGGCTACAGGCTGGGGCTTGGCGGCAGCTTTTGCGGCCGCAGCGGCGGCTGTTTTCAGGCGCTGTTCTTCTGCGTTCAACTGCAACAGCGCTTGCTGTAATTCAACTTGATGCGCGCGAATACTTGCTTGTTCTTCAACGGCGCTATCGAGCCTATCTTGAAGGCGCTCAAGCTTGGCTTCGCTGCGGTTATAGCGGATAGACGCAAGAGTTGCTGAACGCGCGCTTACATCGCCAGGATCAGCTTCCGCTTGGGCGATGGCCTCCCCCAGTGCGCTTTCTTGCTCGGCCAGTTCTGTGCGTGCCTCTGCCACCTCTTCTTTGGTGCGCTCAATGCGATCTACCAGGTATTGCAGGCGCTCTTCGTGCTGGGCGAGGGTAGAATTGATTTTCTTGCGCTCACCGTTGATGCTCTCCAGCGACTGTGCGCCAGCAGGTGCGGCAAGAAATAAGCAGGCGGATACTGCAATCAGTGATGCACGTAAAGACTTAAGTAAAAGCAACATATTTCCATCTTGGTTGTGAGCGGGGCGCGCATTATACGCAAATCCGCTGTACATTATTTGAACATTTGTGACTGGTGGGTCACTGCTCGGTGGTTGATTTGGCAGGTGGGCTGTCAGTTCTGGCCCCGCTTGGCTATGTACATTTGGTTAGCCGCAGGTAGGAGTGTAGCCCAGTGCAGCGCAAGGGTTCATTGGCCAGACGGGCTAAGTTGGGCTGGCCAAGTGGCCTATTGACTTAAGGTGAGATGGCGCCGGCCGGTGCCCGGCCAGCGCTGCGGGCTATTGGTTTACTTGAGCCAGCTGCGAGCTGCGCTGGTAGTCTTCCAGTGTGGCTAGGGCGGTAGCGGTTTGTGCGAAGAAGCGCGCTTTTTCTGCCTTGGCAACCGCGTTAGCTTTGGGTAGCGGTACGGTAACGGGGTTGCGCACCGCGCCATTTACGTAAAATTCGTAGTGCAGGTGTGGCCCGGTGGCCAGCCCCGTTGACCCCACGTAACCGATGATCTGGCCCTGTTTTACCCGGCTACCATGGCGCACGCCGCGGGCGAACTTGCTCATGTGGGCATACAGGGTGCGGTAGGTTTGGCCGTGCTGAATGATCACTGCATTGCCGTAGCCGCCCTTGCGGCCAGCGTGAATCACCTTGCCATCGCCGGTTGCACGGATGGGGGTGCCGCGCGAGGCTGCATAATCGGTACCTTTATGTGCGCGAATGCTGTGCAGCACCGGGTGCTTGCGCCTCAGGTTAAAGTGCGAGCTGATGCGGGCGAAATCCACCGGCGTGCGCAAAAACTCTTTGCGCATGCTGTCACCCTCTGGGGTGTAGTAGTGGGAGTTGCCATTGAGGTCCGTGTAGCGTACCGCGCGGAATTTTTTGCCCTGATTAACAAATTCTGCAGCCAGTATGGCCCCGTTATCGAGCTTTTCGCCGTCCAGGTAGCGCTCTTGATACACCAGGCTAAAGCTGTCGCCCGCGCGAATATCCAGTGCGAAATCCACATCCCAACCAAAAATGTTGGCGAGCTCCATGATCAGGCTGGGTTCCATGCCTGCCGACTGGCCTGCCAAAAACAGGGAGCTGGTGATGTCGGCATGGCGAAACGCAGTAATTAAATCGGGTGTGCGGGTGATCTCGTCGCGCTTGAAGCCGCCTTCGGTGCGCTCGTAAATTTCATGTGAAAGGCGATTGGTTTGGTACTTCAGGCGCGCAAGCTTGCCGTCCGGAGCTAGCTGAAAGCCTAAGGTCTGGCCCGGGTGCAGGCGCTTCAGGGAGTCGGCTGCGGCCTTATTGGCAATTACCTCGTACATTTCCCGGTCGTTCAGGCCTGCGCGCTGGAAAATCAACGACAGGTTATCGCCGCTGCGCACGGTAAATTCTTGCCAGTCTGGCTCGGGGGCAACGGCTAATTCAGTTGCGGGCACACTGGCAACGGCGGCCTTATCCGCCTCTGTAAGCGTGAGGGCGT